>CAZYYC010000015.1:21571-33269 GCA_964650935.1 uncultured Anaerolineales bacterium
TCGCACATCATCTCTCTGGAGGAAGCGAGCGACGTCTACGAGGAAGGGTGCGAGACGCTCCTGATCGGCTCCGGTGCCTTCGGGCGGGTACGTCTCTCGGAGGAGGCGGAGTCATACTTCGGCGGGCGGGGTGTCACGGTGAAGGCGATGCCGACAGGGGAGGCGTTGGAGTCGTGGAATCTGCTTGAGGGCGCTGTGATTGGCCTCTTCCATGTGACGTGCTAGCCCAGAGGGTGGCTCACGGCTCGTAGATCTTGGGGTTCTGCGGCGCGCCGTTCAGGCGGATCTCGTAGTGCAGGTGGGGTCCGGTCGATGCGCCGGTGGTGCCGCATGTGCCGACGAGTTGTCCTTGAGCGACACCCTGTCCATTCGCTACGGCGAAGGCGTTGAGGTGAGCGTAGTAGGTGACGAAGCCGTTGCCGTGATCAATGCGCACCAGGTTGCCATAGCCACCTCCCCAACCGGTGAAGACGACGGTCCCGCCATCCGCTGCGTAGATCGAATCGCCGAGGCGACAGCGGTAGTCCAGCCCGATATGACGCGGATTGCGGTAGTCGCCGAAGACGTAGCCTGAGACGGCATAGGAACCGGTCGGCAGGATAAACCAACCGTTAGCGACCGCGTTGGCTGCCGGCATGACCGGCTGGACAGGCGGCTGCGCCGCCCCCGCGGCAGCGGCCGGCCTTGACGGCGCGACCGGGACGGGCGTCGGCGGCGGCGGGGGCTCCCAATCGAAGTCGGGCCCCGTCGCTCCCGGAATCAGCAGCAACGTCCCTTCTGCCAGCAGTTGGTCGGGTTCGATGGTATTCCACGTGTTGTACAGCGCATCAGGATCAACGGCATAGGCCTGGGCGATAGCCTCCGCGGACTCGCCGGGTCTCACGGTGTGGTAGGCGGCATCCACCGGGGGGATCACGAGCGGTAGGCCGGGCTGGAGCAGCCACGGAGCTCCTTGCAGGCTCTCCATATTCGACCACACGATCGTATAGGGTGAGAGACCGAAGCGCTGCGCGATGAGAAAGACACTATCGCCCTTTTGCACGACGTAGGTGATGGGCTCCAGGCGCGGTCGGTCGGGAATGGTGGTCTGGGGATGAGCCTGTCGGACAATACCGGCGGAACTCGCCTTGCCTACGGTCACGTCAGCGTAGCCATCCCAGGCGTCAGCCCCCGGTGTAGGCGAGTTGATGGCCTCGGCAATGGCGGAGACGGCGCGGGGTTCTGAGCTCCTGGCCACATCAGCGAAAGGTCGAAGGCGTTGACCCAAGCCGACGGAGAGCGCCAACGTGACGATGGCTAGGTGGGCACCGTAGCGGCCCAGCACTGCGGTGACCTGTGATGCCTTCGGTATGCCCGCACGCAGCGAGGAGACTATCCTCGCTTGCAGATCGCTACCGCCGGCCTTCAGCTGGACCAGTAACCGCCTGCCCCACGTCGCTTCGGCAGTGTGTCGCTGATCTTGCTGTTCTTGATCCGTATCTTCCAGCATAGATGCCTTGCGCTAGCGGTTCAGTATGAGCCCAGGGAGCTCGCGAAGATCACGGCTGCCAAAAAGAGCAGTGGCCGCAGCGAAGACGATGCCCCCAACCAACAGACCACCGCCGCCCTGCACTAGCAGCCCCGCATCGCCTACGAGCGTCCGGTAGCCGATGACTGCGGCTCCCATCAAGCTCGTGACCAAGAGCGTCCGCCCGATTGAGATGCTGCCGCCTCCTTGTGCTCCCTCACCCAAACGCCTGCGCGCGACCGACAGCAAGATGACCACTTGGACGAGGGCGCCGATGGAGTTGCCCAGCGCCAGTCCGACGTGTGCCAGTCGCGACAGGAGTATTGTACCCAATGTGGCATTAGCGACCAGCCCTGCGGCGGCGGCCCAAAGCGGCATCCACATATCTCGCTGAGCATAGAAGAGGCGACTCGCGACCTCCAACAGGCTGTGAGCGATCAGGCCGAGCGAAAACGCCTGAAGCCCGCGGTAGACGCGCTCGGTTGCCGCGGCATCAAAGGCCCCTCGTTGGAGGAAGAGGGCGGTCAGGGGACGTCCCAACACGATGAGCCCGACAGCTGCGGGAATCGCCAGTCCCAGGACCAACCTCAGAGCCCAGGCCGCGGTCTCACGAAGCCCTTCGCGGTCGCCGGCGTTGGCGCGTTGCGACAGCGTCGGGAAGACGGTGAGGCCGAGGGCGGTCCCGATGATGGTCTCCGGGAACTGCATGAGGCGCCAGCCATACTCGTAGCTGGCAATCGCGCCCGGGGCAAGTCTGGAGCCCAGGAACGTGGGCAACACAAAGTTGAGGTAGGTGACCCCCAGGCCCAGCACTCGAGGTCCCATCAGCCTGAGCACACGGGTCAGGTCAGGATGACGTAGGTGGGGATACCAGCGCGCGCCATAGTGAAGCAGACCGGGCACCTGGATGAGAAGGTGGCCTACGGTGCCGAGGAGTCCGCCCCACGCCAACCCGAAGATGCCCCACCGCGGGGCCAGCCAGAGCGTCCCGGCGATGCGTCCGAGGGTGTAGGCCATGGGGGCTGCTGCGGGCAGCAGGAAGTGGCGGTGCGCCTGTAAGGTGGTCATCAAGATCCCGCTGACCGACGAGAGCACCGTCTGCACAAGGACGATCCGCATAAGGCGTGTTGCCAGATCCGCTCTCCCGGCGTCGAAGCCCGGCGCAACGGCCTGGATGACATAAGGGGCAAAGATCGCGGCGCAGACGCTGACGCCGATCACCAGGATGAGGGCCCAGTTGATGATCGTCGAGACGAGCGTCCACGTGCCCTGGCGATCGTCACGCTCGGTGTAGGCAGAGAGCACGGGCATCAGGGCCGTCGCCATAGCAAGCCCGGCGACTACGTTGAAGAGCGCGTCCGGTAGTTCGAAGGCTGCGTAGTAGGCATCCAGGACCGCAGAGGCGCCAAAAGCCCGCCCGATCACAGCGTCGCGCAGCACCCCTAGGAGCTTATCGAGGGCGAAGAAGCCGGCTACCAGTGTCGCCGAACGCGCGACATGGGGTATCAGGGCGGAACCTGGCGTCTTGGCGAGGTCGTTAGCAGTACTCGTCACGGAGCGATCTCGGCCAGAAGTGCGGTGGCCGGTTGCCAGCCGCGATGGTAGCGCAGCGCCGTCTCGAGGTCACCTATGGCGCTTGCCGTGTCGCCCTGGGCCAGCCGGGCCTTGGCGCGCCAATAATAGGATTCCTCGAGGTTCGCGGCCGTCGCCAGTGTGGCATTGGCCAGTCCGACGACGTCATCGTATCGTCCGATCTCGTAGTAGCTCTCGTAGAGTCCGAACACGTACCATGTCAGCCGATAGTGGAGGCCCAGCTGGCGGGCCTGATCGTAAGCATGCGCGGCCTCGACGTGGCGCCCCAGGGCCGTCAGGTTGGTGCCTGCCGTGAGCCATCCGTAGGCGACCCAGTCCGAACAGGCTGCGTAAGCCACACACGCTGAGGGGGGCGCGGCGATCTCGTCCTCGACACGTGCCAGGGTACGCTCATACATAGCCTCGTCTTCCAGATCCGGTCCGATCAGAGATGCCACATCGTCCCAACGGGCGGGCGGCGCGACCACCAGATAGCTCCAGTTGAAGACGCGCCAGAGCTCGTAGAGCTCGTCATACGCCATCGTGGTCGGCGGATCGTAGAGTGAATCGTAGAGATCGAAGGTCTGCGTGGCGTCATCGTAGCCGATGGCGAGGCGGTAATGCCCTAGCTGGTCCCGCGCGTCGCGCACATACCAGGTTCTGACGATGACGGGGAATCCGGCGTTCAGCAATCGCTTCAACCCATCGAGCGTGCCACCTGAGCGGACGATGGCACGGAGCCCCCGATCCTCGGCGTAGTCGGCCATCTGGTAGATGCCGACGTGTTTGTCCTCGGGGTCGGGCTTCAGAAGCGGGGCGATGTCGGTCTGACGGTCGTCGAGGTCCCAGAACGATAGCGCCATGGCGAGGGTCGTCGGTCCACAGTTGTTCCAGCCCTGGCGTTCGTGGCGTCCGCCCTCGAGGTAGACCCTATCGGGCAGTGTGGGCGTCGCGGTCGGCGCGGGGCTGGGCGTCTCTGTCGGCGCTGGCGTAGACGAGGACGCCGGTGTTGGCGACGGGTCCAACGTTGGCTCCAGGCTCGGTGTAAGGGTGGGGGGCGAGGGCGTCAGGATGAGTTGAGTGGGGAAGGCCGCAGGTGTGGGCAGGGTCACCGGATGGTCCGTATGGCGGAGTGCCTGAAGGGGTGCCGGCAGGAGGCTGGCATAGCGTCCGGGCAAGGCACGAACAACCGCCGGAAGGGCCAGAAGTCCGGAGCCCAGCACGAGTAGTGTTAGGAACGCAACGATGTAGCGTAAGTTCTTCATCGAACACACTATACCAGATTTCTGTTCGCGACAAGGGTTAGCTGAACCTGCTGCGATTGCCCGATTGGCGAAGTGAGGGTAGACTCAGCGCCGTGGCCCGGCGTGGCCGAGGACTCGATATCTCTGGAGTGGGCATGGAGTAGACCATGAAACGTGCATCGTCTTCATCACCGTGGTTTTGGCGTCCCGGCGTGATCGTCTTCATCTCGAATGTCTGTGTGATGACGCTTGAGTTGGTCGCGGGGAGGATCATCGCCCCCCAGGTGGGGGTTTCACTTTACACGTGGACCAGCGTGATCGGTGTGATCCTTGCCGGACTGAGCCTGGGCAACTATCTCGGCGGGCGGTTAGCTGATCGCTACGCATCTTTCCGCTTCCTGGGTGCGATCTTCCTGCTGTCGGGCGTGACGTCGTTGAGCATTCTGGGTATGGACCAGCTGGCCCTCGTAGCGCGGGTCGAATGGCCTGTCGTGGTCGAGATCCTGGTGCTCATCACGGCACTCTTCTTTATTCCCGCAACGGTCCTGGGCACGATCTCACCCATCGTCGTCAAGTTAGCGATGGATGATCTTGCTCACGCAGGGCGTACGGTGGGCCGAATCTCGGCTGCCGGTACGGCAGGTAGCATCGTCGGCACCTTTGCCACGGGGTTCTGGCTGATCTCGTGGTTCGGGACTTACACCGTAGTCTGGGGCGTTGCGGTCGTGCTGGCGTTGATGGGATTGCTCTTCTTCATTTCGGGCCGTGCCGTACGCGACGTGACCGTGACCGCCATCGTGGTCGTGCTCTCACTGGGGGCGGTGCAGGCAGGATGGACACAGAGCACCTGTATGCGTGAGACCAACTACTTCTGTATCAAGGTCCGTGAGGAGGAGCGCGATGGTCGAACGATTCGCGTTCTGGTGTTGGACCGGCTGGTGCACAGTTACAGCTCGCTCGATGACCCGCTTGATCTCGTCTACCATTACGAACAGACCTACGCCGAACTGACCGACTATCAAGCGGCACGTCACAGTCCACTACGCACCTTCTTCATCGGCGGGGGTGGGTACACCTTCCCGCGCTACGTTGAGGAGGCCTATCCTGACAGCGTCGTGGATGTCGTGGAGATCGATCCGGGTGTCACTGAGGTAGCGATCAGCCACCTGGGGCTGTCACCTGACGCCCGGATCACCAGCTACAACGAGGACGCACGTGCGTTTCTCAGCCGCTCACCCGACACAGCCTATGACATCATCTTCGGTGATGCCTTCAATGACTTCTCAGTACCTTACCATCTGACCACCGAGAGCTTCAACGAACATGTGCGCGCCTGGCTGGTGGAAGACGGTTTGTACGTTGTTAACATCATCGATGGTGCGGTCGGCGAGTTCTTGCGCGCCTACGTACGAACCCTGCGTTTGACCTTCGATCACGTCTACGTGGTGCCGCGGCAGGCTCAGTGGCGAGATGTGTCGCGAGATACCTTCGTCGTTGTAGCGACGGATACGCCTCTTGACTTCGACGCATTTGACCCGGATTCGCGGTTTCTAGCCGGTGTGCTGTCACCGGAGGCGGTTGATCAATACCTCGACGAGGGGCGTGACGTGATCCTGACCGATCGCTATGCACCGGTGGAGCAGATGCTGGCGCCGGTCTTCCTGGGCAAGACCCAGGGATAAGCGCGATATGCAGAGACCTCGGAGTTCCTGCAGGAACTCCGAGGTCTCTGTCGGCGCTTTGGGGGCTAGAAGGGACGCTCGCCGGCGCCCATAAGATAGCCGTAGCGGGCCATAAGCTGCTCCGGTGTCATGTTCGTCTGTGCTGCCATTCGAGAGATCAGCAGATCGTCGTCGGCGTTCTCCTCCTTGAGGCGTACCATCAGCTTGTAAGCTGAGTAGTACTGGGCAGAGTCCACGTCGACGATGCGGACCTCGGTGCGACCTGTCTCCGGATCCATCATTTCGGCGAAGGGAATGGGGACGACGTGACCGTTCTGGATCGTCACCGTCGCGTTGCTGCCCCCGCTGATGAGGAACTCTGCGGCTGCCTGTCCGATGCTGCGCGTGTAATCGATATCGTAAGGGCTGGGGTCGCAGCTACGTAGCTCGTATCCCACGTCCTTGCTCACCAGACGCATGTCGATGCCGATCTTCTTGAGATCCGCGCGAACGGCCTTGCGTAGGGTGTCGCCGATGTTGATCTCAGCAAGCCGCACGTGGCCATGCTCGTCGCGTTCAGCGCTGTTGAGCTCGTCAAAATCAGCAGGATCCATCAGCTCCACCAACCCCTCGGCGACGACGGCCACGCCCTGGCGTCGACCCTCGGCAAGGCGCCGCAAAATGGAGGTGACCAGGACATCGATAACCTCCTGCATACGCACTTTGCGCCCGCGCCACTCCTCAGGGATCAGCGTCAGCGTAGCGCCTGAGCTACGTCCGATGGCGAGGGCCAGATGGCCGGCCTTCCGCCCCATCGCCACCACGATGTACCAACGCTGGGTCGTCAGCGCGTCTTCCATCAGGCTCAGCACGAGGCGCGCACCGACATCGCGGGCGGTCTCGAAGCCGAACGTGGGGATCTCGTACGGCAGTGGAAGATCGTTGTCGATGGTCTTGGGTGCGTGAGCCGTGCGTATTCGCACGCCCAAGTTCTCCTCGGCATAGCGTGCTACGCGGTAAGCTGAGTAGGCGGTGTCGTCGCCGCCGATGGCCAATAGGCAGCTGATGCCGTTGTCGATCAGGGCTTGCCCGCACTTGCGCAGCAGCGCTTCGTCCTTGGTGGGATTGGCGCGCGAGGTGTAGAGGATCGAGCCGCCCCGGCTGTAGATGCGCGTGACGTCGTCGAATCCCAACTGATCGCCCACGACCTTGCCCTCCATGAGGTGCTTGAACCCCTCACGGATGCCGATGACTTCCATCCCGCTGTTGAGTGCCTCGATAGTGGCGGCGTGAATCACACCGTTGATGCCTGGTGCGGGGCCTCCGCCCACGAGGATGCCTAGTTTGCCGTGTCGTGATTCGTAGATCATGCCCATAGTTCCCTCTCCGTTGCTGGTCTGTAGTCCGTTCTCAGGCGTGTGACGCGAGTCGCTGCAGGGCGCTCTAGAGCACCCTCGACCTACCCGCGGGTCCCAAGCCATCGGCTAGTATAACCGAGGCTGATGTGCGGGCAATTCTGCGCAGCGAGAGTTGGGGACCTATGCGCCGAGTGGCGTGCCCCGTTGAGCCAGCTGTAGGGAAACACCCCAGGGATCTCTGAGCATGACCAGGCGTGTACCGTCCGGCAGCTGCTCGTCAGAGACAGCCGTCGCCCCGGCAGCGATGAGGCGCTCCTTGGTCTTGGCCATATCATCGACCGCGAAGGCTACGTGAAGCACGAGCGGATCCTGCCCCGCGTAATCCGGGATGGGTGCGTTGGCGTTGGCATAGAGCTCGAAGATAACGCGTCCGGTGGCGTCAGAGAGGAAGCGCATATAGGGTGGGCCATCGACCGCGCGGATGATGCGCATGCCGCAATGATCGACGTACCATTGCGCCATAGCCTTGGGATCGGATACGTTGAGGGCGACGTGTTCAAAGTGCATGGGCTGAACCTCCGTGAGTTGTGGGTCCGCTCAGGCGATGCGCCTGCACGGACCGGTTGGCTAACTGCGTCGATTGTAACCTCGGGTGGCGACAGGGCAATCTGTTAGGTTGCCACGCATCAAGCGTCAGATTTCCGTCAAGTAATGTACCGGCGATCTGCTATTCTAGAGTCAGGGCGTGCAGGAACGCAAGCGACATTAGATTCTCCTCCTTCTGGAAAACCGGGGGCTGTATTGGGGACAGCCTCCGGTTTTTCACGTCTGAAGAGTGATCGCTCAACAGGCTGTGAGGGTTGCGTCAGGATAACGTCAGAAACACGTCAGGATCACGAACTCCAATTGTGCTACACTTGTCATAGAAAACAGGAACGCACGCGACGTGAGATTTCCTCCTTTTTGGAGAGCCGGAGGCTACGGGGGCAGCCTCCGGCTCTTCGCGTCTCCGTAGACTACCTCCATACCGCAGTCATGCGGATAGCCGGCACATCGGAAGCGAAGGGCATAGTGACGCCCGTCTTCGTCCACGAGAGTGAGAGGCTCCGCGAGCTTTGGAGCAGAAGCCTGATGAGGACACCAACCGAGGCTCTCTCTGATACACATGCGCGTGACCATCACCTCCCGACCCGTCATATCGAGGCCTGACTCGGCAGCCGCCTCGATAGGGCTCACGCCATGGCGTTGGTAGAAGGCGATGGCCTTGGCGTTGAGAGCGTTGGCGCGAAACGTGAGCGTCTGTTCAGGGTAGGGGACCGAGTTACGCTCGACCTGCCCCACCTGTGTAGGACGCTTCTCTTCGCGAACCAACGTCAGCCGCTCAAGGGCTGCACGACGAAGCGCGTTGAGCTGTGCCGTGGTCAAGAACCAGGGATCAGACCAGTCAAGGGTCACGTCCTCACAGCGGTAGGTCGTGCCTCCGGTCTTGCTGAGCTGCCGGCGCGCAGTTTCGTTGGCCCGTGCCGGCTTGTGGGCCGGCACCTTCTCGTCCTGCCACGTCACCACGGCGGCGTTGCCGTCCTCGTCTATGACCTGCAGCGTCAAACCGTCCCTCGTCTCAGCAAGCCGGAAGGTAACGCCAAGCGTTCGCTCAGGGGAGTTCTGGACGACGAGATCCAAGTATGCGCGATCGTGGTTGCGGTGAATCTTCGCGCCCACGCGGATGCCCTCCATTGCGTTGGGGGTCACGACCAGTCCCTGGCGTGTGCGGTGGGCATCATTGACGACGGTACCTGCAAGTTGCTGCTCGGGATCGAAGAAGGCGAGGCCATCCCCGTTCTGCAATACGGCGTCGGTCTTCAGCGTGAAGGTCTTCGCGGTAGTTGAGATGACAGTCCCTAGCGCTTCTCCCACCATTTTGGGCGTATCGATGGCGCTGGGCGGTGTCTCACGTCCGTGGAGGAAGTAGGGTGTGAAGCCGCGATTGAAGACCTTCCCGACGTCAGGATCAAAGGCGACGTGACTCTGCCCGGACGAGCTGCGCCGCCGGCCTCGCGCCGCGAGTTCTCTGTCCAGCCTCTGGCGGTATGCGCTGACCACCGTCGTTACGTAGAGAGCGTCTTTCAAACGTCCCTCGATCTTGAATGAGGAGACGCCCACGTCGAGCAGTGCACCGAGGTCGTCCAGGCGTCTCATATCACGCAGTGATAGAAGATAGCGGTCCCTGATCAGCACGCGCCCCGTTCGATCCAGCAGACTGTAGCTGCGGCGGCACGGCTGAGCGCACTCGCCCCGATTCCCGCTGCGCCCGCCGACAGCATAGCTCATATAGCACTGACCGCTGTAGCTGATGCACAGGGCGCCGTGGACGAAGACCTCCAGCTCGATGCGCTCGGTGGCAGCGCGGATCGCGCGGATCTCCTCCAGCGTCAGCTCGCGCGCGAGGATGGCTCGCCGGAAGCCGACCTCCTCAAGGAACCTGACGCGCTCAGGCGTCGCGTTGTGCATCTGTGTGCTGGCTATCAGGGGGATCGGCGGCAGTTCGCATTCCAGCAGACCGACGTCCTGCACAATGACGGCGTCAACGCCGATGTCGTGAAGGTCATGGATGAGTTTGACGGCTTGAGGCAGCTCATCGTCGTAGAGCAGTGTGTTGACCGTGACGTAGACGCGTGCCCAGTAGGCGTGGGCGTGGGCGACCAGTGCGGCAATGTCGGCGAGGTCGTTACCTGCCCGCGACCGGGCGCCGAACTGCGGCGCTCCGATGTAGACTGCATCAGCGCCTGCATCGATGGCCGCCCTACCGCAGGCCAGATCGCGTGCCGGAGCGAGGAGTTCGGTCGTCAGGGTCATCGCTGACGGGGCGCCTGACTGCGATGGATCGCCCAGGTCAGGATCTCGGGTCGACGGGCCACGTCAGTGCAGAGACGCTCCGTCTTCGGGATGATACCGACTCTGCCGAGATCCAGTCGATCGGCATCCCAGCAGGTCTGGACGGTGATGTCGGCGTCGGTGAGCCCCTGCGTGTGGTGCCTACAGGCATAGGTCAGCAGGTATAGGGCTTCGCTATCAAGCGGAAGCACACCCTCGTCCAGCCTCACAATCCACTCTGCCGCACGCTGACCATGACGGGGATCGTGACCGTCGTTCCGGCGCTTGATGTCGTGTAGATAGGCGAAGAGCTCTACGACGACTTGATCCGCTCCGTTCTGGCGAGCGATGCGCAGCCCATTTTCGCGAACCCGCCGCCAGTGGTCGATGCCGTGAATGCCGTGCCAGTCCAGCATATAGGCGCCCTGCATAGTCAGCATCAGTCTCTCGGTGATGACTGGAGAGATGTCAGGCTGCACGTGCTCCTCCTCGCCTTCCGGCGTCGCCAGCTTACTGGACAGCCACGCGTTGCGTCATCCTCCGGCGGTTGGCCTCAATGACTTCCTGAGCTAGATCCTCGGGCAGGACCTGGTAACGCTTGAACTCCAGGCTGAAGGTACCCCGGCCCTGGCTCAAGCTGCGCAGATCGGTCGCGTAGCCCCGGGCCTCGGAGAGGGGGACCTCTCCATCGACGTTACGGTAGTTCCCGCGTACGCGCATATCGTGCATTACGCCGCGCCTTCGTCCCATATCGGCAACGACGGCCCCCAGGTGTTCCTCCGGCACGTTGATGTCCAGCCGCATGATGGGCTCCATAAGCACCGGACCTGCCTTGTGGATCGCCTCCTTGACGGCCATGCTGCCCACGATCTCAAAGTCCATCGTGGCGGAGTCCACCTCGTGGTAGTCGCCGTCGACGAGCGTGACCTTGAGGTCAGTCACCGGATAGCCCGCGATCACGCCCTCCTCAAGCGTCCGACGAATGCCGAGCTCGATCGGACGGATGAAGTCACGAGGCAGGCTGGCGCCGGTGGTCTCGTTCTCAAAGACGACGCCCTCCGCTGTATCGTCGAGCCGCTCAACTCGCAGCTCGACGCGAGCGTAGTGGCCATGTCCCCCCGACTGCTTGCGGTAGGTTGTGACAACCTGGCTCTGGCGCTGCACCGTCTCTCGATAGGAGACCTGGGGTAGGCTGACCTTCGGCGTCAGGCCGAACTCGCGACGGAGTCGCTCGACCGCGATCTCGAGGTGGAGTTCGCCCATGCCCGAAAGGACGAGTTCGCCGGTCTCGGCGACGACCTTCCAGAGTAGGGTGGGGTCCTCATCGCAGAGGCGGCGGACCGCCTGGTAAAGCTTGTCGCGCTCGTTGTTCGAACTGGGTGCCAGCGCCACGGAGATCACCGGTTCGGGAAAGTCGAAGGACTCCAAGACGATGGGGTCCTTGGGATCGCAGAGTGTGTCGCCTGTGATCGCCGACTTCATCCC
>CAZYYC010000016.1:0-33042 GCA_964650935.1 uncultured Anaerolineales bacterium
CCCCGGGCCCTCGTCGCACCCACCCGACTCCGCATAGGTGCCCACGAAGATGTCGAGGCTGCGCAGGATCTTGGCCAAGGCGGCTGCCCGTCGCCCCTCATCTTCCTCGAGCAGCAGGACCGCCGTCAGCCAGTTGGAGTTCACCCACGGGTTCCAGTTGTTCACCCCGTGGCTCCCCGGATCAAACCCCATCCACCAGAAGTCGTCGCGTGCCAGGCAAGGATCCAACACACGTCGCTGGGCCTCCACGATCACCCGGCGCCGCACCAGGGGCGACACCGTATCCGGCCGCTCACCCAGCAGATAGAGCGTCCAGGCAAGCTGCGCCACGGTCTCCGCCGCGAAGAGATCCACCGTCGGCTCCTCCACATCGGGCAGATCGACACCGGCTCGCTGGATGTTGACGTGAGCGGGATACCCCCAATAGGTCTCCTCGCACGTCGCCCAAATGCCGTTGACGATGTCATCCAGGAACCGCCCCTGCCCCTCGATCGCCTCGGCGAGCACCAGGTCGCGCAGCGCGAGACGCCGCTCGTGGTTGACCTGCTCGTAGCGACTGCGGTTGCCCACACGCTGGAACTCGAGGAAGAGGGTCGCCGGCATCGTCGGCCACCCGTAGCCCAGCGCCGCCTCACCGCGGGTCAGGTAGTGCCGACGGACGCTCGCCGGCAGCGCCGCCCACGCTCCCCGGTCATCGGCGGTCGGATACGGACGCCAGTCCTGCCGGGGGATCAGCATCGTACGGATCGTCTCAAGAGGATATCGTTCACGTAGCATCGGAGGACTCCTTGTCTATGCGCCGGTAGAGCACCGCCCGATGGTGGTGCCCCACGGCTTCAATCAGTCCCATCTCGCGCAGGCAGTAGGCCATCTGTTGTCCGAAGCGCCGCGAGCGCCCTGTGGCACGCGCGACGTCGACCGTCGTGAAGCGTGGCGGAAGGGCGTCGGGGATCAGCGGCGCGAAGTCCCGGGGCGACGAGAGGGATAGGGTGTCCACCACCTCGAGCAGCCGGCGTTCTGCGATCACCCACCCCTTGCGCCGCCAACCGCGGCGCCGGTCGTAGGTGCGCATCTCGTCCTCATGGGTGAAAGCGATCTCTACGGCGAAGGTGTCACGCTTAACGAGCGACGGGAAGCTGACCAGCTCGGAGAAGAGATCCAGCGCCGTGCCGCGCCGCGGTGACCTCCGCCGTGTGCGCTCGGAAATCGGCGCGCCGTTCCCCGGAAGTCGCACGATCCATTTGCAGCTGGGGATGGGATAGACAAGGAGGACACGGTGACGATCAGCCAAAGCGGTCACCTTGGCCTTGATGGAGGCGAAGCTCCTCGTCTGAACCTCGATCAGCAGCTCGTCGCGCACGACATCGGCGATGTACCCGTCAACAGGCACCTCCATCCGTCCCTCGGCACCCGCATACCAAGCCTTGAGCGCCGCGTGGAGGTCACCCTCGTTGTAGGTGTTGATCATCCCACGTTAACCGATCGCCGGTCCACCGGGCAAGGATGTCCGCATCCCCGCCAGGGTTGCCCTCGAGTCATCCGGCGCGTACAGCGAATCGGGGGCAAGGATCATCGCCTGCGCCCTACCCCGGCGCGAGCATGGCACAGTCAACGACACGCTCGTCGTAGACCATCTGCACCGAGGTGCCGGGCTCGAGTACCAGGAAATCCTCATCCCAATCGCCCTCGATCAGCCGCCGGATGAGCACGAGATCACCCGCCATCTTCTCGAAGGTCCAACCGCGGCGCGAGGCCTCAGCCTGCGTCTCAGCCTCAACGTCAGCGCTATCGGCGACGCCCATATCGATGTAGGCGGCACGGTTATAGTGCGCCTGCCACGCCCCCATCACCTCCATCAGGTAGTCGGCGTTGTCCTTGCCGTACTTCGCGACGTACTCGTCATACATCTCCGCGACGTTATCGTAACCCTCGGCTCCCAGCGAGAGCGCCGTGTTGCCCGTGTTGCGCTCGACGTAGTCGCGCACATACCAGTAGGTACCCGGATTCGCCGTGAACTCGTCACGATAGCGATCCCGCCCGCCGAGGAAGAGCGTGATGCAGTCGTGGGCGCGGGGAATGACGAGGGGCACACGCTTTGCCATGAGGCCTGCCGTCGCTCGACCGCAGAGCCCGTAGGCCAGCACGATCGCGTCGTAAGGCCGCTCGGGATCGGCTGCTGCGGCATCAATCGCCGCCTGCAGCCGCTCGTTCAGCTTCGGCGCATCCTGGTGCCACCCCAGCTTGAAGAGCTCCACATCCACGGTATGGGGCGAGCGTGCCGCCGACAGATAAGCGAGGCGCGCCAGCGCCTCGCAAGCCAGACACTTGATATACATAGACGACCTCGGTATCGGATTCCGGCGGCGCGTGCCGCCCTAGTGTATTCGCGAGGTCAGTATATCGGGACCCATCTGGGCGTCAAGCGTCCACCATCGCGAGGCGTACGCATCTGGGCCTCCAGTTGGCTGCCGTCACTAGCATCTGCGATCCGCAGAGCCGCTCCGAGAGCGGCCCGCGCCGAGGACGCGACGATGCTCCGCCGGACGCCGTTGAGACCTGCCGCGATCGGAATGCGACAGCCCTGTCCCCTCCCGAGATGGACAGCGAAAGGGAGACGGCCTGTGAAAGCCGTCCCCCATCGTCCGGCGGAAACCTACTCGGCACCCGCCGTGAACATCACCAGAGTCTGACCCTCACCATCGTACAGCGTCAGTCGGTCGCGTCCGAGCTCATACGTCGCCGCCGCCGACAGCGCCTCCAGATAGGCAGACTCCTGCTCCATCACACCCTCCGGCTCCATACAGGCCATCCGGGTGCTCGCCGCCGGCCCCACGCTGATCTCATCGCCATCAAGCGTGTAGGAGGCTGTGTAGCTGTTGCACCCTGCCGAGCCCCCCACGTTCTCACCGTCGAAGATCGCCGTGATCTCGCTCCCGAGGACCAAACTCGTCACACCGAGCCCGTCGCTGTATCCCGTGAGCTGCCACGACGTGCCCTCAAGGCTCACCGTCTCCGCCGGGCTGAGGACCACGAGGTCCGTCCCCTCGGCATCGGTCAGCACCAGATTATCGCCGTCCAGACGGTACGCCGTCGCGCTGTTCAACGCCGCCATGTAAGCGGACTCCAGCTCCATCACACCCTCCGGCTCGAGACACGCCATCAGCGTCTGGGCCAGCTCGCCGAACGTCAGCTCGGTCCCATCCAGCTCATAGACGCCACCGAAGCCGTTGCAGAACCCGACGCCGCTCACCTGCCCGCCCGAGAAGTCGAGCGTGCCTTGGGCATCGCCCGTCACCGGCTCGCCGCCTAACTCAACCACGTCCCAGCGGGTCCCGTCCAGCTCGATCGCCTCCGAGGGCGCCGGCTGCCCCCCCTCACCCAACGCGCTGCCTGTGGGCAGACAGCCCGTCACCAGCAGCGCCAGACTCAGGATCGCACCCAACACCACAGTATGTCGCTTCAGCCTCACGTCGTTACCACCTTTCGATATCATGTTAGTCACTCCATCCCTATAACGCGGACCGCCGTGGATTTGTTCCGCCGTGGTTTGTGGCACGCATTCCTTTGCAGTATACTGGACATGCAGAAAAACGACCGACTCACCGCGGCCATGCCGCACGCACGACCGAGGCAAGCCATGCCCACACCCCTCACGCCTGAACAGGAAGCGCGCCGGCAGATCGACCGGATGCTGGAGGCCGCAGGCCGGCCTGTTCAGAGCAGCACCGACCAGAGGGCGCAGCATGCTGCGCCCCTACCCTAATACGGTGACCGGGGATAGAAACACGATGCCTTACGATCCTGAACGTCATCACCGGCGATCGATCCGCTTGCGTGGATATGATTACGCGTCAGCCGGGATGTACTTCGTGACCATCTGTGTGCAGAACCGGCTATGCAGGTTGGGCCGGATCGCCGATGGCAGGATGTCGCTTTCGGAACTCGGTGAGATCGCCGATCGTTGCTGGCAAGGAATACCCGATCATTTCCCCAATGCCGCACTGGACGCCCATATCATCATGCCGAACCACGTCCATGGCATCATCGTCATCGGCCAACCATCCGTTGTAGGGGCGCAGCATGCTGCGCCCTCTGGTTCTGCGCCCTCTGGTTCTGCGCCCTCTGGCGCCGCGCCGCGCCTTGTGACACCGGGCTCATTGAGCGCCATCGTCCGGTCGTTCAAGGCAGCCGTGACCCGGGAGATCAACACGACCCACGATGCGCCCGGCACGTCGTTCTGGCAGCGCAACTACTGGGAACATGTCATCCGAAGCGCAGACGAGCATCGACGTATCTACACCTACATCATCTCAAATCCGGCGCTATGGGTCAAGGACCGGCTGTATCTGCCGGATGAGGAGGTATCTTGACCAGCCAATCCGCCAGCATCGTCCAGCGCCTCTGGGCCTACTGCAACGTCCTTCGCGACGACGACGTCTCCTACGGCGACTACGTCGGACAACTCACCTACCTGTGCTTCCGCAAGATGGACACCGAGCAGGTTGAGGTCTTCGGCAAGCCAGCGTCATTTCGGTCGCCTGCAACTGGGAGAGCCTCCGCCGTCTGGAGGGCACGGCGCTGGAGAACCAGTGCCGCAACCTGCTCTACAGGTTGGGCCAGGTCTCGGGCGGAAATGCAACGTTCACACGTCCTACGGCTGCCCACGGGTATCTTCTACGCCCGGGGCCTCAACGCTAACCTCCTCTTCTTCGACTGCCGCGCCGGCGGCGCCGAGGCGGCAACCGACACCCTGTGGATCCACGACCTCCGCACCAACGAGCACTTCACGCTCAGGCAGAACCCGCTAACCCGCGATGATCTGGACGACTTCGTCGCCTGTTACCAACCCGAGAACCGCCACCAGCGCGCGGCGACCTGGTCCAAGGACAACTCCGACGGGCGCTGGCGAGCCTTCACCTTCGATGAGCTGATGGCCCGTGACAGAGCCAACCTCGACATCTTCTGGATCCGCGACGAATCCTTGGAGGAAACTGCTAACCTCCCCGAGCCCGACGTCCTCGCCGCGCAGATTGTAGAGGATCTGGAGGCGGTATTGGAGCAGTTCCGCGCCATCGCGGATGATCTGGGGGGACCCATATGACATCGCAGTTCGCTTTTCACCCCCTCTCCCATCCACAAAGCACGATGGGAGAGGGTCAAGGCACGCAGGCGTGCCTGGGGTGAGGGCTATGCACGGCGAAGTCCTCGTCGCCATCCTCAACGACCCTGCCGCCCTCGCGATTCTCCGGCAGCAGGGGTGGTACCGAATCCCTGTCTCGACAGCGCCCAAGCGCTGGCCGCCGCGCCTGATTGCCTTCTACCAGACCAGGGTCTTCGGCGACGAGGCCTACGCCGTCCGCTACTACGGTACTGTGCGTGAGATCCGCCAGGTCTCACGCGCCGACCTTTTCCCAGACGAAGCCCCCAACGTTAAGACCGCCAAGCGCTACCATCAGATCTTCGTGGATCACCTGGAGGAGTTGTCGCGTCCAATTGTCAGTCGCCGCTGGCGCCGCATCGTCTTCATCCCAACCACGCTGGAGAAGTTCTGGCTCGCGGAGGAGATCAACGACCTCTTCGACGACAGCCCCTTGGAGAACCGTCTCTGGGCCAGGCTCAGGGCGCTACGGGCCGATGCCGAGCGCCAGTGGCGCGTCCAGGTCGCCCGGCGCCGCTACTATCTTGACTTCGCGCTGTTCTGTCGGTGGGGCCAGATCGATATCGAGACCGATGGCGATACATGGCACGTCGGCGCCCCGCGCGCAGCCAAGGATAACGTACGGGATACGGATCTGCAAGTTAACGGCTGGCAGGTGTTACGATTCACCGGATCTCAGGTGAACGAACAGATGGAGTCCTACTGCGTACCTCAGATCGAGGCTCTGGTCGATCGCCTCGGCGGGTTCGGCCCGGCTGAGGTCTACCCGCCCATCGATACCGACCAGATCATCATGTGCGAGGCACCCGAGCCCTACCAGCTCGACTGACTGTCGGTCTCCCACAGGGCAGCGTGGCTTGACACCCTCCCCCGCGCCCCTATCATCACACCGCAGCACAACGAATCCCACGCATCCCCAATTGGAGGCCCCATGAAGATCACCCAAGTCGAAACGTTCCTCGTCAAACCCCGCTGGATCTTCCTGAAGATCCACACCGACGAAGGCCTCGT
The DNA here is from genome assembly GCA_964650935.1 of uncultured Anaerolineales bacterium. Classification (GTDB taxonomy): domain Bacteria; phylum Chloroflexota; class Anaerolineae; order B4-G1; family SLSP01; genus PWVB01. Next base: position 6,170 of record CAZYYC010000016.1, read on the forward strand.
CGGCCTCGGCGAGCCCATCCTGGAGGGGCGCGCGCTCACCTGCGCCACCGCCGTGGAGGAGCTGGCCCCCTATCTCATCGGCAAGGACCCCACGGCCGTCGTGCATCACTGGCAGGCGATGTACCGCCACGCCTTCTACCGCGGCGGCCCACTGCTCACCAGCGCCCTCAGCGGCGTCGAGCAGGCCCTCTGGGACCTCACCGGCAAGGCGCTGGGGGTGCCCGTCTACAAGCTCCTCGGCGGCCCCACGCGTGACCGTATCCGCATCTACAAGGGCGGCGCGCGGCCCGATAACATCAAGACTTTCGTCGATCAGGGCTTCACGGCCTTCAAGACGGGGGTCGCGAAGGACCGCCCGGCGCGCATCGTCGAGAGCAAGGACTTCGTGGACAAAGCTGCCGCGCACTTCGCAGCGCTGCGCGAGGCCGCCGGCACTGAGGTCGACATCGCCATTGACTTCCACGGCGCCATCTCACCTCAGACCGCCAAGCTGCTGATCAAGGTGCTGGAGCCCTACCAGCCGATGTTCATCGAGGAGCCGGTGCAGTGCCAGAACGTCGACGTGTTAGCCGATCTCGCCCATAGCACGCACATCCCCATCGCCACGGGCGAGAGGCTCTACACCAAGTGGGGCTTCCGCGAGGTCCTGGAGAAGCGCGCCGCCATGATCCTGCAGCCCGACCTCTGTCACGCCGGCGGCATCTTCGAGACGCGCTTGATCGCGGGCATGGCTGAGGCCTACTACGCCGCCATCGCGCCTCACTGCCCGCTCGGGCCGATCGCCCTGGCAGCTTGCATCCAGCTCGACGCCGCGATCCCCAACTTCCTGGCCCAGGAACACACGACGCTGGGCGAGGGCTACCTCAAGGAGCCCTTCACCTTCAGGGACGGCTATATCGAGCTGCCCACTAAGCCGGGCCTGGGCATCGAGCTTGACGAAGAGGCCTTAGCCGACAAGATCGACCACGACTGGCGCAACCACGAATCCTACGACGCCTTCGACGGCTCTGTCGTGGACTGGTAGTCCCCTACCCCTTGATCCCCGTCAGGGCAATGCCCTCGACGAAAGTGCGCTGAGCGGCCACAAAGACCGCCAGCACCGGCAGCAGCGTCATCACGGCCCCGGCCATCAGCCGGGGCCAGTCGGTGTAGTTGGTCTGCTGCAGATACGAGAGCGCCACGCTGAGCACGAAGCGCTCGGGGCTGTCGGTCATAATCAGCGGCCACATGAAGTCGTTCCACGCCCCCAGAAAGGTGAAGACCGCCAGCGTGGCGAGCGCCGGCTTGCCCAGCGGCAGGATCACGTGGCGGAAGATCCCTAAGGGCGAGCACCCATCGATCACGGCGGCCTCCTCCAGGCTCGTGGGCAGCGTGAGGAAGAACTGCCGCAGCAGGAAGGTGCCGAAGGCGCTCGTGAGCTGAGGCACGATCAGCGCCGCGTAGGTATCACGCCAGCCCAGAAGCCGCATCAGCGCAAAGGTGGGGATCATCGTGACCTGAGAGGGGATCATCATCGTCCCAAGGTAAGCGGCGAAGAGCACGTCCCGTCCGGGAAAGCGCAACCGGGCAAAGGCATACGCCGCCATCGACGAGGTCAGCAGGACCCCCAGCGACCGGGCCAGTGTGACGTAGATCGTGTTGAGATAACTGCGCCCAAAGGGGATGGCCGCAAAGACGGCGGGATAGTTGCCCCACAGCGGCGGCAGCGGCAACGCAAAGGGATCGCTGACCACGGCGGGCAGCGTCCTCAGCGAGGTGCTGAGCATCCACAGGAAGGGCAGGAGCGACAGCGTCGCCGCCGCCGACAGCGCCACCCCACGCAGCGTGCCCACGACGGATCGCCGCTCACTCATAGGTCACCCACGTCCGCTGCAGCCGCAGCTGGATCAGCGTCAGTCCGAAGATCGCCGCGAAGAGCACCCACGCCAACGCGCTGGCATAGCCCATGTGCAGCGCCAGGAAGGCCCGTTCGTAGATATGGTAGACGATGGTGCTGGTGGCGAAGGCGGGCCCGCCACCCGTCAGCATGTAAACCTGCCCGAACACCTGGAAGCTGGAGATCACCGCCATCACGACCACGAAGAAGGTGGTCGGCGAGAGGAGCGGCAGCGTGATGTAGCGGAATCGGCGCCAACCCGTAGCCCCATCGACGGCGGCCGCGTCATAAAGATGCTGGGGGATCGATTGCAGGCCCGCCAGGTAGACGACCATGCTGTACCCCATACTCTGCCAGACGCTCATCAGGATCACCGCCGGCATCGCCCACTCGGTCGTCGTCAGCCAGCCGACCGCCGGCAGGCCTAGGGCGACCAGCACGGTGTTAATCGCGCCGAAGGGGGAGTAGATCCACCGCCAAACCATCGCCACGGCGACGGTCGAGGAGACCACGGGGAGGAAGAAAGCTGTTCTGAAGAGGGTGCGACCCTTAAAGGGTGCGTTGAGCGCCAGGGCGAGGGCCAGCGAGACCACCACCAACAGCGGCACCACGCCACCACTATAGGCAACGGTGTTCACCGCCACACGGGCGAAGATGGCGTCGCGCAGGATCTCGCGGTAGTTGTCCAGCCCCACGAAGCGGGGGCTGCCGATCAGGTCCCACGACGTGAAGCTGAGCACCAACGAGGCCAGCGTCGGTCCCACGGTGAAGATCAGGAACCCGAGCAGACTCGGCGCCAGGAAAAAGAGCGCCCACAAAGCCTCTCGCCGCTTCTTCATCCTCCTGGCCCCCGCGACACTTCCTCAGCCGTGATCAGCCGACAAGCAGTGACCAGCAACCGCAGTGCTGGAGATGGGGCCTCCGCCCTCCGATCGCCCGTCACCCGCCGCCTGTCATCCGGCGCCGGCTACTCCGCCCCCAGCATTTCGTTGAACAGCGCATTCATCGACCTCAGCGCCTCGGGCACAGGTTTCAGCCCCATGGCCATCAACGGCTGCTCGTTGCGGAAGACCGCCAGCATATCGAGCATCTGCGGCGCCGAGAAGATGGGCTGCGAGTAGGGCACCGATGCAAGGAAGGCGGGACGCACCTCGAACTCATCCGATTCGGCGAGGGCCTGCAAGGCAGGCAATGCTCCGCCCGCACCGACAATGACCCGTACAGCCTCGGGGCCCGAGAGGTACCGGATCAACGCCCACGCAGCCTCAGGATGATCGGTCGACGCCGACATCGCATAGCCGTTCTCGGCCATCGGCGTCGCGCGCGCCTTCCCCCGGGCCAGCATCGCCACATCCCACCGGAAGTCCGTGATCTGGGCGAAGGGCACCTGCGCGCCCACATTGTCATAGATCATGGCCACACGACCCGCCATGAACATCTCGCGCACCGGTGTCTGCTGCAGTTCGGCGACGTTGGGGGCCACCTTGTGCGTCAGTGAGAGATCATAGTAGAACTGCACCGCCTCCACTACCGCCGGGTCGGTCAGCGTGGCCCGGGTGGGCTCACGTTCGTTGTCGAAAATCGTCGCCTCATTCTGCCATATCCACGGCCACATGTTCAGGCCGGTGTCCGACCAACCGTAGCGCACCACGCGCCCACCTGCATCGCGCTCGGTCAGGCGCTGCGCCGCGTCCAACAGCGTGTCCCAGGTCCACGTCTCATCGGGATAGGATACGCCCGCCGCATCGAAAGCATCCAGGTTATAGTAAAGCACATCGACGCTGAAGTCCGCCGGCAGCGCGTAGAGCTCGCCGTTGCGCGTCAGCACCTCCAACGTCCTTGGAATCCAATCATCCAAGTCCAGATCCTCATCACCCTCGATGTAGGGCGTCAACGGCTGGAAGGCCCCCTTGTCCATAAAGGCAGGGAACCACTCATTGCCCAACGAGACCACGTCCGGTGGCGAGCCCGAGGCCAGCAGCGTCTGGAGCTTGGTCAGATAGTCGGTGAAGTTCGCCACGGTGACCCGCTGGACCCTGATCCCCGGATGGTCGGCTTCGAAGCCCCGGATGATCTCGTCCTGGAGCGCGACGTTCTCACTACCTCCCCAGGTCGACCATTGCACGACCACGCCGCCCGGAGGCGCCGCCACCTCCGGCTCACCCGCAGGCGATGCACGGCATCCGATGAGGAGGATGACCAGGAGCAGCGCCCCAACGCTTGTGCTCCCGTGGCGCGCGACGCCTCCATCCGACCGACGGATGGTGCGCACGCCCTGCCACAGAAGCAGCACGCCCATCGCCTGCACCACCACGCAGAGGACCACCGGCAGGATCAGGGAATTCGTCGGCCCCACCTTAATGACGAAGGCAAAGGCCAGAATGGGCAACGCCACGATGTTCTGGATCGGCGCGATCAGGCGCCACCACCAGTCGGGCACCGGCTGTCCCAGCGCCAGCACGAAGAGCGCGTTGATCAGCGCGTGCAGCAAAAAGGGCACACAGGCGACAGCGATCACGCCGCCGACCACGGATAGGACAACGCCGAGGACCTTTTTCATCACAAGCCTCCGTCACACTTCTGCAGATGCCCTACACCTCGGCACGGATGACCAGCTCACCTGCCGTGAACCCGCGCCCGAGGTTGATCTCCAGCGTGCCCGGATATCGGGGATAGACCGCTACCGGTTCGCCATCGAGCGTCGCCTGATAGTCACCGGGCACCAGCGTCGCAATCACCACCGGCGCGTGATGTGCGGATCCATAGTGCTGCAGCCATGCGGACAACCCCGTCTGATCAGGCGACACCTCCAGCGACTCAACCCAGATGTCGAGTCCCGGAGTGAGCCTACCGGGCCGATGGTAGGCCCCAAACCAGCACAGCACCGGCGCCGAGAGACCACCGAAATGGTGCCAACCGGCTCCGCGCCCCGTGCGGATGATGAAGTGCTCGAAGCAGTAGCCGGATCGCGCCACCTCAGACGCCCAGACATCAAGCGCCGTCTTGGCAATCCGATGGGCTTCATCGGCACGCCCCAGGTCGAGCAGGGCCTTCCAAAAGAACCACTGGTGGGCCATCCATACCGCGCCATTCCAGTAGCCATCGTCCCGATAGTAGGGCGCCGACTGGTCGACAGTCGAGAGTCCATAGGGCGTCCACATCCGCTCGGGCGACATCAGCGCGTTCACCAGCCGCGCCTCCTGCTCGGGCGTGCAGATGCCCGAGACCAAGGGCGAGGCACCATCCATGCCCATGTTGAAGTTCACGCCGTCACCGGTACGCAGAATGTCGGTCGCCCGCCCCTCCTCATTGTGGCAAACGTAACCGAAATAGCCCGCCTCATCATCCCATGCGTGGACCTGCAGGGCATACGAGAGCCGATCGATCTCCTGCTCGTACTCCTCGGCGGGCTCACCGAGGACCAGGGCCATCATCCGCAGGATCTTGGCGGTGCGGATCACCTGGGCGGTGCTGATGACAGGCGTTACCGTCTCGGCTAGACCGTAGCGGTGAACGTGGACCTGTGGCGGATAGTCGTCCCAGCCCCCTGAGTTGTAGAAGTAATCCCAGGTACGGATCAAGCCCGAGCGGAGATTGCCCGTAGTCGAACTACCCCACCTGCCGGCGAGGAAGCGATGGTATTGGCGCAGTCGAGGATAGTAGGTGCGCAGTAGGGAGGGCGACTGCGTGCGCTCCCACAGGGCCTGGAAGAGGTAGAACTGGGTGGGCACCGGGCTGCCGTGGTGGATGAACGCGGCATCTTCGGTGCCGGGCTCAGTCGTATACGTGTTGAGGCAATCCAGCGCACGATCCACATCCAACTCGGCCAAACCCAAGCCGATGAAGCCCGAGTCCCAAGTGTACAGGCTGTCCCACCAGCGCCCGGGCGTGTTGTGCCGGATCCACGTACCGCGTGTCCGCACAGGGTAGACAACGTTGGTCAGCAGCGTCGCCGCCATGCGCGTCTGGCTCACGCCGTTCGCTGCACCGGAGGGATTGACCACGTCGGGATCTGCCGCATCGAAGCGAGCAGCGCGTCCGCGTGACGCAGCATGGATCACGTCCCACTCGTCAGCGGCGGGATCGAAGGCCGACAGTCGCGCGTAGACGTGCTTAGGTTCTCCGGCGCAGACGAGCCCGGCGATCCCCCGATGGCTATGCGGCTCGAGGAAGATAGGACGCTGAAAGACGTTCGTATAGTGACCTTCTCCGGGGCCGTGCAGCGTGTGCAGCGTGTGATGATGTGTCGTGAGGCGGAGCGTCGTATCGAGATCGGAGCAGAAGAACTCACGCACCTGGTAGGGAATCTCGGGGCCGGACACCGCCCCCCAGGCCACGCCATAGGTCGGCCCAACCCCATCATAGAGGAGCAAAAGGGTATCGGGCCGAGGTCCCGGCAGACGCTTGGGCACGTAACCCTGCTCCACCGTTTCGAAGCGCACCTCGTCGAGCTGAGACGCAGAGACCAGCGCGAAGCCGTCGATCTCCAGACCCTCCCCAGGCGAAGCGGGCACAAGCGTCACGATCACCTCTCCCGAGAGCGAGCTTTCCACAGGGATCTCGCGTACCGCAATCTGCCCGGTTCCGCGAAGCTTGACATGACGCTCACTCAGTCCGGGCAAGGAGAGCGACACATCGGTTCGATCCGCCAGGCGGTATCGCAGGATCATCATGGGATGGGTCAGCGTCTGCGGCAGACGGGCGCGGTAGATCACGGCATCCCCCTCGCTCGTGCCGAAGCCTTGCCCCAGACCGACGCCGCCGACAAAGCCCGAGACACGGACCTCGCCGCGGATCATGCCGTCGGGGGTCAAGTTGGTACGATGAGCCTCGCGTCCCAGCGAGAGCACAGCGTAGTCCAGCCCTTGAACCCAGACCGCGCCTTCGGGCAAGCTCACGCGTGAGACATGCAGCGGCGCACTCCCCCGCGCCCCCGTGAGGGGCAGGTGGACCGACGCCATCCAATGCAGCACCACCTGCTGCGGATCATCGGTCGTGTTGACGCACTCAGCCCGGACATAGACGCAATCTCGCGCCTCGCCCTCGTCGATCCGGCAATAATCGATGTCGGCATAGACCCCGCCCTGCGGGCTCGTCGGGATCTCGTGACGATGGCGGAAGAAGGAGAGGTCCGGCGCTGCCTCGCGGGGATGGTACCCGGACTCCCACAGCACGTTGGGTACGCAGGCGCCCCGTCGATAGAGCCCCGGAAAGACACTGAGATCAAAGCGTACCCCCGACGTGACGTTGGGGATGTGGCTGATGCCCATGTACTCCTTGGTGTAGGGCCCCCAGGCCGATAGACGCAGATCGTGCGAGCCCTGGAGCTGCTCCACCGCCCCCTCAAGTGGGTCGGACTGGTGATTCGCATCAGCGTTCAAGGTTGCCCCCTTTCGGCACTCGCCCACGGGGAGATCGACACACCGATCTTACCCAGCTGGATGCACTCCAGCCCCGACATCATCGTAGATCAAACCATCAAGAATTGCAAGCCCTCGCTAGGTAGTGCGCCCAGTGCCGTAGCGGTCCTGCCCGCGACGCACTCTGATCCAGCAACCCGAAGCCGGCTTCACGGAGCAACGCCGCAAAGGCGTCCGGCTCATAGCGGCTGAAGAAACGCTCGGCGGCCTCACCATAGCTCTCTCGCTCCCAACGCTCGCCGCTGCCGATCTGGATGGAGAAGAAGCCGAGTCCTGCCGGCACCAGGAGGCCGGCGATCGCCACCAATGTCTGGAGCACATCGTTGACGGGTAGATGGATGATCGCGGCGTTGCACCAGACGCCGTCGAAGCAGGCCCGCCGAAAAGCCGGATGCCGCATATCGAGCACAACGAGCGGATCGTCGACCTGCAGGCGCGCTTGAGCCAGCATACCGTAGGATAGGTCCGCACCCACGACGCCTGCGCCTCGCGAGGCAAACCACGCCAGGTCGCGCCCATGCCCGCAGCCCAGGTCCAGGATTCGCGGATGCTCCGGCAGCCCCTTCAGGAAACGCTCCGTCGCATCCGCTACCATGGGTACCATCTCAGCGTTCGCCACAGCGTAACGGGCCGCAATGCGATCGTAGGTAGCGCGATGCTGCGCGTTCAGGGATGAGCGACGCTCTGTGCCGCGATCCACAGCGCCGGCAGCTGTCGACCGTGATGTGCCCATCGTCGGCTTCCGTTAGGTCTCACGCTCTCGTCGCGTCCCCACCCAGAGCAGCGCGAGCGCGATCAGCGGCATCAGCGCCGCCAGGCGAAAGGTCATCGCGCCTCCCACCTCGTCGAACAGCCGTCCGCCGACCAGGGCCCCGATCGACGAGGAGAGCCCCATCAACACGCCGCCAAAAAGCCCCTGGGCGGTCGCTTGCGTGCCCGGTGGCGCCGTTTTCGCGGCATAGGCAACGCCCGCCGTCCACGCCGCCGAGAACGCCAGCCCGTGGAGAAGCTGAATGGGCAGGATAAACCACGCCGAGGGCGCCAAGGAGAAGGCCAAGCCCTGCACCGTCCCGGCGAGCAACGCCACCGAGAGCAGGCCTCGCGAGCCTAGTCGCCGCAGCAAGAAGGGCGCCAAGGCCCACACGGGTAACTCACCCAGGGTGCTCAACACCAGGGCCAGGCCCATCAGCGACTCGCCGGCTCCCAGCGAGGCCATATAGAGCATTAGGTAGTTGACCTCGACGGCGATGTAGAGCCCACCGATGAGCGTCGCCAGTAGGAAAACCAACCACGATGCATCGGTCAGCAGACTGCGCAGATCACTGCGGTAGGATCGTCTGAGCGCAACGTCGATGACCGGAATCCCCGCCGCCATCAGCCACGCACACGCCATCAGTGTCAGGAAGCCGATGAAGGACCAGGCCAGTCCGTAGCGCTCGATGACCAACCCGATCAACAGACCGCAGAGTCCCCATCCTATCGCGCCCCAGAGCCGCTGCGTACCGTAGCGATCCGTGCGGTCGCCGAGGAGATGGATCACGGCGCTGTCGGCGAGCGGTATGATGGGCGCTCCCATCAGCGCATGGGCGACGACAATGACGATCATCAGAGCGTATGACTGCGTCAAGTAGAGCGCCAGGACCGCCCCCCACGTCCCGATGATGGCCAACAGCCACACCATCTTATGACGCCGCGTCGCATCTGCCAGCGCCCCCCAGAGGGGCGCCCCGACCAACGTGACCAATGGGGCAATGCCGCGCAGCACGCCGATCTGCTGTCCGCTGAAGCCCAAGCGGCTGTAATAAATGGCCAGGAAGGGCGACAGACAGGCACCCGCGCCGTAGTAGAACGCGTAGAAGGCACGCGCATAGCCGAGCGCACGGTGTTCCGGTGACGCCATCGCCTTGACCGTCATCGCTGCCATACTCCGACCTTCATATGAACACGGGGCATGGCGAGAGCCACGAAGCTGATCCCACTAACGCCCACCCGTCAGCCCCCAGATCCCGGCGACGACGAGGAAAAAGCCATAGACCACGCGTAGCCGGCCCAGGATTAGCCCCACCCGCGCCGTGTTCTTGAGCGCCAGAACCTCAACCAGCGGGCGCTCGAAAAAAGCGATCCGCGCCGCGCGCCGCCCTTTGATGATCAAGTATCCCTGGATCGCGATCGTGGCTCCCGCCGCGATCAGAGCCGCCAAAAGAGCTGTTGTCACGAACCCGTTCCCCCTGTCCTTATTGAGATGCTCCCCGGACGTGCCCCGCCTGCCGTGTCACCCGACGGAGGCAGACGGCACCTCGACCTCACGCTGCAGCGTCTCGGGCAACGCAAACCCGAAGATCAACGTCGCCAACAGACCTGAACCCGCCATAGTCAGCGCCGCCATCGGCAGCGTGAGTGCTTCTGCTACAAATCCAACCGCCGCCGGCCCGGCCGTCCCTCCCAGATCGCCGATCAGGCGCCAGACACCCAGGAACTCCGCCCGCGCGCCACGCGGTGCCAGGTCCGAGCCCAGCACCATCATCGCGCCCGACGTGAGCCCATTGCCCAAGCCCACCGCAGCGGCACACGCCAGTAGCCCCACGAAACCTCCCGTCAAGGGGACACAGGCCATGGCCACCGCCTGGATGCTGAAGCTCGGGATGAGCGCGTACTTTCGCCCTAGATTATCCATCAACCAGCCCGCGGGCCAGAACATCACCATCTCCACCGCCGACGCGATGCCCAACAGCAGACCAATCTGCCCCACATCCAGCCCTAACGCTACAGCGGCATAGAGCGGGATGACGACCTCGCGGCCCGAGCGGATCATCTGCACGAAGATCTGACCGATGCTTGCCGGGAACAACAGCTTGGCCTGACCCCGCAACAGAGGCAGGAGCCGACCGGACGGGACGGCGGCTGGATCTCGAACATGATCGAGCTTGCTGCCACGTGGGGCGCCGTCTCTCCGCAGGAACAGCAACACCATCAGGATCGCTGGACTGCCTACCACCCCCGCGACCACGAAGGGTACCCGCATGCCCCAACGCACGGCGACGAGTCCACCGATCGGTGGCCCCAAGAACCTCCCCGCACGAATCAGCCCGCCGAACAGCGCGAGGGCCCGCCCACGACTCGCCACAGACGCGTGTTCGGTGACATAGGCATGACGAGCGACACCGAAGAGCGCCGACCCGAAGCCGGAGAGCAGTCGATAGGCAAAGGCTTCCTGGATGGACCCCGCCCAGAAGTAGGCGATCTCCATCGCTACCATCATCGCCAGCCCGATCACGGTCGCACGCCGCAGCCCGATGCGACGCAACAGCAGTCCACTCGGCAGATCGGTGAGCAGCATGCCCAGGGCTTGCGCGGACATGAAGGCGCCGACCCACGCATAGGAGGCGCCAAACTCCTCGGCGTAGAGCGGCAGAACCGGGCTCAGGATACCGTGCCCCAGAAACGTCACAAACGAGGGTATATAGAAGGGCAGGATCAGGGGATCGCGCAGCAGCGCTTGAACAGCCGGATGGCGTGGTCGGGAATGCTTCATGCGGGCACGCTACACACCACCGGTCAGCGCCGGCACGATGGGCGCCAGCAGCTTCTCCGCGTTACGATGACAGATATTGTGGCGATCCTCATCGGTGATGTCGGCATTCAGCAGCACCCCGATCGCGTGGTGGGGATCAAACCACGGGAGGTCGGTCCCAAACAGCATCCGCTCCGACCCTGCCTCGCCCACAAACTTCTCGATCACACCCCGATCGTCGAAGACCGCCGTCAACTCCAGATAGATGTTGGGGAAGTCCCGCGCCAGCTGCACCGCCGCATCCCACGCACCGTGACACGAATGCCCTAATAGCAGCTTCACGTTTGGATAGCGCTCGGCGACCTCGCGTACGACCTCCTCGCCGTCGTAACGACTCCCCCCCCATGTATGGGCCAACACAGGGAGACCGCGGGCCTCAGCCCACGCCCACGCGGGCCGGTAACGGGCATCGGTCAGCGCGATCTGATGGTAGTCGGAGAGGAACTTGAAGCCGATGAAGACATCGGGGAACAGCGCCTCAAAGGCCTCCAGATCGCGCGCCAGCTGCTCGGGATAGTTGGGATTTACGACACAGTAAGCTCGCAGCCGTTCCGGGAAACGCCGCACCGCCTCGACCGAGGGACGGTTCGCCAGGTCCGGTGAGTTGAGCGCGGCGTGGTGCGAGAAGACCAGAAGTCGTACGCCGGCCTCATCCATCGTACCGATCATCTCCGCAGTATCGCCCCGCGGAAAGTAGATCGAGTGATAGGGTCCCATATGACCGTGCATGTCATAGATGGGGCAGGAAACCGCCCGACCGTGCGCCCAGAACTCTCGCCCGAGATCGGATCGCTCGACCATCTCTCCGTTCATAGCTGAGCCTCCTCAATCAGTCGCTCCAGGTTGCCATAGGCAACGGCCACCCTCGCCTCCTTGGGGATCTGAGCGTGCTTGAGCGCCATCATCATCCCACCGAAATAGGACTCGGGAAAGCCGCTGCCGAAAAGCAACCGTCCGCCTCCATAATCACCCACCAACGACTCGATGCCGCCGTCGAGCAGGTACTGCGCCGTGTCCACATGGACGTTCGGATAACGCTCCAGCAAGGGGCGGAACATGCGATCCTCGCCCCAACACCCGTGATCACAGATCACACAGGTCAAGGTCGGGAAAGACGCCAACAGATCGTAGATCGCCTGCCATGCGATTCCGCGTTTGACGGAGAGAAAGAGCGGAATCCGTCGCTCCACGATCTCGATGAGCAGCGATCCCATCGACACCTCGTTGAGCAGGAATCGATGCGAGTCGGGGAAGGCGCGCAGCGCTACAACGTGCGCCGCTTTCATCTGATCAAACCACGCCGCAGGCGGGGGGAACTCGTGTCCCTGATTGGGTAGCACCGTCCAGCAGCCCAGAAGGCGTTCGTGACCCGCGATGGCCTCTGCCAGCATCGCGTTGCCCGTCTGCGGCGCGACGTCGTGTTGTGCGATATGCCAGACCAGGGCCCGATCGACGCCGGCACGATCCATCTCCGCGAGGAGGTGCTCGGCAGTAGCCACAGGTGCGACAGGCCGACGCGCCGGCAGTCCGAAGAATGCATTGCAGTCAAAGAACTCCATAGCTTCCCCCCTTTACTCAGGCAGCGCAAACTGACGTTCGTAGAGCTGATGGTAGAGGCCACCCTCAGCCAGCAGCATCTCGTGGGTGCCGCGCTGCACGATCTCTCCGTCCTGAAGGACCAGGATCAAGTCCGCTGACAGGATCGTACTGAGCCGGTGGGCAATGACCAGGCTGGTTCGATCCCGCATAATGTGCTCCAGAGCTTCCTGAATCAGCGCCTCGCTCTCGGAGTCCAGGTGACTCGTCGCCTCGTCAAGGATCAGCACGCGGGGGTCCTTGAGAATCACGCGTGCCAGCGCGACGCGCTGCTTCTCGCCGCCGGAGAGACGGTAGCCGCGTTCGCCCACGATCGTGTGGTAGCCGTCGGGGAGCGACGCGATGAAGTCGTGGATGTTCGCGGCGCGGCACGCGGCGACCAACTCGGCTTCCGTGGCATCAGGACGTGCATAATGCAGATTGGCACGGATCGTATCGTGAAACAGGTAGGTCTCCTGTGTGACCATGCCGATCGTCTCGGCGAGCGAAACAAGCCGGATGTCGCGCAGATCAACGCCGTCGAGCAGGATCCGTCCCTCGGTTGGGTCATAGAGTCGCGGTAGGAGATAGGTGATCGTCGTCTTCCCGGCGCCGCTGGGCCCGACCAGCGCGACGAGTTGACCGGGCAGAATCTCGAAGCTGATGTCTCTCAGCGCCCACGACGGACCTTGCACCTCCACCGCTTCTTGACCCTCTTCCTCAGAGGACTGGCCTCGTGCCCCATCCTCCAGCGCCTCGCGGTGCAGCTCCTCGCGACGCGCCCCACTCTTGGTGACCTCATCCTGAGCCGCTGCCATGCCGTGCCAGCCGAGTCTGCGGACCGTCCCCAACTGCGGGACATCCCGGTCTCCTTCATACCTGAACCAGACACCATCGAAGCGTACGCGCCCGTGGGGTTCGGTGATCTCGATGGCGTCGACGCGATCGTCGATCTCGATCGGCAGGTCGAGAACCTCGAAGACCCGCTCGAAGCTGACCAGGCTGGTCGCGAACTCCACCTGAGCGTTAGCCAGCGCCGATAGAGGTCGGTAGAGCTGACCGAGATAGCTGCTGAAGGCGATGATCGTGCCGATGGTCAGTGCATCGCGAAGCACATAGTGTCCACCCGCCCAGAAGACGAGCGCCGTTCCCAAAGCCCCCGTCAGCCCCAGTCCGGTGAAGAACAGCCGGGCCACCATCGACCTGCGCACGGCAAGGTCACGCACCTCACCGGCCCGTTCGCTGAACCGCTGGTTCTCATCGGCGGCGCGACCGAATATCTTGACCAAGAGCGCCCCACTGACATTGAGCGTCTCATTCATCAAGGCGTTCATCCTCGCCATGACATCCATATAGTCACGCGTGATCCGGCGCAGGAAGACGGCGACCCGCCGTGCCGGCAACATCAGCAGGGGCAGGATAGCCACCCCGATCAGCGTGAGGCGCAGGTCGAGTGAGATCATCACGGCTAACGTCGTCACCAATGAGATGACATTCGACACGAGGTTGACCAGGGTGCCGGTCACCGCCTGCTGCGCCCCACCCACGTCGTTATTGAGCCGGGACATCAGCTCACCCGTCTTCGTGTGCGTGAAGAAACGCAAGCTCATCGCCTGCAGGTGCCCGTAGAGCGACTCACGGAGGTCGCGGATGATGCCCTCTCCCGCACGGGCGCTGAGATAGGCCTGACCAATCCCGATCAGCCGTCCGACCACCGGCAGACCGATCAAGCCCAAGGCCAGCCGGTTAAGAAGCCTGGGGTCTCGCTCAGGAAGGGCCACATCGACCAGTTCACGGTACAGCAGCGGCGGGACGAGATCAAGGAGTGAAGTCACCGTGATCGCCAAGATCAGCAGGGCCACGGTTCCCCAATAGGGCCGCGCATAGCGCGCGACACGCACGACCAGGGACCAGCTTACCTTAGGACGTCCCGCTTCGTCGTCATAGCGCAGAAGCGAGCCCCACCCACCACGATGCATACCCATTGACTGTCACGCTCCAGGAAAGCCGGTTGTGCTACATCGGGGACTTGAGCCGGCGGTGTGTAGGCCGCCGCCCCTCAAAGACCAATGTACTCTGCATTCTAGCCTGTCCCGCGAACAGCGCAAACCCGTCGGCGCGATTGCATGGGCCTTCCGGGAGGGTTCTGTCCACGCTGATATGCGATCGCCGTGCCCCTCATACAGAGCGGGCGGGCCCGAGGGCTCGCCCGCTCCACCGATCGGCACCAGGTCCGAGACTAGATCTCCAGGTAAGCTTTCCACACCGCCGGGATCTCGCCCGACGCGACCACATACCGGGCACGGGGCGTCTTCGGCTCCCAGAGCAGCTTCATGCTCGCCTCGTGCGGCAGCCGGTTAGCCTTGCGCTGATTACAGCTTGCGCAGGCACAGACGGTATTGCCCCACGTGTTCTTGCCGCCACGGCTGATGGGGAGGATATGATCGACCGTAAAGTCCGACTTGGCCAGGATTCGCCCCCGATAACGTTCACCGGTTTGAACACCGCAGTACGCGCAAGCGTAACCGTCGCGCCGCAGGACGGCCTCGCGACTCCACGTCACGCCACGACGCGGGACGTTGATATAGTAGCGCAGGCGAATCACCGTGGGGATGTGCCACGTACTCGATGCACCACGCATCTCGATGGACTCATGGCACGCGGGTTCTACACGGTCTCGCAACATCAACGAGATCGCACGCTTCAGTGGGATGATGTCAAGTGGTTCGTAGCTTGCATTGAGCAACAGGACACCGGATGTCAAGGCCAACCTCCTCCCTCGTGGGTCTCCCCACCGCCGTGGCCGACAATCCTACCGACTCATCGATATCCGGTCATAGGCCGTGATCTGGGCACACGGCGCCTATTCATTGTACCCCATTTGACGTGAGGGCAAAGCGGGCGCAATCGGTGGTTGGCCCGCCACCTCACCCCGCATCACCTTGGCGGCATAGGCCGCGACCTGCACGTGAAAGGGCTCGACGCGTCCGTCAAGCTCATGCGCCGTGAAAAAGCCTGCATCGGAGACCTCAGCGCTAGGCCGGAACGCGCCCCCGACCAAATCGCAGAGAAAGATCAGGTCAAGTCGGCGCAGCGCCTTGTCCCCGCCGATCACCAACGGATGCAGCGCTCGGATCCGGTAGCCCGACTCCTCGAGGACCTCGCGTTCAACAGCATCGCCGGGGGCCTCACCGGCCTTGAGCCAGCCGCCGGGCAGACCCCAGGGATAGACATTCCGGTACGTGTGACGGAAGAGCAGCACTCGCTCTGCGTCATCCAGCACCACCGCCATAGAGCCCACCAGGAACTTGGGCAACAACAGCCACTCGATCCGCCCCTGCACCCATGCCGGCGTACGACGCCACAGGCGGAGCAAGCGCGGCTTCGCCGCCGACCAGGGTCCCCGCATCATCCACACACCCCTCTATCCACTCAATGGCCGCAGTTGACGATCACTCTGAAGGTGGAGTATACCGCCTTTGCGTCAGACCAACATCCCGGCACGATAGCCCCGGCCGACTTGCTTTGAGCTGCGCGTGCGGTAGACTGTAGCGGTTGCCGGATAGTTAAGGAAGATAACATAGAGAAGATGACACAAGACCCAACACCACGCCGTACCGACGCAGACAAGATTCCAACCACGACCAGACGCACGCCTTGGCTCATCCTTGCGGCGTTGGTCACCGCACTGTTGTGCACGCTCGCCACCCCCCTGATGATCCGCACCGCGCTCCCCGCCCGCCGGGCCGGGCCCACCCAAGCGTGGTCCTCCTCCGCCCCGATGGCCGACCGGGTCGGCGAAGCCGCCGGCGCCCTCTCTGACGCCCCACACTGCAAACACGGCGCGGAGTACGTCGGCGATGCAACGCTACCGGACGGCACCGTTGCCGGCCCGGGGGAGACCTTGCTCAAGGCCTGGCGCATTCGCAACAGCGGGACCTGCCCGTGGACCGAGAGTACCGTGTTGCGCTTCGCCAATGGCACCCGGATGAGCAACGTGTCGGAGCTGGGCGTCCCCTCTGCAGATCCCGGCGCGGTGGTCGAGATCACCCTAACACTCACCGCACCCTCCGAACCGGGCCGGTACCGCGGAGACTGGCAGCTCTGCGCAGACAATGACATCTGCTTCGGGCCGCACCTCTATGCGGAGATCGTGGTCGATGCAGCAGTCGAACCACAGGCGAGACGTGACGTCATGGCAGCCGCTGTGCCCGACACGACCACAGACGGCGCCATCGCCTTCACCATGCCCGACTCAACAGCGGAACCCACCTACACCCCCACCTCACCCGACGCCGGGGCAAGCGCCTGGCTGATCGACGGAGGACGGCGTCTGGGCGTACGAGAGGTGGATTGGGATACCCATCTCAACGGCTTCGTGGTCGATGAAGGTAGCGTCTTCCTCTCACTCTATATCGTCGCTGAGACGACCGGAGAAGCCGACGCCACCTTCAACGGCCTCGAGATCAACCTCATCGACGGCGAGGGCGCGGCCCACACGACCCTCATTCTGGAGCGCAAGGATCCCCCGTTTGGCCTCTGCGTCGCTCAGCCTGGGGAGCCCTGTGAGGGGTGGTGGTCGACGCTGCTGCCCGATCGCGAGGGTGTCCATGACGAGCTTGTCCTCAGCTGGGAGCCCCGCCTCTTCGCACCGCGACTTGAGACGCCGATCCGCACGGATCCCTGATTGGCCATCGCGTCCTCAGCGGCGTCCTGACAGCCCGATAGGAGAACAAAAAACCGCACAGCTTGCGGAGAGCTGTGCGGTTGTTCAGACTACTGCTGGTGCGTCAGGTGTTCAGGTTGCCCCGAACACGCATTCCCTTGCCTAAGTGAAGCCCAGGCAGCCGAGACGGCGCCGTCGGCCTCGTTCTCGGCCTAGAGGGGGCGTACTTCTACGGCCTTGGGGCCCTTGTCCCCCTGCTCAACTGAGAACTCAACCCGCTGATTTTCCTGCAGCGAGCGGAAGCCACCAGCCTCGATGGCTGAAAAGTGGACGAAGACATCATCGCCCGAATCACGGGAAATGAAGCCATATCCCTTTGCATCATTGAACCACTTCACGGTACCGGTCTCTCGTTCTGCCACTTCTGTGCTCCTTAAAGCTAATGTGATTGACTGAGGCGAAGCGGTAAGGTATAAAAAAAGAACCACCCAGTCTCCGCAAGGCTGGGCAGTCCCTCATGTACAGCCATAACCTACTTCGTCCTGCATAGAAGATTATAACATAGTTGCCGATTTGTGCAAGGGCGAGTTTTTGCCGTCTCCTATGCCGTGACGACCTCCGGCTCGGCGATGCTGACGAACGTCAGCGCCATCGCCTCGCCGTCGAGATCCACCCGTACCAGATCCCCGGGCTCCACCTGACCCTCGAGCACCTGGAGGGCCAGCGGGTCCTGCAACTCGCGCTGAATGGCTCGCTTCAACGGACGCGCCCCGAAGACCGGATCATAGCCCTCATCGGCCAGAAACTGCTTGGCGGCCTCGGTCAGCTCGACATCCATCTGCTGTTCGCGCAGCAAACGCCTCAGACTGCCCACTTGAATATCCACGATCGCCTTCAGATCCTTGCGCGTCAAGCTGCCGAAGAGGATCACCTCATCGATGCGATTCAAGAACTCAGGTCGGAATGTGCGATCCAACTCCTGCATGACCTGTGAGCGCGCCTCCTCCGGGCCGAGCTCCTTGATCCAGCGACTGCCGACGTTGCTCGTCATGATCACGATGGTGTTGGTGAAGTCCACCGTCCGCCCGTGACCGTCGGTCATCCGGCCCTCATCCAGCAACTGCAGCAGGACGTTGAAGACCTCGCTGTGCGCCTTCTCGATCTCATCCAACAACAATACACTGTAGGGACGGCGGCGCACCGCCTCGGTAAGCTGTCCGCCCTCATCATAGCCGATATAGCCGGGGGGAGCTCCGATCAGGCGCGAAACGGTATGCTTCTCCTGGTACTCGCTCATGTCGATCCTGACCATGGCCTCCTCGGTATCGAAGAGGAAAGCTGCCAGAGCCCTCGCCAGCTCGGTCTTACCGACGCCCGTCGGCCCCAGGAACAGGAAGGTGCCGATCGGGCGATGCGGGTCCTGCAGGCCCGCTCGGGCGCGACGCACAGCATTCGACACCGCCGTCACCGCCTCATCCTGGCCCACGACACGCTTGTGCAGCTCCTCTTCCATCCGCATCAGCTTCGCCCGCTCACCTTCCATCAAGCGTGAGACGGGGATTCCCGTCCATCCCGAGACGACACGTGCGATCTCCTCCGGGCCCACCTCGTAGTTGAGCATCGGATGCTCGCCCTGGGCCTTCCGAAAATCATCCTCGGCCTGCCGCAGCTCCTCCTGCAGTTCATGCGCACGACCATAGCGCAAACGGGCAGCTTCGTTGAAATCGCGTGCAGTCTCGGCACGCTCGATCTCCTGCTGCAGGCTTTCGATGGCTCTCTGCGTCTCCTGAATCGTCTCGATGTGCGCCTTCTCCTGCTGCCACTGCGCTGTCAGCGCACGGCTGCGTTCTTGCAGGTTGGCGAGCTCCTGCTCCAGATCGCTGAGTCGCCGCCGGCTGGCATCATCCTTCTCCTTCTGCAAGGCCGTGCGCTCGATCTCCAGCTGCATCACACGCCGGTCGATCTCATCGAGTTCGGTCGGCTTCGAGTCAATCTCGAGACGCAGTCGAGCTGCCGACTCGTCGACCAGGTCGATCGCCTTGTCGGGCATGTTGCGCCCGGTGATGTAGCGGTCGGCAAGCGTCGCGGCGGCGATCAACGCCGCATCCTGGATGCGCACGCCGTGGTGCGTGTCGTAACGCTCCTTGATCCCCCGCAGAATGCTGATCGTGTCCGCTACGTCGGGCTCATCCACAAAGACCGGCTGAAAGCGCCGCTCCAGCGCAGCGTCCTTCTCAATATACTGCCGGTATTCATCCAGCGTCGTGGCGCCGATCGTGTGCAGTTCGCCACGGGCCAGCATCGGCTTGAGGATGTTACCTGCGTCCATCGCCCCCTCCGCCTTGCCCGCCCCCACGACGGTATGCAACTCATCGATAAAGAGCAGGATCTGCCCCTCCGAACCGGCGATCTCGTTCAGCACCGCTTTGAGCCGCTCCTCGAACTCGCCACGGTACTTCGCACCGGCGATCAGGGCCCCCATATCGAGTTGGAAGATCTCCTTCTCCTTCAGGCTCTCCGGAACGTCGCCGCGCACAATGCGCTGAGCCAGCCCTTCGACAATCGCCGTCTTCCCCACACCGGCCTCGCCCACGAGCACCGGATTGTTCTTGGTACGCCGCGAAAGGATCTGCATCAAACGGCGAATCTCCTCATCGCGACCGATGACCGGATCGAGCTTGCCCTGATGCGCGAGTTGCGTCAGGTTCCTTCCGTAACGCTCAAGCACATTGTACGTGCCCTCGGGACTCTGCGACGTGACGCGCTGCGATCCGCGAATCGAGGTCAAAGCACGAAGAATCGCCTCACGATTGACGCCCTGAGCCGCCAGGAAACGTGCGATCTCACCTGCGCTCGAATCAGCCATCGCCAGGAGCAGGTGCTCGGTGCTGACATAGTCGTCACGCAGCCCCTCAGCCTCGCGCTCGGCAGCCTGCAGGATCCGTGACACGGACGACGACAGGCCTACCTGCGCCGCCGACCCACGCGCCTGCGGCTTGCGCCCAATCGCCTGCTCCAGATCCATACGCAACCGCTGCGGATCACTCCCCAGCGCCAACACGATACGCGGCACGACGCCGTCGGATTGTTCCAACAGCGCAAGCAGTAGATGCTCAGCGTCGATCTGCGGATTTCCTCGCTCAGTAGCGATACGTTGCGCCCTCATGAGCGCCTGTTGTGTCTTCTCTGTGTATTTGTTTGCGTCCATCAGTCCCAACCTCCTCCTTACGCCGGGGCCACGCCGCCAAAGCAGGGCCCCACGATGAACGCCTTCAGTATACAAGTCAGGGATTAAAGGACCGTTAGAGCTGCATCAGATCTGCATCGGAGCGAGGATGTCCGATGTTGACGCCCCCCACCCCGGGCCTATAATCGATCCATTATTCGGCTCGCCGCGCCAGCGACCGGCCTTCGCGCAGCAACAGGAGGACTTATGATGTCAGGCAAACTGACCATTCTGCCGGCAGAGACCGCCGCCGAGCGTCGTGAATTCGTGCGTTTCCCATGGAGAGTCTACGAGAACGACCCCTATTGGGTCCCTCCACTGCCCTCGGAGCGGGAGGAGTTCGTCGACCCTGAGAGGAACCCGTTTCACCAGCACGCCAAGGTTCGCTACTTCACCGCACGCCGCAACGGGCACCTCGTCGGCACTATCGCGGGGATCGTCAACTACCGGCACAACGAGTACTGGAACGACAACGTCGGCTTCTTCGGGCTCTTTGAGGTGCTACAGGATGAGGAGGCTGCCCACGAGCTTCTGCGCACCGCCGAGGCCTACGTCCGCGAGGAGGGTCTCGACACGATCCGCGGCCCGATGAACTTCTCCACCAACGAGGAGTGCGGTATGCTGGTGGATGGATGGAACGGTCCTCCGGTCGTCCTAATGACCTACAATCCACGCTACTACGTCGACTATGTGGAGCGGGCAGGCTATACCAACGCCCAGAACCTCTATGCTTACCTATCCGACGTGCGCAACGTACAGCCCGACGGCACGGGGCTCAATCCCAAGATGCTGCGCGTGGCCGAGCGTGCCCGTCAACGCACCGACGTGACCATCCGCCCAATCGATATGGGCAACTTCCACCGTGATGCGGAGTACTTCAAAGAGGTCTACAACCAGGCCTGGTCGAAGAACTGGGGCTTCGTTCCACTCACCGATGAGGAACTGGATCACGAAATCACCGCGTTGAAGCCCATCATCGACCCCGCGACCATCTTCTTCGTCTTCAAGGACGATCGCCCTATCGCCGCCGGCCTCCCCATCCCCGACGTCAACCAGGCGCTCCATCGCGCCTATGCGCGTCCGGGCGTACCTGAGTGGTGGACACTGGCCAAGATGATCTACCACTGGAGAATCCGCAAGCGGGTGACGACGATCCGTGCCTTCGCGGGCGGCGTGATCGAGGAATACCGCGCCCAAGGCCTCCACGCGCTGATCATCGCCGAGACGATGAAGCGCTGCGTGCCCAAATACAAGGACATCGAGTTCTCGTGGGTCCTGGAGAGCAACATCCCGATGCGGCAGACGGCGCTGCACATGGGCGGCAGGATCTACCGCACGTACCGCATCTACGAGAAGCAGGCCTAACGACCACCGAGACAGGCTGTTCATGCAATGAGGGCGACCTGGGAACAGGTCGCCCTCACGTAGCATTGGATGCTCCTCGGCTAGTACTTCTTCACCACCGGTCGATAGGAGCCCGGCTGACGCGCCAGCATGATCTGCGACTCCTCACGACGGTGCCGGACCTCATCGAGGTCGAGCCGCACGACGACATACCCCTCTTCGGGTTCCTCGAGCGCAGCCAGCACCTCGCCTGCAGGCGAGAGCACCGCACTCTGTCCGGCGAAAGCGTAGGACGGCTCCTCGCCGATCCGGTTAGCCGCCGCGATGAAGATGTCATTCTCGTACGCCCGCGCCACCAGCAGCGTGCGCCACATGTCGACGTCCCTGACCTGCCACGCAGCCGGCAAGAGGATGATCTCGGCCCCGCTGAGCATCAGGCTCCGTGCCATCTCGGGGAAAGCCAGATCCCATCCCGTCATCACGCCCAGGACCCCAATCTCGGTCTCGATGGGCTTGATCTGGTAGCCGGGACGGAAGACCAGGCGCTCCTCGGCGGGAAGGTGAATCTTGCGATAGGTTCCTGCCACCTCGCCATCGGGCGCGATCAGCACGGCGCCGTTGTAGAGCACAGTCTCGACGTCCTCCTTGACGGCCATGCCGATCAGGATATGGACACCGAAGTCGGTCGCGTGTTGGCCCAGAATGTTGGTCACCGCGCCCGGCACCCGCTGAGCCATCTGGGCGAAGCGCGCGCCGCCCTCATAGCCGGTCACCGAGAGCTCGGGAAAGACGATGATATCGACCGGTTGCTCCGTCGCGATACGCGCAACGGTCTCAGCCATTTTGCCGACGTTGTCCTCCATCTTGGTCAACTCCGGCTGCATCTGAACGACAGCAACATTTAGTTCACGCATAGCAACTCCTTATAGATTCGTGGGAGCGTCGTCCCGACGAGATCAGACTCTGGGGCGCCGCAGGTAAGATAGGACGGAATAGAGCTCCGGCGGCAGCGGCGACGAGATCTTCACCTCATCGCCCGTGATCGGATGGGGCAGCCGTAGCTCGCTGAGATGCACGAAGAGCCGATCGGGCAGCACACTCTGGCGCCGGTCGCCATAGAGTCGATCGCCGACGATCGGGAAGCCGAACCAGGAGAGGTGCACACGTATCTGATGCATGCGCGAGGTCTCAGGGCGTACGTACACGAGCGTGTACTCGCGCCCACCCTCCCTGAAGTGCTGCTGTCCACGCACAAAGGTCCGTGCCGGACGCCCCTCACGTGCCACCGCAAGGCGCCTGCGTGTATGTTTCATGTTGCCGATCGGCTGATCGATCGTGAACTCACCACGAAGATGCCCTTCGACGAGGACGGTGTAAGCCTCAGTGACATACTGCCGCTTCACCAATCGCCTCAATTGACGGTAGGCGGCCTCATCCTTACCCACCAAGACCAGGCCCGAGACCTCCTCCTCCAGCGTTGTCACAACGCCGGCCCGATTGACCCCGCCGATGTGAGCCCGCTCAGGATATCGCGCCGCAAGGATCTGCGGGACGGTGGCCTGATCCTGCTTTCGCGTGGTACGTCCGGGGATACCCGCGGGTTTGTCCACGACGAGCAGCACATCGTCCTCCAAGAGGACGGGCAGCGAGAGGCCGGGGGGGAGCTCGGGCGCGGGTGCCTCCTCCAACGCAGGCAGGTGTACCGTCACCTCGTCATTGGGATAGACCCGCTGCCCCACCTTACGGGCGTCCTGACCGTTGACTTGCACAGCCCCCTGGGTCACCAGGTCGCGAATCTGCTGACGATCCAGAGCAGCCCATCGCTCCGCAAGAAGCTGATCCAGCCGCTGGGCGGCCTCAACGATCAGCGTGTGCAGTTCAGGCATGGATCACCAACCTTTCACGCTCCATCAGGAACGAGTCTACCATCAGCACACCGACCCCGAGGACAATGGCAGCGTCAGCCAGGTTAAACACAGGCCACGACGCCAGGGGCCAGAAATTGACATCGATAAAATCCACCACATAGCCTCGGGCCAGGCGATCGATCACGTTGCCGATCGCCCCGCCCGTCACCAGGCCGAGTGAGATGTGCACCCACAGATCACCGGATGGGATCGTGCGACGAAAGGCCAGGATGCCGACCACCACCACGATCGCCAGCCACATGAAGAGCTGACCTAACGATGGAAAGAGGCCAAACGCCACGCCCGTGTTCTCCACGAGCGTGAAGGAAAAGATCGGCGCAAGCCAGGGAATCAGGTCGGTCGGACGATAGAGAGGTAGGTGCGCCACCATCCACGCTTTAGTGATCTGATCAACCAGCAGGCAACCGGCCAGCATACCGAAGAAGAGCACATCGCTCAGCCGACGGGTGCCGGAGATCTGTTCGGACAGCTCCATCTAGGCGCGTCGCGCTCCTACCGCCGCTGCTCGCGACGCGATTGACACGACAGACAGTAGCCGGCCTCCGGCACGGCCTCAAGCCGCGCCAGCTCGATGCGGACCCCGCACGACTCGCAGATACCGTAGGTGCCGTCCTCAAACCGTTCCAGCGCGTAGACCACGTTCTTGTAGGAATGCTCCATCTGTTGAGCGAGGGTCAGATCGCGGGCCTGCTCGAAGACTTCGGTGCCGGCGTCAGCCATATGATTGCTGTAGCCAACGCCGTCTTCACGGACCTCGCGCTGGACCTCGTCCAACTGCCCGCGCAGCTCCTGCTTCTTCTCTTCGAGTCGACGTCGAAGCTCAGCATAGGTAACCGGCATGCCTCATCTCCCTATCCCTTTTTGTTTGTCCGCTGATTCTACTTGAGATCAGTCAAAAGACAAGAAGTCGGCAGGGCGTACGCATCTGAAACGCCTGTCGGGTGCACGGCCTTGGCATCCGCGATCCGTAGGCCCGCCGCTGGACGCGACCACCCCAAGGACGGGACGAGGAGCCCCCAAAGGCATGCTTGTAGCCCCGTCCCGGGGCGTCGGACCGGGCAGCACCCTCACCCTAGGCCATGATGGCCATACCTGCAGTAACGCCGACGAGCTTCAGTTACTTTTCTGTAATCCCTCTGTAACCACATTCGTGGCGAGCACAGCTACAATGATCACAGAAGCACGTCGCAGGTGTTGGTTGACAGCCACCCGACGCAGACGAAACATCTCGATAGGTCCGTACAGGAGGGATAACATGCGCAAGAAGCACTGGTCACTGGTTCTGGTTCTGGGGATGCTGCTCAGCCTGCTGCCACAGGCTGCGATGGCACAGTCGCCCAACTTCTACACGTCGGTCATCGTCAGCGATGTGACATCGGGCGCTCCCGTCGTGGGTGGCTCTTTCACGACGGACGTCAGCTTGTCGATTGTCAACAACGCCACCCCAGCCGTAGGGATTATGGGCGTGGACCTCTACATCGGCTTCGATCCGGCCATCGTAGCCGTGAACGACGCCGATGACAACCCCGCCAACGGCATTCAGGTGAACGTCTCCACGGGCTTCTTCGGCGGCACAACGATCGTTGCCGAGAACATCGTGGAGGTACCCTGTTCTGCTGGTGGTGCAGCCGCCTGCGTCCGCCTCGCCCTAAGCACCACCGGTGCTCCCGTTACCAATCGCACCGGCAAAATCGCCACGATCACCTGGGGCGGTCTGGCCGAAGGTCCCACAGGCATCCAGGTGCTGACCACCGATGCCACCGTCCTGGCTGACGCCGAGGGTGGCGAGGTCTTGATCAACAGCACCTCGGTCCCGGCGATCGCCATCCAGGCGGCGGGCATCATCTCGGGTCGCGTCGAGCGCCAGGGTGTTGCCGTGCCCGATCTTGACGGTACTCTGGTCGTCGCCTACAATGCAGGTGGTGGGGTGATTGCCGAGGGAACGACAGACGGGCATGGCTTCTTCGAACTCAGCGTGCCTCAGGGTGGCATCTACCTGGTCCAGGCCTTCTATCACGGCTACCTCAAGGCACAGAAGGCCAACGTTTACGTCGTCGGGGCCTCGGTGAACGTCGGCACCACCAAGCTGCTCGGCGGAGATGTCAATGGTGACAACAACGTGAACATCCTGGATGTCGTCGGCATTATCGGCTCCTTCGGAGCCGGTGGTATGCTGCCGGCAGACATCAATGGCGACGGCACCGTGAACATCTTCGATCTGACCATCGCCGCCGGCAACTTCGGCAAGACCGGCCCCACCGCGTGGTAGTGACATTCTCACAGCCTAAAGGAGCATGATACGATGAAAAAGATCTTCCGACGTACACTTCAGGTCCTTGCGCTCCTGGTGATGTTGAGCGCACCGATCGCGCCCGTGCTGGCAGCCGACACCGTCGTCTCGCTCAGCCCGGCCTCGGGAAGCCTCAACGTGGGCGACACGCTGGTGGTCGATGTGATGGTCTCGAACGTCACCGCCCTGTTCGGCGCCGAGTTCCACCTAACCTTCGACGCCGCCAAGCTCGAGGTCGTGGATGCGGACGCCGGCACGGACGGCGCGCAGATCGCCCTGGGCAGCTTCCTGAGCAATGACTTCGTCGCTCAGAACATCGCCGACAACGCCGCGGGTAAGGTCGACTTCGGCGTCTCGCAGATGTCGCCCCACGGTCCCGTGAGCGGCAATGGCGTGCTCGCCAAGATCACCTTCCGCGCGAAGGCCGCAGGGACCGCCAACCTGTCGTTCAGCAGCGTCCTGCTCGCCGACGCCAGCGGCACCCAAATCCAGGCGACGGCACAGAACGGCGCCCTCACGGTCGCCGGCGACGCCACGCCCGAGCCCACCACCACGACGCCCACCACGACGGCGACGGCGACAGCCACCACGACGACCACCCCGCCGCCCTCCTCCTGCACCGCGCAGGGCTACCACGTCGTTCGCGCGGGTGAGACCCTCTACTCGATCGGTCGCGCCTATGCGACCCTGCCGAGCAAGATCGCAGCCTGCAACGGCATCGTCAATGCCAGCCGCATCTACGTGGGCATGAAGCTCCTCATCCCCGTCGCGCCGTGGTCACCGATTCCCGCCGGCCCCGTGGCGGTACGCCAGTTCACGCCCGGCGGCACGGTCACGCCCGCTCCGGTAACGCCGACGCCCACGCCCGGATGTCGCTACTATCACACCGTCCGCTACGGCGAGACCCTGACCGCCATTGCCGTCCGCTACGGCACCAGTGTCTGGGCCATCGGCCGCGCCAACTCCATCTACAACCT
>CAZYYC010000017.1:0-1226 GCA_964650935.1 uncultured Anaerolineales bacterium
CCGCCGTCCGGACATCGGCCTCACTCAGTTCACCCTGCGGATAGATGACATGGGCATCCTCGCCCGTCTCCATCACCATATAGAGATAGTAACTCTCGTTGGAGAAGAGCGAGACCGCGAGCGGCTGCAGCCCGTAACGATCATAGAGCTCCTGACGGCTGATCTCGCTATCTGCCGCGTCCGGATCAACGAACCGGAAGCTGAAGGAGCCCGCGGACCGGCCCGCGATATCCTGCAGCACCATCTCGATAGTCGCGGGCGCCTCAACGAGCCACTCCGGCAGCGTATCAGGCGTTATGTAGACGACCATCTCCACCGGATCAGACAGCGAGGCCAGGATGGCATCGACGCTCTGGAAACCGTACACGACCTTCTTGATATTGCTCGTCAGATCATATTCCAGGTTACGCAGTCGTACATTGACACCGCCGTCGCCCGAGGGCTCCACCTCGATCAAATCGCTGAAGGTCAGCACAGCACTCTGATCACCGTACTGAATCAGGATGTCAAAGTAGGAATTGATGACCGAGGCCTCGTAGCGTCCGGTGACCTGGAAGGGCGTCGGACGAATCCCATAGACCTGATTGGCTTCGGCCTCCTTATCGGGCTCGGTCGCCGGGTCGATGATCTCCAGCTGTACGCTACCTCCTGAGGCCACCTGATACTCCTGCAGCATGTCGCGCACATTGGGCACGAGCGGGGCCAGGAGGGGATGCGTTTTCTCACTGAAGTAGCCGCGGATCAGGAGCGGCTCCTGTAAGCCGCTGAGCAGCTCCTTCGTCGTCTGCGAAAGCGTGTAGTCGTTGTATTGCGTCAAGTCGACCCGCAGCCCACGCAGTGGGAAGGCCCACACGTTGACGACCAGCAAGTTGACCACGAGCAGCGCGGAGGTGATCGCGACGCCGCGTCGCCGGGGCAGCGTCTGCTCGCTCTCGCTCCACCCCTTGGCCTTGAGCGAGAGCACGTTCAGCACCAGGAAGACAGCGGCGACGGTCCCATAGTAGGCCAGGTCGCGCAGGTCGATCACCCCACGTTGAATCGATTCAAAGCGGCTGCCGGCACCTATCGCCCGCAGGATCTCACCGATGCGCTGACCGAAGAAGGCCGTCACATCAGCCGACCCGATGAAGTAGAGTGCCCCACAGACCAGAACCGTCGAGATGAGAGCGACAATCTGATTGTCAGTGCGCGACGAGACAAAGAGTCCGATCGCGGCATAGGCGCTC
>CAZYYC010000017.1:1236-30928 GCA_964650935.1 uncultured Anaerolineales bacterium
CCCCCAGTCGAGATTACCCAACAGCGAGACCGTCAGCGGGAGAAAGAGGGTCAGGGCCAACGCGATGGCTACAAGCGCGATCACCGCCAGAAACTTCCCGACCACCAGCTGGGTCGTGGAGACCGGCAGGGTCAGCAAGATCTCCAGCGTGCCCGATCGCTGTTCCTCACTCCACTGCCGCATCGTCAGAGCCGCCACCAGGAAAATCATCAGACCCGGCGTCCACCTGAACAGGGGTCGAACGTCGGCGATGCCGCGGGCGAAGAAGGTATCAACCCAGAAAAACGAGAAGAGCGTCGCAGCCAGAAAGGTGCCGATGAAGATCAAGGCCATGGGCGAGCCAAAGGTGCCCCGCAGCTCCTTACGCGTGACCGTGACTGTTTGGCGCATCCACCTATTCATAGAGCCACCTCCGCCGTCTCTGACGCCACCACATCCTCGGAAGGAGGAGCGTCGTCGGTCGCAAGAGCCAGTTCGTTGAAGACCATCTCCAAGGTGCGCACATCCCGCCGCAGCTCACGAACCGGCCAAGCCTCCGCGCGGGCCAAGTCATAGATTGCCGGCGTCAACCCATCGCCTTTGCCGGGCGTGCCGTGGACGCGATAGGCCGGGTAACCCCTCCCGCCCCAGGCTTCACCTGAGCGCCCACCGATTCGAGGCATCTCAAAAGGAGTGACGTCGCGAACCTGTTCAAGGCGCCGCAACAACGCTTCCGCGTCGCGCACCGGAGGCTCCAACACCAGCACCGCATCGGAGGTTGCCGCGAGTTCAGCGAGCTGCGCATCGGCCTTGACCTGTCCGTTGATCAGGATGATGGCACGATCGCATAAGGCCTCAACCTCGGAGAGAATATGGGTCGAGAAGAGCACCGTGCTGTGCTCCGCCAAGCGCCGGATGAGGTGTCGGATCTCCACAATCTGCGTAGGATCGAGGCCTACCGTCGGCTCATCGAGGATCAGCAACTTAGGATGGTGAAGGATTGCCTGAGCCAGACCCACACGCTGGCGAAACCCCTTACTCAATTGCCCGATGGGGCGCGTCAAGTGGTTCTCGAGCCCTGTGGCGTAGACGGCCTCGGATATGCAGCGAAGCTGCTCCGCCTCGGGCACCATACGCAGGTTCGCCATCATCTGCAGATAGGCCTGCACCGATAACTCGGGATAGAGCGGCGCGGTCTCGGGAAGATAGCCGATGCGCGACTGCACCTCGCGCGTCTGCTCCTGTACGTCGAGCCCATCGACCATCACAGAGCCCTCATCGGGCTGCAGGTAGCCGGTGAGCATCTTCAGGAAGGTCGTCTTCCCCGCGCCATTCGGACCCAGCAATCCGACGATCTCCCCCCTCTCGATCTGAAAGGTGAGGTCCTCGACGGCCCGGATCGGGCCATAGTACTTGGTTAAGCCTACCACATCGATCATAGATCATCCTCCTTCAGACGTACGATTTCTCCCAAGCGAAAAGAGCAAAGCCGATCGTGACGCAGGCACAGCCAAGAGTGCCCTCAACGATTACGCTTCGCTCTCTGGATGAGACAACCTGACATCATCAGGCTACGCATCGGCAGACGCACAGGTCGTCCACCGCCCCACTAACACATCATGATAGCGGCTACCGCTTCTTTGTCAACGTTTATGCCGGCGGCACCGCCCCGATTAAGTCGTCCATCGCTTTTAGAGCCGCCCGCACGGCCTCCTGATTTGCCCGCGCATAAGCAGCGCTCAGCCTTCCGGCCCCTTCGACCAGGGCCTCCGGCACGAGGATCTCCAGATAGACCAACCCCGCGGCAACGGCAGCCGGCCCCCGACCTGGTCTGGCGACGCTCGTGAGCGCGCCTAGATCGAGTACGCGGAGCTGCGGCGGGGCCGTGGCGCTCTCGGCGTATGCCGCAACCCGATCGAGCAATTCGGGAACAACGAAGATCCAGTCTGTGTCCTCCATCTGCTCGATGGCGCCAACAGCCTTCCGAAGCCCTTCCGCCGCGAGCACAAAGAGCACGTTAGGACGTGTTTCACCCACATACGGCGCCGCCTCAGGTGCGATGATCACCTCGCTGATGCTATGACCTGACCGTACGGTCACAGGGTAGTCGTCCCGCTGCGCGGTCCATAGGCCTGAAAGCGCAGCAGCAGTGCCGGCTAACCGCCCAGCCGTGCGGATATGTCCTCCGGCAGCGCCGGCGATCATCACATGGAGCGGACGGTTCAGCGGGCTGGCAAACGCAACATCCAAGCGTTCCGAACCCTCATCGCCCCCCTCCTGCCACGAGGCCCAGGCCTCACGGAGCGCCTTAGCCCCCTCAACTCGCGGAGCGCTGCTCCTGTGGACACCGCGCGTGAAGCCCAACGACTCCATCGTCGCCCCAAGAGCCTTGGGCGACATCTTGTTCACCGAAGCGTAGTAGGCCACGCAGAGCTCCCAAATGTCCAGGAGCGCGAAGCCGTCGTGAGTCAGCGCCGCCTCGATCTGTCGGTCCAGATCAGGCTCAAACGCCGTCCCACGCCACGCGAAAGTCGCGCCATTGGCGACAACAGTCTGGACGATATCGAGAGGTCGCTCGGTGTTACCCCAGGGGGTCGTCGCGGTCCTCTGTTGTTGCGGCGTCGTGACGCTGTGTTCCCCACCCGTCATGCCGAAGTTCAGGTTGTTGCACACCAACGTAGTGACCCCGATATTCCGTCGGGCGGCGCTGACAAGGTGCGCGCATCCGATACCGCATCCTCCATCGCCGATCAGGTTGATCACGTGAAGGTCAGGGCGGGCGAGCTTGATGCCTGTCGCATAGGTGAGGCTGCGTCCGTGCAGACCATGGAAGGCACTGGTAACGAAGTACTGATCCGAGAGGCCGACACAGCCGATGTCGGTGACGATCACGATCTCCGCCGGGTCCCACTGCAAGCGAACCAGCGCCCGATCCAGGGCATCCAGGACCAGGTGATGGCTGCAACCCGGACAGAAATCATACGCGCGCGCGTTGCGATAGCTCGTACGGGAGCCCGGCTCCGGGACCACGAGGCGATCGGCAGGCTCACTCATTCCGCCACCCTTTGAGCCAACCCGACCCGGCTCTGCCGGCGTGCCAACAGACGTCGGACACGCGCGTACCGAGCACGATCGAGCGGGTAGAACCACGTCACCACCAGAAGCGCGAGCAGCAGCACCGTCGCCACCGGACCGATCAAAATGCGAATACCATGCACAGCCGCCTCCGGTTGCTGGAAAAAGGTAGCGCCGGCGGGAGGCTGCTGATACCCAAGCCACCCCAACACCTGCAAAATCAGGAAGATCGCGATCGCGGTGGTCAATTTGCGAATGAAGTTCTTGGCGCCGTAGTAGATACCCTCATGGCGCTCTCCGGTGCGCAGCTCATCCCAGTCAATCACGTCCGGGAAAATCGCTTCCGGTAACAGGTGCGCAGCGGAGTAACTGAGGCTCATCAACGCCGCCATCAGGACCACCCATCCCATCCGCATCGGCGGGACGAAGGTCAACGACATCAGGATCAGCGCCCAGAGACCGATGGCCGCCATATAGGCCATCCGTTTCCCGAAACGCCGTGCAGCCCAGGACCAGAACGGCAATGCGGGAAGGGCCAACACCGCGATCAGACCCAAGACCGCGCTGGCAATCGGCATGCCCAACACCGGCATCTTGAGGAGAAGGTCACCCTGCGCGATCCAATAGGTGAGGAAGAAGGGCAGGACAGCCGCGACCAGATCAAAGGTCACCCAATTGAGCATATAAAGGGCCGTCGCGTAGCGGAAGGGGATGTTCTCCCACGCTTGCCTGACCATCTCCCGCCAGGAGACCATCTGTGGCCTCGCCCGTTCAGGATCACCGGCAGGCGCCTTTTCCCTCACAGCAAAGAAAATGGCCAGGTAGGGGAAAACCGAGGTCGCGCCGAAAATCGCCGAGGCCAGGAGATATCCCTGCTGTTGTGTGCCCCCACCCGCCAGAGTAGCGTCCACGATCATCGGCGCCACCACCCCGCCCGCCACCGAGGCCAGGAAGTTGAAGAACATCCGGTAGCCGGCCAACGAGGTACGCTCATCGTAATCCGAGGTCATCTCCGGCGTCAGGGCATGGAAAGGTACAACCACCAGCGTCTGAAAGGTATCGCTCAGTGCGTAGGCCAGCATCACGTGGATCATCAGCAGGATCTGGCTCTGCCACGGGGGAGCCCACCAGAGAACGAGGAACGCAAGGCCGTAGGGTATCGCAAAGATGAGCAGGAAGGGACGGCGCCTTCCCCAGCGCGTGCGCAACCTATCGCTCAGCACACCGACCAAGGGGTCGTTGATCGCGTCCCAGATCACGCCGATCAGCGCCGCAAAGGAAGCCAGGCGGGGATCCAGCCCCACGACATCGGTCAGGAAGATCGCATAGAAGATCTGACGCAGGGTGTTGAACGCTGCCACACCCCAGTCGCCACTCCCATAGATGATCTTGGTCAGACGCGGGACCCGGTCGCCCGTCATCGCAGCCTGCTGAGGCTCAGCAGCCCCACGACATTCCGGCATAATGCTCCTCCTAGAGGATCAAGAAGTTACGGGCAGCGCCGGTTCGGATGTTTCACTCCGACGTGAGATCCAGCCGGTAGACCCGGTGTCGTTTGTACCATTGAACCCCAAGCATATTCATATCGCCGAGGCTCTTGACATTCGTCTCCATAGCCTGGACGAACTCACAGACATCAGCGTCTCGCGCCCGTATCGTGTCGTGTAGTTCGGCGTAGAGCAAGGCGCTGGCGCCTAGCCCCTGGCACTCCGGTAACAGGCCGACCCCATTGCCGAGCAGGCGCTCGGTACGCCGCAGCGCGATCAGAAGGCGCACCCATCCGAACGGCCACATTCGGCCATTAATAGCTCTGAGGGTCTCAGCGACGTCGGGAAAGACAAAGCAAAATCCGACGACGTCATCTCCCTGCATGACCAGCTTCATCATGCGTGGATCCGCAACCTGAAGCATCTGATCGCCGATCATCTGGACCTCGGCCTCGTCTATGGGATAGTACCCCCACACCTGGGTAAAGGCCTCGTTGTTGATGCGTTGAATGGCTGGGATCCAACTCCGCAGCTCACGTTTGTTCTTGAAGGACTTCACCCAAAAGTTACCGCGCTCCCTGATACGCTCGACCAGGCGAAAGAGTCGCTCAGGAAGTTGGTCCTCCGTGCTCATATACCCCGAGAGGTAGTCCACTTCCTTCTGCAGGCCGGCGTCCTCCAGTAGTCGTGCGTAGTAGGGGTAGTTGTAGGGCATGCCCATACCCGCCAGGTGTTCAAAGCCCTCGCTGAGCACCCCGTAGGCATCGGCGCGCAACATGCCCTTAGGCCCCATCAGCAGCTCAAGGCCGCGGTTGCGGGCCCACGTGCCTGCAGCCTCAATCAGCCCCCGAACGACCTCGGCATCCTCGACCGCATCGAAGTAGTAGAAGAAGGCAACCTTCGCGCGATTGTACTCATTGTACCGACGGTTATCGAGCACACCGATACGACCGGTGACAGTTCCCTCTCTGTTCTCCGCCACGAAAAACGCCGCATCTGAGTGTTGGTAGAAGGGATGACGCTCTCGGTTCAGCGCGAGCTTGACGCTCGAGATCAGTGGGGGCACCCACTGATCGCACGATTGATAAAGGTCAAAGGGAAAGCGGACGAACTTGCGGATGTCGGCAGCGCGTTGAGGGTTGATCTGTCGGATCTGCATGCCTCACTCCGTGAAGAAGCTCGCCCCTAGAACGCCAGGGCCGGCATGCGTTACCACCGCGGGGGGCACAGACTGCACAGGGATCGAGGACAGGCTCAGTGCTTGGCCGAAATACGCCGTCAACTCTGTGACCTCGTCATCCGCTGCGGCGTGCATCATGCTCAGATATCCTGCCCCGCCCGGTGCGATCTCCTCCATCACCAACTGCTTGAGCCGCTCGATGGCACGCTTATGCGTGCGCACTTTCTCAAAAGTATCCACCTGCCCTCCTCTGAAGGTCAGGACCGGTTTCACCTGCAGTACGCTCCCCAACAGCGCGGCAGCACCGCCGATGCGCCCTCCCATCGCCAGGTACTTGAGCGTATCCACGAGGAAATAAATCTTGCAGCGGCGACTCATCTCGAGAATGCGCGACTCGATGGTGTCCGCATCCTCACCTTGCTCAGCCCACGCGACGCCTAGGCGCAAGAGGGTAGCGACTGGGCTGGCGATGAGCTGCGTGTCGATAATGCGCACATCAAGCGGTCGCATGCCGCGGTCCAGCGCCATCTGCAGGCCCACGGTGGCCGAACGCACCGTGCCGCTGACCAGAGCGGAGGGCAAGACACAGATGACCGTGTCATCAATCTGAGCCAAGCGCTCGAAGGCTTCGGCGAAGAGCTCTGACGGAGGTGCTGCCGTCTTAGGCAGCTTCCTAGCGACTTGGAGTCGCTCCATGAAGGCGCCGTAGCTGATCTCAACACCCTCCAGATAGGATACTTCATCGAAGATAATGACCTGAGGAACAATGGGGATATGATGTGCTTCTGCGAATGATGCGGGCAGACCGGATGTGGTATCACCAATGAATTTGACCATGAGACCTCGCTCCTTATTACACAGTATGGGCCGCAATAAGGGGCGGCGCCCTACCGCGTGGGGGGAACCCTCATCCCGGGCCGAGAAAGGCCGGGCTACACCAAGACAACGTGATCGCCTGTGAATGTACGTCTATCTGGTGAGCGCCCTAGCGTCGGCGTGACGCTAGGGCGCCAGAACTTAGGATGACTTGGAGGGAATGTACTTGGCGATCTTGGCAGCCAGGTTGGCAATGGGTAAGCTCTCGAGCCAGATGCGCCCGGGGCCGCTCAACGTCGCCAGGAAAAGGCCCTCGCCACTGAACAGGACGTTGGTCAACCCTTTGACCGTGGTGATGTCATAGTTCACCGAGGGCTCGAAGAAAGCGATGTGACCGGGGTCGATGCGCATCGTCTCGCCCGCTGCCAGGTTGTACTCACGCACATCGCCCGGGATCTCGAGGAAGGCATAGCCCGGTCCGGTGACCTTCTGGAGAATGAAGCCCTCACCGCCGAAGAAGCCGGCCCCCAGCCGCTTGCGGAAGTGCATCGCGACCTCGACCGTGGTCTCGGCGCACATGAAGGCATCACGCTGGCAGATAATGCTTTGCCCCTCACCCAATTTGACCGGGATAACCTTGCCCGGGGCCTCCGGTGTAAAGACAACCAGGGACTCCGCGGAGTCACGGTTGGTATAGGTCGTCATAAAGAGCGACTCACCGGCGAGCTTTCGGCCCAACCCGGCCATCAACCCACCGCGCGCGTCGGTCTTCATCTCGACGTTACCCTTCATCCAGGCCATCCCGCCCGACTCCGTGAACATCGATTCGCCCGGCGAAAGGTAGACATCCAATGACTGCATCATCGTTCCGTGGATCTCGTACCGCATCTCAAGTCCTCCTGTCTATCGCTAAGGGAACATGACCTGACAGCAGCATGCCGTATCAGGTCCCCGCTGATTTGAGCGCATCCGCCACAGCGCGAATGTGTGCCGCCGTGCTACCGCAGCAACCGCCGAAGATCGCGACACCCGCCTCATCGACAAACCGCCGCGCATAGTCGGCCATCACGTCGGGCGTCACGTCGTAGACCAGGTCGCCGCCCTCTGCATGCGGCAGACCGGCATTGGGCTTGGCCATCAACACGGCGCCGGGCACGGCCTCACGCATCTTAAGGACAGCTTCGAGCGTCTCCGTCAGCGTGCGACCACAGTTCGCCCCCATCACGTCGACGCCGAGCGCGAGCAGCGCCTGTGCCGCCCGTTCGGGCTTGACCCCCATCATCGTTCGCCCCTTGGTGTCGAAACTCATGGTGACCATCAGGGGGAGATCGGTGGCCTGGCGCACGCCGGTCACAGCCGCCTCCACCTCGGTCAGATCACTCATGGTCTCGACGAGGAGAGCGTCAACACCACCCTCAGCCAACGCCCTCGCTTGCTCGGCGAAAGCCGCAACCGCATCTTCATAGGCAAGCGTGCCCAAAGGCGCCAGCATCTCCCCAGTCGGCCCTATATCGCCAACCAC
This sequence comes from uncultured Anaerolineales bacterium, assembly GCA_964650935.1. Classification (GTDB taxonomy): domain Bacteria; phylum Chloroflexota; class Anaerolineae; order B4-G1; family SLSP01; genus PWVB01. Next base: position 9,296 of record CAZYYC010000017.1, read on the forward strand.
AAGAACTGACGAGCCGGCGACCTCGCGAGCGAGCTCCGCGGCCGCTCGGTTGATCTCAGCAACCTGGTCGCCCAACCCCTCGCGCTTCAGCCGGATCGCGGTTCCTCCGAATGTATTGGTGAGCACCATATCGGCACCGGCTTCAATATATCCGCGATGCAGCGCACGCACTTCATCCTGACGTTCCAGATTCCAGCGCTCCGGTGCCGCCCCCGGCGGGAGTCCGGCTTTCTGAAGTGTGGTTCCCGTCGCGCCATCGGCGACCAGAACGGGATGAGACCCTAAGTAGGTGTGAAACTTGGACATCGTTAAGCCTCCAGCATGTGGCGGACATCGCAATCCAACGCAATCATCATACCACAGATGCAGTAAAGGCCGAAGCTCTCGTTGACGTCACGTCGCCCGCCGCCTATACTCTCATGACCTTGAACCGTCTCGCCAGCACCTATAAGTACAGGAGGTCATCATGACAGAGATCCAATCCCAGACCGTCTACTTTTCCGCGCCGGGACCCGCGAACACCGACCGGGTGCTCTCTCTGGTCGCCGGGCGCGCGCCCGCACTGGGGGTCCGCACGGTCTTGGTCGCAACAACCAGTGGCGCCACCGGTGCCCGGACAGCCGAGTTCCTCAAAGACCTCGATGTCATCGCCGTGACCCACTCGGCCGGCTTTCGCGAGCCCTTCACCCTCAACCACGAGGCCGCGCTGATTGAGAAGATCAAGGCCGCCGGCGGTAAGATCGTGACGACCACCCACGCCTTCGGTGGTGTGGGACGCGCCGTCCGCAAGAAGCTGGACACCTATCAAGTCGACGAGATCATCGCCTTCACGTTGCGCTGCTTCGGACAGGGGATGAAGGTCGCGGCCGAGATCACCCTGATGGCGTCAGATGCCGGACTCCTACCGGGAGGAGAGCCCGTCATCGCCATCGGTGGCTCCGGTCGAGGCGCTGATACCGCGGTCGTTCTACATCCGACCCACGCGCAGACCTTCTTCGACCTGCGTATCCTTGAGATCATCTGCATGGCTGCGCCGGGGCATCCGGGGAGCGCCATCCAAGAGGCGAACCAGGCCTAGCTGCGCTTGTCTCAGCACTTACAGGTGGTATAGTTCTGCCCGTGATTTTCGTCGACGGGTTGTCCCGGCGCGCCTTCCCTGAGCGTCGCCTGGGACAGTACCTGCCGAGGCTAAAGAGAGGAACGACCGTGCGACGTCTACGCTGGATTCTACTAAGTCTCATCCTGACCTTCACGCTGCTCCTAGGGGCCACCACGGTATCACGGGCGCAGGCAGCTGTGGTGCAACTGCTTTATTTTTACACCCCGACCTGCCCTAACTGTCGGGTGATCTCTCAAGACGTTTTTCCGGTGCTTCGCGAGCGCTATGGTGACCAACTGGACATCCTTGAGGTGGATGCATCGCGACCTGACGGCAGCGCTTTCTTCCAGGAGGCTTTGGCCAGGTACAATGTTCCATCCAGTCGTCAAGGTGTACCGTTCATTATTATTGAGGACACCGTCCTGGTCGGTTCCCTTGAGATTCCACAGCAACTGCCGGGACTCATTGCCTCGCATCTCGCCGCCGGCGGCGTCGGTTGGCCCGATCTACCGGGCATCGAGACCTGGGTCGAGCAGAGGTCATCCGAGCCGGCAGGACCCTCGCTCGAAGAGCGCTGGGCACAGGATCCGGCGGGCAACACGGTTGCCGCCCTGTGGTTAGCCGTGATGCTGATCCTCCTGCCCCTGCTCGCACGCCCTGCACGCTGGCAACAACGTCTGGCACGGCGGCTGCCCAAGTGGGCCACCTATGTCGATGGTGCCGTGGGCCTCGGTGCAGCCCTCTACCTCACCTATGTCGAGACACAGCATGTGGAGGCCTTTTGTGGGCCGGTAGGACGCTGTAACGTCGTCCAGCAGAGTGAGTACGCACTCGTCTTCGGCTTCATCCCGCTGGCACTCATCGGCGTTTTAGGGTATGTCGCGCTGCTATCGACGTACACCTATGCACGCTATGGATCGGGAAAACTCAAGCAGGTCGCGCCGCTGGCCTTCTTCGGGATGGCCTGGTTCGGCTTCCTGACCTCGATCGCGCTCACCTATCTGCAGCCCTTCGTCATCGGCGCGACCTGCTTCTGGTGTCTCACGTCGGCGGTCAGTATGACCCTGATGCTGATGTTCAACAGCGCGGCGGGTTGGGCGGCGGTCAAGGATTGGCAACGAACGCGCAGAAAGTCGCGACATCACAGGAACAGGCGACGCTAGCCGTCCTTTGACGATCACCCGGGATCCACTATACTAGCGGCAACGCTCAGCCTGTTCCAAGGAGAACCTGATGGAAATCCTAACCTATCTGATCGCTGCCGTCATCGCTTTTTTCGGCCTGATGTTCGTGGTCGGCGCCCAAGGCCAGATCGTCCGCTTCCTGGTGGGCATCGTGCTCTTCGTGGCGGCGGGCGTACTCGTCTACCTGACCCGGGTACGACCCAAGCATGAGGAGATCACGCACGTGCAGAAGATCGACCTCACCGGAGATGTGCGCCTCGAGCAGATGAAGTGCCAGTCCTGTCAAGGCGCCTTGAGCAAGGAGAACCTCGAGGTGCGCGCCGGCGCCATCTTCGTGGATTGCCCCTATTGCGGTGCCTCCTATCAGATCGAAGAAGCGCCCAAGTGGTAAATGCCGCGCGCGACGCCCGGCACATCCTCAACCGTTGCTTCTCCTGACGCTCGCGCCCACTCAGTTCCGCGGCAGCACCCCGCACCTATCGCGCCCGGCGCGACCTTGAGGCCCGTGGACACGTAATACGACTGAGAGCCATGAGACATCAGACACGCTGGACGCGCCTAGTTGACTCAGCCCTGAGGATCTTTCACGCCGCACCGCCTATCGCCTCCCCAGGGCTCTACACATATCCTCTGAACCTTGACGGAGGAGAGCGTCACCTCCATCTCCGGATTGAAGGGGACGGTTCAGGTGTCCTCTTTATCGACGTCACCGACGTCATCCACCTCAATCCCACCGCTGCACGGCTCGTCAAACTCGCCCTGGAGGGGGTGCCGCAGGCCGAGGCCGAGACGCAGCTGAGGCATGACTACCGCGGGGTAACGACGCAGGAGCTCACGGACGCTGCGACCAAGATGTACGATTTGGTGCGACAACTTCACACCGGCGGCGAGGGCTGCCCCACCTGCGAGCTGGCCCCGATGCTGGCCTTTCAACCGGTGTTCAGCACGCCTGTGTCAGCCCCCTACAAAGCCGACGTGGCCCTCACCTATGGCTGCAACAACGCCTGCCCTCACTGCTACAACGAGCCGCAACGTTTTCCGATGGCCACATTGTGCATGGAGGACTGGTTCCGCGTGCTCGACAAGCTTGCCGACATCGGCATTCCCCATATCATCCTCACCGGTGGCGAGCCCACCCTGCATCCTCAACTCCTCGAACTCATCCGGTATGCCGATGAGTTGGGCCTCATCGTGGGGATGAACACCAACGGCAGGCGATTGGCCGATGCAGCGCTTGCCGAAGCCCTGGCGACTGCGGGCCTGAATCATATCCAGGTCACGCTGGAATCGTGCTATGCGGCAGTCCACGACGTGATGGTCGGACACCCGGGCGCTTTCGATGAGACCGTACAGGGCATCCGCAACGCCCTCGCCGGCGGCCTCCACACCATCACCAATACGACCGTGACCCGCGAGAACCAGGACCACGTCCTGGACATCGTCACCTTCCTAGATCGCCTCGGGCTGACGACCTTTGCGATGAACGGCATGATCTACGCCGGGGGAGGTACGACGACTCCCGATGCCATTCCAGCGACGGCTATGGCTGCCCTCTTGGCTGCGGTGCGCGACGAAGCTGCAGCACGCGACATGCGCTTTCTCTGGTACACCGTCACCGACTACTGCGAGCTCTCGCCCTTGGCGCTCGAACTCGACCCCAAACGCTGCAACGCTGCTGAGTACTCGATCTGCATCGAGCCCAACGGTGACGTGCTTCCCTGCCAATCTTATTACGTCTCCGCCGGCAACATCCTCACCGATCCCTGGGACACCATCTGGCATAGTGAGCTCTTCTTGAGCTTCCGCGATCGAGAGCGCAACCCACAGACAGCAGGGTTACCCGCGAAATGTTGGGATTGCCCTGATCTCGAGGTGTGCGGCGGCGGTTGTCGCCTGGAACATGAAGCACATCACGAGGCAGAGGCCGCACTCGGCCTCCGCAGCGCGGAACGTGGGTGCGCCAGGCCCGCACCCGAGGCACGAGGTCTGCGTGCTTCCGGACACGGCGTTGCCCCCCTCTTGCCGCAGGGGGAGAAAGTAACCAACTGACAGATGTCACCAAGAAAGAGATGGTAACGATGACCGTAACCGAGCGCTCAGAGCCGCCCTTCATCATCGATGACATTCCTTTCGACCCCGCCTTGAGCACCCTCACGAAGCGGCTGAGAATGAAGGAGGATAATCGCCATCTCTCCGAGCTGACGGAGATCTTGGCGGCCGCCAAGGCGATCGCCAAGCCCAAAGCGATGTATCGGCTCGCCTACATCGAGGCCAAGGGCGAGGACACGGTCACCATCGACGGGGTCACGCTGACAAGTCGCGTGCTGCGGGTCAATCTGGAGGCAGCCCATCGCCTCTTCGCCTATGTGACGACGTGTGGCGTAGAGCTACAGGCGTGGGGCGATAGCCTGGACGATATGCTCCACCGCTACTGGGTCGACGCCATCAAAGAACTCGCGCTGGGAGCCGCCCTCGAGGCTCTCGCCCGTCACCTCAGCACCTGCTACGATCTGGGACGCACGGCGACGATGGCGCCGGGATCACTTGCCGACTGGCCCATTCGTGAGCAGCGGCCGCTCTTCAAGATCCTCGGCGATCCGGAGGCAGCCATCGGCGTCCGACTGACCGACAGTTTCCTGATGATCCCAAACAAAACGACGTCGGGCATCCGCTTCCCGACCGAGGAGCGCTTTGAGAGCTGCCAGCTCTGCCCTCGTGAGACATGTCCCGGGCGCCGCGCCGCCTTCGAGCCCGATCTGTACGCCCGGAAGTACGCTTGAGGCCAAGCGTGGCACGTCGTGAACGTCTCTGACTTAGGATCTGCCCTGTTGAGATATTCCCTTGATCTGGTCACTAGTTGAGGAGGGTACCTATGTGGAAAGAGTGGCTTAAGCGCTTGCTGTCCTTTGAGCAGGCTCGCCCAGCCCCACCCGTGAAGCCCGGCCTGTATCATATGCTACAGGAGAGAGACGGCGTCGTCACACGCTTCCACCTGCGTGTCGAAAATGACGGTAGCGGTATGCTCATCGCCAACGCGATGGCAGCAGCCCGGCTGACGGCAACCGGCGTCCTCATCGCCAAGGACCTCCTGGATGGGCTCTCCGAGGATGTTATCGTCGAGCAACTGCACGCCTCTTTCTCCGGCGGCAAGGGTGACATTATGCACGCCGACGTTGCCAAAGTCAGAGATCTCATTGAACAGATCACGACGCCGAGCGACGCTTATCCGGTGGTAAACCTGGAAGACGCCGTCCTTTCCCCCTACGGCGCTGAGCTGATCGCCCCGCTACAGGCATCCGTACCGCTGGCATCCCCTGAGGCGATGGTGCCGCTGCTCGATCGCCTGTGGGAGGTGGGTATCCCCCACATCACCCTGGTGGCGCCCGACGGCTTCGTGGATGAGCACCTGATCCGCGCGGTGGAGCGAGCTGAGGATCTAGGCATGATCACCGGCGTACGCAGCCGAGCGACTTATCTCAACGACTACGGTCTCCTCGCCGCCCTCCGACAGGCGGGGGTGGATCACATCACCATGCCCTTCGCCGCCAACCGAGCCGAGATCCACGATGCGCTCTATGGCATCGGGGACTTGGACGCAGCCTACTCCGTGCTGGCATGGCTTGAGGACAATCGAGTCTGCGCTGAGGCCGAGATCCCCCTCATCCAGGCCACCCTCGATCGCGTGCAGAGCACGATCGACACACTGCTGGGTGAAGGGGCCGACAATCTCTCGTTCGTCGCCTTCGCCACGCTGGATGAAGCCCTAGCGCAGGAGATGGGGGTCTTCACAAGCGACGGCATGGCTCAAGTAGCGACCACGATTGAGGAGACGGCGGATCTGGCACAGGCCCGCTTTATGTGGAATCCCCCGGTGGAAGTCGTGCCCGGCATGGCACTGGCAGAGCAGGTCATTGCCGGCCCGCGGTGCTCGGGCGATGTCGCCGTGCGCGTTGAGCCGGATGGGAAGGTCTTTCCCGCTCGCGGCCCCTTCGTCAGTGCCGGCAACCTATTGAAGGAATCCTGGCAGAGCATCTGGGACGACGAGGTCTTCCGTCGCTATCGAGAACGCGTCGAGGCGCCGACACGCTGCGACGTCTGTCCGGACCTGGCAATCTGTGCTGCTGACTGTCCACGCGACCCTCGGGGCTGGGCACGCACGCAATAGGGCACCAGCTATCATCTATAGTACGCAGCCGGCTTGGGGAGGGCGTATGAAGAGAGAGCGATCCATCGCGGTTTTCATTGTTTTGGCCATCATCCTGGCCTCGTTGGGAGCCGGTACCACACACACTCCCACGGCGGCACATCCTGTCCATCGACCGACCTCCCAGACGTATAGCTTCAGTGTACCGCTGCTCCTGATGCAGGTCGCCGTCCAGCCGGACGCTTCTGTGCACATCGTCTATGACATCACGATCGAGAACTATGGCAGCCCGATCGACATCGTCGACATCGGCACGCCCAATGACAAGTACCGTCTCAACGAGATGGAAGCGTCGATCGACGGACAGCCGCTGAGCGACATCCGCCACTCGGAGTACATCGATGTAGGCGTCGAGATCCACCTGGGTCAGCACGCTATCGCCGCAGGCGACAGGGCCACGCTGCACCTCGCCTTCTCCGTACCCGAGATGGTCTATGCCGATACGACCAACGAGGAGAACGCCTCGCTGCAGATCACGCCGACGTGGTTCGACAGCGACCTGGTACGGGGCGCGGGCACCATCGAGATTCGGGTGGCTACCTTGCCCGGCATCGAGACGGATGCGGTGCTCTATCAAGACGAGCCGTTTACCGACAAGGTCGAGGACGAGCAAGGGCGCATCGTCGCCGTGTGGCGCTATGAGAATGTGCTCCCCACCAGAGCCTATCGCGTCGGTGTCTCCTTCCCCCGGGATGGGATCAAGGTCATCGAGGTGACGCTGTGGGACCTGATCGGACGCTGGTTGGGGGGTGCCGTTGGCGTGATTGGAGCGGTCCTTCTGTGGTGTGTGCCTGTGGTCGGGCCCATCCTCTTCGTCGTCTTCATCATCCGCGCCGTCGTCCGCGCATCCAAGCCTAACTATCTCCCCCCGATCGCCCAGGTGGAAGGTGGCGGCATCAAGCGCGGGCTCACGGCCCCCGAGGCCGCAGCGCTCCTGGAGCTACCGCTGAACAAGGTCCTGACCCTCATCATCTTCGGTATGTTGGAGAAGGGCGTGATCCGCCAGATCAAGGATGATCCGCTGACGGTCGAGGTGGTAGAGGATTTCCGCGTGGCAGATCGCGCGGATCTTAAGGATGCCGAGGCCCGCGCCCATGAACGGCGGCGCGCCGCCCAGCAGAAGGGCACTATCATCCACCAATACGAGCATCCCTTTCTCGACCTTATCGAGGCCCATCCCGACAGACCGGTCAACAAGATGGATGTGGTGAAGCCCATGCAGACCCTGGTCAATGAGGTCGCAGCGAAGATGCAGGGCTTCGACCTCTCCGAGACACAGGACTACTATCGGCGCGTGATCGACCGCGCGATGGAACAGGCGGCCGCTATCGGTGACCTTGAGCAACGCCAGGCCTATCTCGACAAGTATCTGCCTTGGGTTATGATGCGTCCGAACTATCGGCCCGTCGTGACGATGGGGAATTATCACTATTGGCCCGCATGGGCCCGCCAAACCGCAAGCTCTGCCTCCGGCAGCGGGCCGAGGTCCGCAAGCTCGACCGCGCCGGGCAGTGGCAGAGGCTCCTCAACGACCACCTTCGGTGACGTCTCAGCCTCCTTCGCCGGTTGGGCTGAGACCACCATGGGCGGTATGGCAGCGGCGATTATGCCTACAGCGCTCAGCAAGCCGACGGTCAGCAGCGGCGGCGGATCGTCAGGCGGCGGCAGTAGTTGTGCCTGTGCCTGCGCCGGCTGTGCCTGTGCTTGTGCTTGCGCCGGCGGTGGAAGGTAACTCATCGCACAGTCCCGTGTGCACGTAGGAGGTCCTATGAACAGGTTCAGACGACTCGCTCGCATCCTCTCGCTGTGGCTGGTGCTCGTCACCATCGGGGGTTTGCCGGCGTTGAGTGTGAGCACTCGTCCCGTCAACGCACAGAGTTACAGCTTTGGCGTTCCGGAATTGAAGATGCAGGTCTACGTCCAGACGGACGGCTCCGTTCGGATCATCTACGACATCACCTTTGACAACTACGGCTCTCCGATTGATATCGTCGATATCGGGCTTCCTCACGGTGGCTATGACATCGGCAACATGTCGGCATCCATCAACGGCGTCGCCCTCTCCGATATCCGGCGGTCTGAGTTCATCGATATCGGTGTCGAGATCCATCTGCGGAATCAAGCGATCCCCAGCGGTAGCCAGGGCACGCTGCACTTTGAGGCGACGATGCCCGATATGGTCTATCAGGACACGACGAACCGGGACTACGCCTCGCTGCGCATAACCCCGACCTGGTTTGACAGCAGTTCAGTCCGGGGCAACAGCTACATCGGCATAGCGATTCACCTGCCGCCGGGGATTGAACCCGACGAGGTGCTCTACCAGCAGGAGCCCTTTACAGCCAAGGCTCTCTACGAGGATCACGCGGTTGTCGTGTGGGAGTGGTCGGATCGTTCTGCAACCCAGTCCCACCTCGTCGGGGTCTCTTTTCCCCAACGCGGGATGAGCAACGTGATCCGGATGACTATCATCGACCTAACGAAGGCCTGGCTCGAGGACAATCCTGGTGTTGCCACGCTGCTGGGCGTTACCGCGATGATCCTAGCCGCCGTGCTCTTTTTCCGCTTTTCGGGAGGGACGGGCTGTACGGTCTTCGCCATTCTCGGCGGCGGCCTGCTCCTGCTCTTCATCGCCAGCCCCATCATGATACTACCGGCTATCCCGATCTTGATGGTGCTCGTTGTCGTCAACGAGTCTCATCTGAAGAGGAAGCCCAAGGCCTATCTTCCGCCGATTGCACAGGTGGAGGGGGGCGGCATCAAGCGCGGGCTTACCGCGCCCGAGGCAGCCGTGCTGCTGGAACTGCCACTCAACAAGATCCTTACCTTGACCGTGTTCGGCCTCCTCGAGAAGGGACTGGTCGAGTTAGTGGATCAAGATCCGCTGACGGTAGAGGTCAGCGAGCCCTTTAGGACATGGCACGCTACGAGCCTCCGCCGTTCCAGCACAGAGCGACACAAGCATCGCGCCGAGGCAGCACGCGTCGCCGGCACGGTGATCCACACGTATGAGGACCACTTCCTGGACCAACTCGAGCGGAACCCTAAGAAGCCCGTCGCCGGCATCGACTTCAGCAAAGCCGTTGAGCATCTCATCACGACCACGGCGGCTAAGATGAAGGGCTTCGATCTCTCCGATACGAAGGAGTACTACGAGCGCGTGATCAGCCGCGCGATGGCACAGGCCAAGACGATGGGTGAAGTCGAGGAACGCGAGAAGTATCTCGACAAGTACCTGCCGTGGGTGATGATGAGCGACAACTATCCGACTGTGCTTACCCACGGAGGCTACCACTACTGGCCCATGTGGGCCCGGCCCATCGGCAGTTCACGCCCCCTCGGTCGCCCGGCGGTCTCAAGCGCCGGGCCTGTCCAAGCGGCCCCCCGCAGTAGTGGGCGCTCGACACCCGGGCGGACCTCTGCCGGCGACGTCGCGGGCTCCTTTGCCGGCTGGGCGGAGAACACGATGGGAGGATTGGCAGGGGCGATTCTGCCCAGCTCCCTGAACGTACCGAACACCAAGGGCGGCTTCGTCAATCTGAGCGGTGTCGACAAAGTGACCGGCGATGTCTTCCAGGCCCTGGCGAAAGCCTCCACCAGCAGCGGGGGTAGCAAGGGAGGCAGAGGGGGCGGTGGAGGCTGCGCCTGTGCCTGTGCAGGCTGTGCCTGTGCCTGTGCGTGTGCCGGGGGAGGACGTTGACGCAGCAAGGCCCACGGCCCACCACGATGACAAGCGAGAGCGCCGGTCTTTTGTCAGGACCGGCGCTTCCTGAATCAAACCTCCTCCAGCGGCAGGCAGAGTGGCTTGCACCTGCGAGAGCAGAACTTTTACGCAGAGCCCACATCGCACGACGGCGCCACGTCCTCGACCTCGGCAGTGGTTACGGCGCTGTCATGCCCGAACTGGCGCGCCGCGCCGGTGGGCACGTTATCGCACTGGACCGCGTGTGGGAGGCCCTGCGGATGCAGCCGCGACTCGCGAGGACCGGGCAGGTCGCGGCGGATGCCCTGCGCTTGCCCTTCCGGTCGGCAACGCTCGACCTCGTCTTCTCCCAGGTCACCTTGCTCTGGGTCGCGCCTCTCGCCACCGCAATAGCTGAGGCGTGGCGGGTCCTGATGCCGGGAGGCGTCCTCATCGCACTTGAGCCCGACTATGGGGGGATGATGGAGTCCCCACCCGAGGTCTCAACCCGCTCCCTGTGGCTGACCGGGCTCCAACGGGCGGGGGCCGATCCCTATGTAGGGCGAAAACTCCCCGGGGTGCTTGCACGGCAGGGATTTCGGGTGAATGTCTCGCTCTTCGACACGCTGTTTGAGGCAGAGGCAACGCGCTTCGCGTTCCTGCGTGACCTACCGCTCAGCGAGGACGAACGCCGACAGCTGGAGGCAAGTGAGCGGATGGCAGAAGCATCGGTAGGCAGCTGGCAGCAGATAGCGCACCTTCCGTTGTTCCTGGTCCGTGCGACGAAGCCCTGAGAGGAAACCGGGTCGCCGGCGCACCGCCCCCTCTGTGTCAGCTTCAATGGGTGCACCGGCGTCCCCCCAACCCGGTATCATCCTCAGCATACCACAGCGACGACCCGGGGGAGAGCGCCATTTGGCGGGGTCACAGGACCGTCGATCGGCCTAGTCAGGCAACCGACGCGTGCTCACCGGCCAAGACCGCCTGAAGCGCCGCGATCGCGACCTCGATCATCCCATCATCGGGCTCTCGCGTGGTCACGTTCTGTAGGGCAAGGTTCGGAGCGATCAGGGCACGGATCAAGCAGTTCTCGCTGTGTCGTGCGGTGAAGCGCAATACCTCATAGGAGATGCCCGAGATAACCGGAAGCAGCGCCAACCGAGAGACCAGCCGGACCAGAAGCGAGGGAGGTCTACCCAGCGGCGCTAACACCACGACCGAGATCAGGACCACCGTCAACAGGAAGGCCGTGCCACATCGTGCGTGCCGGCGGGAATGTGCGCGCACGGCATCGACCGTCAGCGGGTCGCCGGCCTCATAAGCATTGATCGTCTTATGTTCCGCTCCGTGATAGGCGAATACGCGACGAATCTCCTCGGCGCGTGCGATCACCACCATATAGCCGATGAGCAGGCATAAGCGTATCAATCCCTCGACCAGGTTAAAGAGAATCGCCTCCTCTTTAACCAAGAGACCCGCGACAAACGAGGGTAACACCATGAAGAGCAACACACCCACGGCTAGCGAGATCGCGCCTGTCGCAAGGCCCATGCCTCCTGACATCGTGAAATCGGGGTCCTCTTCCTGGCCCGCGACCTCGGCGGAGAAAAAGAGCGCGCGCATACCGAGGCCCAAGGAATCCCAGAGCATCGGAATGCCGCGGAGAAAGGGGAGCTTGCTGATCGCCCCACGGTAGAGACCGCCGAGAGGCTCCTGCTTGACGACAATCTCACCGTCCTGACGACGCACGGCGATCGCGGCATGATACTTGCCACGCATCATGACCCCCTCTATCACGGCCTGGCCGCCATAGGTCTCGCCCAACGGCTTGCGCTCACCCGGATTATCTGTCACATCGACTCCCTTACGCTCAGCCACGTCGGCGAGCGGCTTGCCATGCCGCCGAAACTGCCCTTCGGGCCAGGACCTGTGCCATAGACAGCCGATAGTCAGCACTTCCACGGAAATCCGCGGGGGGCGCCAGATCGGCCAGCGAGGGTGCCAGCGCGTTGTCGATTCGATCACCCGTCAGAAGCTGCCCGCGCAGGATGTGTTCGGTCTTGTGCAGGCGTACGGGCTGCGTGTGCGCCCCCCCTACCGCCAGCCGCACAGCAGAGGGAAGCCCTTCGCTCACCTCAAGGTAGGCAGCAGCGCAGACAATCGGCTTGTCCTTGGGCGACCGCCCCACGACCTCGAAGGCCGCTGCGCTACGTCCGGAGGGCTGTCGGACACGCACCTCGGTAAGCAGGACACGGGAGTGGATCAATCGATCTCGATAGGCCACAAAACTCATGAAGGGGGCTTTGTGCAGCACCGGATCAGCGTAGTAGATCTCGGTGTCGAGGACCAGCAACGCTGTCGTCAGCGGATCCTCAAACCCGGCCGTCATCAAGGCCCCCCCAACTGTCCCCTGCTCTCGCAGGGTGCGCGACTGCACGTAGCCCGCGGCGCGGGCCAGAAGGCCATCGGCCAACGATCCGGTGTCAGGATGATCGATCAGCGTCTGAAGTGTCGCCATCGCGCCGATGCTGACCTCCATCGCGGACGACTGCTCAAGCAGCCGCGTCTCGATCGCCCCAATGCCCAAATCCTGCAGATCGACCACCATCTGTAGTGAAGGATCTCCTTGAGCGACAATCCACGCCCCACCCCCCAGGTAGGCTGCATGGGGATTGGACTGCACCAAAGCGACGGCATCTCCAATCGCATCAGGTCGCCTATAATGCTTCACACCGCGCAGCATAGTGTCCTCCTCTACCCCGCTCTTCACACCCACGGCTGTCTGCAGCCGCTAGGACTGCACCCGCCAGAACTGCTGTTCCTGTTCCCAATCCTTCAGCGTCTCCTCACGAGGACACACAATCAACGCCGAAGCCTCGACCGTGACCGTCCCGTCCGCGAGCCGGATCTCTCCGGCGACCTCTGCAGTGCGTGAGCGCTGTTTCACGACCCAACCGACGACGGTCAACGGCGTCTCGGTCGGGGTCGGTTTGCGATAGCGCATCTCCAGTTTTGCAGTAACCCAGAAAGGATCATCCTCCATGGCCATCATCAAAGCACGCCCGGTCGCCTCATCCAGGATCGTCGCCAGAATGCCGCCATGGGCGATGCCCGGATATCCCTGATAGTGATCGGGGAGCACCAAAGGCACGACAATCTGCTGCTTCTCGTGGTCCTCGTAGAACTGAATATGCAAACCCACCGGATTCTCACGACCGCAGACGAAACACATTCGCGACGTCGGCTGCGGCTTCCAGTGAGCGGGGATATCACCTACCAGAGCCGCAACGCCGGACTCTCCACTTCTAGCTCGGCTATCTGCAGCCGCCCGGCTGTCCGCAGCCGCCTCGCCCCCTCGCTCCAACGCGCTCTCGCTCACTTCTCCTCCCGCATATAGGGTTGGCCCAACGCAGCGGGAGCGCCGATCCGGTGACTCAGCGCCTCCCACCAGGTCATCAACACCAGAACCAGAATCGTCATCACGTAAGGCAGCATATTCAGGTAGGCCGAGGGAATCGTCGTTCCCCCTGCCTGCAGGCGAAACTGCACCGCGTTGATGCCGCCAAAGAGCACCGCACCCAACACCGCACGGGCCGGATTCCACATCGCGAAGATCACCAGCGCGATGACGATCCAGCCGCGGCCCCCGGTGATGTTCTCCGACCATCCGGGCGCATAGGCCAACGACAGGTGTGCCCCGCCTAGTCCGGCCAACAGCCCGCCAAACACAGTATAGAGATAACGGGTCTTGGTCACATCCACGCCCATCGCGTCAGCCGTCTGTGGGCTCTCACCGACGGCGCGCAAGTTCAGGCCAGGACGCGTCTTGTAGAGAAAGAACCAGGCCAACGGCACCAGCCCATAGAGGAAGTAGGTCAGCAGATCCTGCCTGAAGAATGCCCCAAGAATCGGCACCTGACTCAATCCCGCGATCTCCATCGGCGAAAACCGCGGCCCCACCATTCCCACCAGATTGTAGTTGTTGGAGGCCGGACCCAGCCGCTCTCCCAGGAAACTCGCCAATCCCGTTCCGAACAAGGTGATGCTCAACCCGCTCACCACCTGGTTTGCACGCATCGTCACGGTGAGAAAGGCGTGGATCAGGGCCAACAGTGCTCCCATCATCATAGCTGCGAGCACACCCAGCCAGACACTGCCGGTGTAATAGGCCGTGGCGAACCCGGTCACCGCGCCCGACAACATCATGCCTTCAACCCCAAGGTTAAGAATACCCGACCGCTCTGTGTAGATCTCCCCAATTGTGGCATAGATCAGCGATGCGCCGGCACGCAATGTGATCGTGAGGATCGATGTCAACAGACTAGCCAGCGCCACGATCACCTCGCCAGTTCTCCAATGCCACCCCTCTACGCTCCGCTGTACCGCTCATTCGCTCGCCTGCCGACCTTCCGGCGCACGCCTGTCTTCCGGCGCACGCCCGTCTGCCGGCGCACGCCCGTCTGCCGGCGCATCGCCTTTCCCATCCGGCACCTTCCGCAGATCGAGTGCGTAATCGCGGAACAGGCTGCCGGCCAACAGCGGGATCAGGAGCATACCCTGGAGCACCACGCCCACGGATGCCGGCAAGCGCATCCGCATCTGGATCTGATCCCCACCGACCAACAGCCCCGCCATCAGAAAGGCCACGAAGACGACGCCAATAGGGTTCAATTGCGCCATCCAAGCGATGATGATCGCCGTGTAGCCATAGCCGACGGAGATACCCTGCTGCAGACGCCGCGCTAGACCCAGGACCTCCACCGCGCCGGCCAAACCGCTGATCGCACCGGAGACCAACAGAGCCACGACGATATTGCGCGCAATGCTGATCCCTAGGTAGCGCGCCGCGGTGGGATTCTGTCCGATGATCTTGAGCTCGAATCCCCAGCGCGTGTACCGAAAGACGGCCCACAGCAACAACGCCAGGGCCAGGCCGAAAAAGATCCCCGCATGCGCCCGCCCCGCGATACGCGGCAGCCACGCATACTCCGGAATCCGCTCGGTACCCGAATTGTAGCCTGGTGCACGCCAGACGACGTAATAGAGATGCTCGGAATAGAGCACGGCAACATAGTTCAACATCAGCGTCGTCAGGGTCTCGTCGACGTTGAGAGTCGCCTTGAGCACCGCGGGCACCCCTGCCCACAGCGCTCCGGCAACGCACCCGGCGAGTATGGCCAGAGGCAGAATGGTCCACGCCGGAAGATGCTGCGACCAGTAGAGCGCCACCCCCGCAGCCGCGACAGCTCCCAGCGTGAGCTGACCCTCAGCGCCGATGTTCCAGAAGCGCATGCGGAAGGCCAGAGCGACCCCCAGCCCGGTCAACATCAGCGGGATGCTCTTGACCAGGACCTCACTCAGGCCATGGCCCGAGCCAAATGCCCCACGGAACATCGCGGCGTAGGTGACGAAGGGATTAGCGCCCGATAGCAGCAACAGCACCGCGCCAAAGAGCAGCGAGACGGCAAATGAGGCCAGCGGCACAAGGAGCGTAGCACGACGGGAGACCGACTCGCGCTTTCTGAAACTGACGCTAAGCTTCATCGATTCCCGCCATCATCAGGCCCAACGTCTCGATATCCGCCGCATCCGCAGACACAATCCCCATAATCCGGCCTTCATAGAGCACCGCAATCCGGTCGGCCACCGACCTCAACTCATCGAGGTCCTCCGAGATGAGCAGAACGGCACGCTGAGCATCTCTCTGCTCCAGGATACGCTTCCTGACCGCCTCGGTCGCCCCAACGTCCAGGCCACGCGAAGGATAGGCAGCCACCAACAGCCCGACGCAGTCGTCTGCAGCGTGACGTCTCGATCGTCGTCTGCCGATCTGTCGTCGCTCAGAGGTAAGCGACGGAGCCGCCTCAGGCTGTCCCACCGTCTCCAAACGCTCGATCTCGCGTGCCAGGATCGTCTTCTGGATATTCCCGCCCGAGAGAAACTTGACCAACGTCTGCGGCGTCGGCGTAGCGATCTGGAAAGCCTCAATCATCACGCGGGCAAAGTCCTGAATGCGTGTCCGGTTGAGCAGGCCCCGTTGACCCAGCGGGGGATCTCGATACGCCTTCATCGCGAGATTGTCCGCCACGGCCATGCCACCGACCGACCCCATCCCCATCCGATCGGCCGGGATATGGCTGACGCCGGAGCGAATCGCATCCAACGGGGTACAATCGGTGAGCTCGCGCCGGTTGATCCAGAGCTCTCCCTGCTTGATCGGACGTATCCCGGTAACGATCTCCGCCAGTTCGTGTTGCCCGTTGCCGGCAACACCGGCGATGCCGAGGACCTCACCCTCATGAACGGTCAGGGAGACGCCCCGCAACGCGGGCAGCCCTTTGTCATTCAACGCGTGGATGTCCCTCAGAACCAAGACCGGATCACCCGGCGTCGCGGGCTTTTTCTCGATGCGAAAGAGCACTTCGCGTCCCACCATCAGGCGGGCCAACTCCCGCGGCGTGGTGCCCGTCGTCTGCTTCGTTGCCACGACCTTTCCCTGACGCAGCACGCAGACCCGATCTGAAAAGGCCACTACCTCGTTCATCTTGTGGGTGATGAAGATCGTGGACTTGCCCTCTACCTGCATCACCTCCAGCATATGGCCGAGTTCGTCCGCCTCTTGGGGTGTCAGCACGGCGGTGGGCTCGTCGAGGATGAGTACGCCGGCGCCGCGGTAGATGAGCTTCAAAATCTCGACCCGCTGCTGCTCACCGACACTCAGCTGCCAGATGTAGGCCTGAGGATCAACTTTGAGACCATAGCGCGCTGAGAGCACCCGGAGACGCTCTTCGACCTCGCTCAACTTGGGCACCAGAGGAAGATCAGCAAGACCCAGGACGACGTTCTGCGCGACCGTCATCGTCGGCACCAACATGAAGTTCTGATGCACCATCCCGACGCCGAGCTCGGCCGCGTCACGCGGTGAATGGATCTCCACACGTTCATCACGAACGAGAATCTCACCGGCATCCGGACGATAGAGGCCTACGAGGATATTCATCAGCGTGCTCTTGCCGGCGCCATTCTCACCCAAGAGCGCCAACACTTCACCCTGATAGAGGTCCAGATCGACATGATCGTTGGCAACCACACCGGGGAACCGCTTGGTGATGCCCCGCATCCGCAACACCGGAGCCGGCTCCTGGTCTGGCGCCATTCGTTCAATCTTATTGAGGCTATCGGGACACGTCACGGTTGAGTCCATCTGTCCGGAACTAGCACAAAGCGGGACCGGGTTCGGGCGGAACCCGGTCCCGCTTTGCTACGTTGATTACGAGTCTATTGCTCAGGGATGGTGCCGATGACACCCTCGACAAAGGTCATCATACCCAGCATCGAGCCGTCATCCATACACTCGCCGGCTGCAACCATCACGCTGCCATCCTGCGCCATAATCGGGCCACAGAAGACATCGTCGCCGCCGATAATCGCTGCTTCGGCAACAGCAACCAGGTCACGAACCTCTTGGGGCACCTTGGGGCTGAACTCTGCCAGCTCGACGACCCCGTCCTCCAGGCCACCCCAGAAGTCGTGGCTCTCCCAATCACCCTCCATCGCAGCACCGATGGTATCCAGATAGTAGGTTCCCCAGTGCCAGATCGGGCTTGTGAGCACCGTGTCGCCGACGAACGCGCGCATATCGGAGTCATAGCCGATGCTCAGAGCACCTCGCTCCTGCGCAGCCTTCTGAGGCTCTGTCGTGTCCTGGTGCTGTGCGATGATATCCACACCCGCATCGAGCAAGGCGATCGCAGCCTCACGCTCCTTTACAGGATCATACCAGGTGTTCGTCCACACAACCCGGACCTCGGCCTCGGGATTGACCTCACGCACACCGAGCGTGAACGCGTTGATCCCACGGATCACCTCGGGAATCGGGAAAGCCGCCACATAACCGATGTTGTTGACCTCGGTCATGCTCCCCGCAACCAAGCCGGAGAGGTAGCGCGGCTGATAAATTCGCCCGAAGTAGGTTGCCATATTGTCAAGGCGCTTGAAACCCGAGCAGTGCTCGAACAGAATGTCGGGAAACTCCTCAGCGACCTCGAACATCGGATCCATATAGCCAAAGGAGGTCGCGAAGATCATATCGTAGCCCTCTTGAGCATACTGGCGCATCACGCGCGCAGCATCGGGGCCCTCCTCAACGTTCTCGATGTAGGCGGTCTCGATAGCATCACCGAACTCCGCCTCAACTTCTTTCCGCCCACGGTCGTGCTCATAGGTCCAGCCCAAATCTCCAGGAGGTCCAATGTAGACAAAGGCCACCTTGAAGGGCCCTTCCGACGCCCCCGGCCCACCGCCGCCGCAGGCCATCAGCACCATCGACGCGACCAGCACCATTCCTACCAACGTCAGCATCCGCCGTTTCATACAGACTCCTCCTTAATGAAAAAGAACTCGCAGCTTCGTCTCCTGAGTTTGGATCGAACGGGGTGGCGCCCCGTCTCACCCGTCTCAGGGGACCGTGGGACCCCAACTATTCTAGCAGACGTTGAGCGCTTGTCCATCGATCGACGGGCAATCCTCACCCTTCACTCAACTCGAGATCCTCATGAAGCTGCTGATTAGTCAACGTGATCTTCTCACGTGTCACGGAGAAACGGTCAAAGTCACGTGCGACAACGGTGGTCTCGAAGAGGGGCTGCGCCTCCCCCAGAATCTCGCTGATGCGATAACGCTGTGAAAGATGATTGAAGACCAACATGCGTACTCCCGCCTCACGAGCCAACCAGGCTCCCTGCTCCGCCGTGATGTGCCCAAACTGGCGCGCCATGTCCTTGTCTCGGGAGAGATAGGTCGCCTCACAGACCAGCAGGTCCACGCCGCGTACCGCGTCCACCAGATCGCGCACCTCTCCCACATCTCCCGTGACGGCGATGGAGAGCCCTGGGCGTTCGGGGCCAAGCACGTTATCGGGATGGATCCGACGCCCGTCCGGCAGCGTCACCGACTGCCCGTTGACCAGATCGCGCCGGATGGGTCCGGGCGGCACCCCCAAGGCCTCGGCCTTCTCAGGGAGAAAGGGACGCCGGGGTTTCTCGGAGAAACGGTAGCCCAAACACCCGGGGCCTCGATGACGAACGTTGAAAGCCTGAACCTCAAACTCGTCGCTCTCCAGCAGCAAGCCGGCTTGTACATCGACCAGGTCGATCCCCACCGGTGGAACAGCACCGCGCAGGACCACACCGAAGATGAGATCCCGCACCCGATCGAGCGAGCGTCGTCCACCATAGATCTCAAGGTTCTCCACCGCCTCCCAGCGCGCGAAGGTGGAGATGAGCCCGCCGAGTCCCAAGATGTGATCCAGATGACCGTGGGTCAACAATATGCGGTCGAGGCGTCGAAAGCCCAATCCACTCCGCAGGATCTGGCGTTGCGTACCCTCACCACAGTCGATGAGAAACCGCTCATCGCGATAGAGCAGCACCTGCGCCGGCAGCCCTCGCTGGATCGAGGGCGCGGACGCTGCCGTGCCGAGAAAGACCAGTTCAAGCATGGGTAGTCTCCAACCCTGGATGAGTGAATGACGGTGATGGACCCACGGCACTGAGCACACCAGGCTCTCCCAACTCCCCTGCAACGGTCACGCGCTCGTAGCCGAACTGCTGAGCTACCCAGACATTCGTCAAGAGGTGTCGGGTCACCCGTGATATCGTCGCGCGTGAATCCCCTTCAGCCAGCGCGAAGGGAAGCACCAGCTGATCTGCCAAGTGTGGGTCGATGGCCATCCCGGTATGGTGATGCTCGAGCAGCGCACGACAGCCGATCTCCGCGACATCCTCCGCAGGCAGCCTGAGCCGCCCCAAGGAGAGGAACCCCGCCTGCGAGGTCCGGTATCTGGAGCAGAGAAAAAGCCCCGTCCCGACGCCGGGTGACCGCACGTGCTCCGGCACGATGTGAGCCGGCAACCCGGCATCGCTGAGAATCGACCGCGCGCGATTCGTCATCCGCTGAGGAATATGGGAGGGCAACTTCGCAGCAAAGGCGACGCCCTCCACACGTAGAAGGTCACCTCGCTCGCTGAAGTCGCGACCACGCAGGTGCGGTCCGCCGCGGATCTCTACGTGGACCTCGCCGCCGCCTTCCGGATAGAAGCCCCACAATCGGTGCTCGAGCTGACCCCGTACCCCCATCTCGAAGAGGGTCGGCAGGTAGACCTTCTCGATGTAGAGCGTAGGTGGGCTCAACGGGACGGTCGTGCCACCCAACAGCATGATCTTAGAACGACCTTGCGCCAGAGCCAGGGGTAGGAGCACCGTCTGCAGGACCAACGTCACGGCGCCGGCGGAACCGGAAGGCGTTGCCGCTGCGACATCAAACCGATAGGTACCCGCCGCACACGCTGCCTGCGGCTCAAAGGTGATCTCGGAGCTGCCCAGCGTGTCGCCCGATATATGCGCCCGGCAGAGCATAGCCGCAGCCCGCACCGCTGTCAGGTGCTGAGGTCGCAAACCGGGTTTTGAGCGCTGAGCACGGATGCGGGTGAGCCGGATCGCCCTACCCGTGATCACCGACAGGGTTAATGCGGAGCGTACGGTCTGCCCGCCTCCCTCGCCAAAGGAACCATCGATCTCAAGCATCTCAATCCATTATAGGGATCTCAATCGATTGGCAACCCCTCTGCACCGAAGTATCGCCCGACCAAAGGGGCCAGATCCCGTTCTGAGTGAGCCTGCAGGATGGCGACGAAGTCGTCGGTTCCCATCAGCCGGCCCTCGCCCTCGTCTCGATAGGCACGGAGAAAGGCGAAGAACTGCTCGTCACCCAGCCATCGCCGCACATCGTGGATGAACCGGGCGCCCTGACCATAGACCTGCTGAATATAGTCATAGGAGGTGTCGAAATCATAGATCGAGCCATCGATAGCCCCATCGACATCGGCAAAGTGCGCCGCCCACCACCAATCGACGAGATCTGGTGCGTAGCGCTCGTAG
The DNA here is from genome assembly GCA_964650935.1 of uncultured Anaerolineales bacterium. Classification (GTDB taxonomy): domain Bacteria; phylum Chloroflexota; class Anaerolineae; order B4-G1; family SLSP01; genus PWVB01. Next base: position 30,402 of record CAZYYC010000017.1, read on the forward strand.
TAGAGCAACTCACTGTACCTCGCCAGGGCCTCATCAAGCCAGGGCTCATGCACCTGGTCGCTGCCCACCGCACCATACCACCATTGGTGGGCGACTTCATGCACGGTCAGGCGGGTCAGTAGCGCCTGTGGGCTGCCCCTGTAGACCTGGAAGGCCTGTTGGCTGAGGCTGATCAGCCCCGAGTACTCCATAGAGCCACTGTAGGCGTTCTGAGCCATCACCAGGCCATCCGTCGGATAGGGACCGAATAGACGGCTGAAATGGAGGATCGCCCGTGCCGCGACTTCGACGGTATTCTGCGCAGCCTCAGCATAGTCCGGGAGGACATAAGCACGGAGCGATATCCCGCCGGCGTCGCCCTCAAGCAGCTGATAGTCCGGGCTAGCAAGAAAGGCAAAGCTCCTGGCCCGACGGAGCTCGTAACGACGCAGCAGCCCCTCCCGCGTCTCAACGCCGGGCGCCGCGATCACGATGGAAGGGTCGACATAGAGGCGCACGTCATAGTCAGCCACAGGATAGATCACCGG
>CAZYYC010000018.1:0-7846 GCA_964650935.1 uncultured Anaerolineales bacterium
ATGCCGATCATCACCAACTGCACACCACCGATGAAGAGCACCAAGCTCGCGGTCAACCCCTGACCTGCGAGCGGGGCGGTGCCGCCCAGCCGGATGATGAGCAGGACCAAGGCCATCAGAAAGCCACCGGTCGCTGCCAACAGCCCGGTCCAGAGCGACAGCTTGAGGGGTATGAAGGAGAAGCCGGTGATGGCGTCGGCGGCAAGACGGACCATCCTCCCGAAGGTGTACTTGGTCGTCCCCGCCTTGCGCGCCTGGCGGCGGTAGGGCACCCCGGTCTGTCGAAAGCCGACCCACGACGTCATCGCGCGCACGAAGCGGTCGTGCTCGCGCATAGATTTGAGGTAGGCAAGGGCCTTGCGGTCGAGGAGGCGGAAGTCACCGGCCTCCATGGGGATGGTCACCGTCGTCAAGCGTTGGATCATACGGTAAAAGAGATCCGCCGTGAAGAGCTTGAACCAGGTCTCGCCCTCGCGCTCGGATCTGACCGCGTAGACAACCTCGTAACCCTCACGCCACCGATTGACCAGGTCGGGGATCACCTCAGGTGGGTCCTGCAGATCGGAGTCGATGGTCACGACCGCGTCACCGCGCGCGTAATCCATCCCCGCAGTGATCGCCAGCTGATGGCCGAAGTTGCGTGCGAAATGCACCACAACAACGTGATCGGGATCCTCGGCATAGATCGCATCGAGGAGTTCGGGCGTCTGATCCCGGCTGCCATCGTCAACGAGGATCAACTCCCAAGGCTCACCAACCCGCCCCATGACAATACTGACCCGCTGGTGAAACTCGCGGATCAAGGCCTCCTCGTTGTAGACCGGTGCGACGATGGAGATGCGTGGGTCCATATCCTCTCCTCACGTAGTTGAACGGCACAGTTGCGGGCGCGCCTCAGCCGCCCGCCTCATCAAGCCCTAGTATACCGCGGACGGTGGCGGTGAAAACGCGACGCCCCCCACCTCTGCGCCAGCCGTGCGAGGCGAGGTCCGGCCGCCGGCTAATCGGCGAGACCCGTGCGCTCGTTGAACTCGGTGATCAGCTCGTCGATCGCCTCCACCTGGCCCTGAATACCGGGCCAGTAGTCGTCATCGTACCACTGTGCCTGGATCTCCTCATAGGTCTTGCCTTGCTGCTCGACCCAGGTGTAGTACTTGAGGTTGTGGACGCGTTTGCGATCCGGGTAGGTGAGCTCGGCCATATGCGCGATATCGGTGCCCAACAGGTAGCGCTCATAGTCCGCCGCAGCATCGAGCGCCGTGTAGTCACCGTGGACCTGACGCACCTCCTGGAGGCGGCTCTCGTAGAGCTCCATCGAGTCGGTCCAGACGGTGAGCACGACGTCCTTGTCGGTGAGCTCGTACCACTTGGCGAACTTGATCGCACTGAGCACGTTAGCCACACTGGAGATGCCCATCAGGTCGAGCTTGGCGATGAAATCGTCGGACACACCACGCCGGCGAAGCAGGGCATGGCCCTCGGGTTCGTTGAAGAGCCGCATCAGGTCGATCGTCGCCTGATCGTCGATCGCCGTCACGAGATCGGTATGGCGCACGTTGTGGATCCACGGGACGTGCTTGTCGCCGATGCCCTCGATGCGGTGCGCGCCGAAGCCGTTCGAGAGTAGGGTGGGACACTGGAGCGCCTCACTGGCGACGACCTTGGAGGCGGGATAGAGCTGCTTGAGATAGTCGCCGCAGGCGATGGTCCCGCCCGAGCCGGTGTTGGAGACGACGCCGGCGTACCGGTCGCCGGGACGGAGCTCGTGGGCCAGGATCTCCTCCATCGCGTGGCCTGTCACCTCGTAGTGCCAGAGGTAGTTGCCAAACTCGTCGAACTGGTTGAAGATGATCACCCCGTCGCCGCGCTCGCGCTTGAGCTCGTGGCACTTGTCGAAGATCTCCTTGACATTGGACTCGCTGCCGGGGGTGGCAATCACCTCACCCGAGACCTGCTCCAGCCACTCGAAGCGCTCACGGCTCATCCCCTCGGGCAGGATGGCGATCGACTCACAGGCCAGCAGCGAGGCATCGTAGGCGCCGCCTCGGCAGTAGTTGCCGGTGGAGGGCCAGACGGCCTTCTGCCGCGTCGGATCGAACTGCCCGGTGACGAGGCGCGGCACCAGACAGCCGAAGGCAGCGCCGACCTTGTGCGCGCCGGTGGGGAACCACTTACCGACGAGGGCGATGATCCGTGCCTCGACGCCGGTCAGCTCGGGAGGTATCTCCACGTAGTTCACGTCCCCAAACTGCCCACCGCTTGCCACCGGCTCGTTCCTCCAGGTGATGCGGAAGAGGTTACGCGGCGTGATGTCCCACAGCCCGATGTCACGCAGCTTGCGCCGAGTGGGCGCCGGGATCAGCGAGGGATCCTTCTGCTGGGCAAAGGTGGGGATGAGGATATCGCGTTCGCGAGCCCGCGCGACGGCGTGTTCCAGTCCTTGGCGATCGATACTTAAGTCTATCATAGGATGACCTTTCTATGGGGTATTCGTCCGGGCCAACGCCGCGCTGACCGCGTCGAGCGTCGCCGTGATGATCGGCGGTTCGGGCACCACCCGCATGGCACTGGGAATGTCCTTCAGGCCCGAGCCCGTCAGGAGCAAGACGACGCGCTCCTGCGGGTCGACCCATCCCCGGGTCGTGGCTTTGACGAGCCCGGCGTAGGCCGCCGCAGCAGCGGGCTCGCAGAAGACGCCCGTGGTCCGCGCCACGGTGGCTATCGCTTCGAGGATCTCCGCGTCGGGGACCGCGATGAAGCGCCCACCCGTCTCGCGCACGGCAGCCAGGGCCTTGGCCCTGTCGCGCGGGAGGCCCGCAGAGATGCTATCCGCCACGGTATGCGCCGGCTGAGACACCATCTCAGCAGCCTCGAGGCCTCGATCGAAGGCGTCCACGAGCGCAGCCGAGCCCTCGGATTGGACGCCGATCAGCCGCGGCAGGTGGTCAATCCAGCCCAACGCCAGCAGGTCCTTGAAGCCTTTATGGATCCCACCGATGATGCAACCGTCGCCCACAGGCACGAAGACGGTGTCAGGGACCTGCCACGCCAGCTGCTCGGCGATCTCGTAGGCGCAGGTCTTCTTCCCCTCGGTCATATAGGGGTTGTAGGCGGTGTTGCGATTGTACCAACCGAACTCGCGTGCGACCTGCAGGGTGAGGTCGAAGGCGTCGTCATAGCTCCCGTCGACCAGGAAGACGCGCGCACCGTAGATGAGATGCTGCGCGATCTTCGCCGCCGGCGCGGAGCGCGGGACGAAGATCACCGCAGGCAGCCCCACGCTTGCCGTCAGTCCGGCGAGGGCGGCGGCAGCGTTGCCGGTGCTGGCGGTCGTGATCGTCGTGGCGCCGAGCTCGCGGGCCTTCACGACGGCCATCGCGGAGGCGCGGTCCTTGAAGGATGCGGTCGGGTTCAGGCCATCGTCCTTGACCCACAGATGGGCACGTGAACGGCCCGTCCGTTGCTGCAGGGCCTCGGCAAGCCGCGGCACGGCATAGAGCGGCGTCCCACCGACCCTCAGGGGCGGGACGGGCGACGCCGACTCGACCGGCAGGAGGGCCCGGTAACGCCACATATCCGCTCCGCGCAGGCCCTCCCGATCGACGTGAGCGCGAAGCAGATCATAGTCATAGCACACGTCGACGATGCCGGCGTCACCGTGAAGCGGGCAGACGTAGTCGATCTCGCCAAGGTCGTAGTGCGCGCCGCAGAGCATGCAGCGGTATCCGAACACGTGGCGCAGCGACCCGCGATCGCGCGTCATGATGGTCCCATCCCCTCGCACCGGCTCATGCGGCCTCGTCGTGGACCACACGCGTACCCGTCAGACCGTGAAGCGCTGCAGAGATGTGAGGCGGATCGGTGATGATCGCGACACGAGAGGGCCCACCCGCCTCCACGAAGCTGATACACGCCCGGATCTTGGGTTCCATGCTGCCGCGGGCAAAGTGGCCCTCAGCCACATATCGTCGGGCCTCGGTCGTCGTCATGCGGTCGATCGCGGCCTGCTGGGGTGTATGAAAGTGCAGGAAGACGCATTCCACCGCCGTCGAGATCAGGAAGAGGTCCGCATCGATCGAGCGCGCCAGCAACGAGGAGGCGAAGTCCTTGTCGATCACGGCAGGCACCCCGCGCAGGTCGCCCTCCTCATCGTAGGCGACCGGGATCCCCCCGCCACCGACGGTGATGGTGATGATCCCGGCGTCGAGCAGCGTCCTGACGGCGGGCAGCTCCACGATCTCCTGAGGAAAAGGTGAGGCGACGACGCGCCGCCACCCGCGACCGGCATCCTCGACGACGGACCAGCCGTCGCGGGCTGCGCGTTCCCGGGCCTCCGCCTCCTCCAGGAACCCACCGATGGGCTTGGTGGGATTGGCGAAGGCAGGATCGTCGCGATCCACACGCACCTGCGTCACGACGGTGGCGACATGCTTCGCGATCCCCCGGCGCCGGAGCTCATTGTGCAGGTTCTGCTGGAGCGCATAGCCGAGTGCGCCCTGGGTATCGGCACCGCAGGCATCCAGCGGCACCTCGTGCATGCCGATGGCCTTAGCCGCGATCTCCGAACGGCGCAGGATGAAACCGACCTGCGGTCCGTTGCCGTGCCCGATCGCGACATCCCAGCCCTCCTGAATCATATCAGCGATGTGATAGCTGGTCTCCTTGAGGGCCTGATACTGGTCCCCCACGGTCTGATGATCCTTGTCCTTGATCAGCGAGTTACCGCCGATCGCAATCACCGCTCGCTGCCGGACCCCCTGGATCTCCGAGGGCGTCATTCGCGACCTCCTTAATGAACTCACCACATCAATGAACTCACCACATCGTCAACGCCATTGTCGCCTTTTGGACGTGGAGCCGGTTCTCGGCCTGGTCGAAGACGACCGACTGCGGTCCGTCCATGACCTCACTGGTGACTTCGATGTCGCGGTCCGCCGGCAACGGATGCATGTAGATCGCGTCCGGCGCCGCGAGGCGCATCTTCGCCGCGTCGGTGATCCAGTCCTGATACTTGTCCTGCAGCTTCTTGCCCTCAGTCGGATCGTCCGTCGTCAGCAGCGGACCCCAGGACTTGGCATAGACGACGTCGGCGTCCTTGAAGCCCTGGTCCATATCGTGGACGATCTCGAAGCCCGTGCCGTATTTGCGCGCCTGCTGCTGAGCCTCGTCGACGATGTCGGGCATCAGCATGAACTCCTCCGGGTAAGCCAGGGTCACATCCATGCCGAAGCGCGGCATCTGCAGGATCAGCGACTGCGGTACGGAGATGGGCTTGAGATAGGAGGAGGCATAGGCCCAGGAGACGACGATCTTCTTGCGGCGCAGGTCGCGCCCCTTCTTCTCCATCACCGTCATCAGATCCGCCAGGCACTGGAAGGGATGATAGACGTCGCACTGCATGTTGAGCACGGGCGCACGCGAGGCCGCGGCGACCTCGTTCAGATAGCCGTTGCCGTCGCCCCAATCGCAGTGGCGAATGGCGATGCCGTCGAAGTAGCGGCCCAGGATCTGACCGATCTCCGTCGCGGTATCGCCGTGGGAGATCTGCGTGGTGCGCGATTCAATGAAGGCGGCATGCCCACCTAACTGCGCCATCCCCGACTCAAACGAGCAGCGCGTGCGCGTGCTGCTGAAGAAGAAGAGCAGCGCCAGCGTCTTGTCACGCAGATAGGGGTGTGGCTCACCGACGGCGCGCTTGCGCTTCAGGTCCCATGCGACATCCAGGACCGTCTCCACCTCCTCTTTCGAGAAGTCCAGATCCGAAATCAGGTCACGACCACGAAGAAACGTCTGCATTGCTTACCTCCGGAAAGTAATACGTAACGAGTAACGAGTGACGAGTAACAACCGATGACCGGTTTCGATCATCATTTCGCGATGAGGGATGGGAGAAGGGCGTAGAACTCGGTGGATTTGACGACGTCGTCAAGCGGGACGCTGTCGAGCACGGTATGGGCGGTCTTCTCATCGCCCGGCGCGAAGCCGATGGCGGGAATGCCCGCGATCCCGGCCCAGTAGATGCCGTTCGTGCTGAAGTCCCACTTGCCCGGCGCATGGTCGGGCAGTCCGATCAGGCGGCAGGCCTCCAGGCCCGCGGTGACCAAGGGGTGCTCGGGCTCAATCGCCCAGGCAGGGAAGATCTTGTCGACCTCCAGGACGTGGCCCGTGTAGCTAGGTTCATCGTAGCGCAGCAGCTCCACAACGACGTCGCCCGAGGCCTGCTGCCGAGGAGGGATGAGCGCGCGCACGCGCGCGATCTCCTCCAGGGGATCCTCGCCGAAGGTCAGCCGACGGTCGATGTAGATCGTGGCACGATTGGGCACGGCATTGATGCTGGGGGTATCGACCTCCATATCGGTCACGGTGATCTTGCCGGGGCCCAGGAAGGGATCGTCGCCCAGCTCGGGCTCCAGCTCGCTGATCACTTGGATGATCGGCACGAGCTTGTAGATCGCGTTGTCGCCCAGCTCGTTGCTGGCGGCATGGGCGCTGACCCCCTTGGCGACGACGCGCATCTCCACGCGGCCCTTGTGTCCCCGGTAGACCTGCATCTTGGAGGGCTCACCGATGACGACGTAGTCGGGGCGGATACCCTCCTCTTCCACAAAAGCCCGCGGGGCAATGCCGTCGCACCACTCCTCCATATTGCCGAAGTAGTAGGCGCTCCAGCCCTCCAACAAGCCCAAGCGCTTGGCGATGGCGAGACCGTAGACCATCCCGGGGGTACTACCCTTCTCGTCGCTCGCGCCGCGTGCGTAGAGCACGCCGTCCTCGACCTTGCCTACGAAGGGATCCCACTCCCATTCGTCAGGGTCGCCGATGCCCACCGTGTCGATGTGGCTGTCGAAGACGATGATCCGCGGGCCGTCGCCGATACGCCCCACCACGTTACCCATCGGGTCGAACCAGGTCGCGTCAAACCCGAGCCGGTCCATCTCCTCTTGGACACGCTCACCGACCTCGCGAATCTGTGAATCCATCGACGGGATCGCCACCAACTCACGCATAAAGGTCATGATGTCGTCACGGTGCGCGTCCACCGCTTCCTGCACCGCCGCCACTGACCGCTGCTCAAACGCCATGGTCTACCTCCTGGTTAGCTGAGTCAGGCACGCACCTGACGCATCACGTGAAATTCCACATAGCCGGGCACGAATGCGCTGATCGAATAGTCCACCACACGCTCATCATAGCTGTAGAGCTGCGCCACCAACACCAAGAGCGGGTCCGCGGCGTCCACCTCCAGACGCGCCGCCCGCCGGAACCCAGCCGGCTCCGTCAGGATCTGCGTCCTGGAGAGGCTGAGAGCCGACGCGTCGCGGGCGAGGAGGAGGTCGAGGATCGAACCGCGGAAGCCGTCATCGAGATCGTCCCTACTGAGGAACTCGGTCGGGACCACGTCCCTGAGGTCGGCGATGGGGCGAACGCTCCCCGGCGCCTGTTCGTTCATCCCCTCGTCTGCCGGAGCGTTCTCAATACCGATTACGCGATCGACGACCAAGACCGTAGTGGGTTCGTCGCGACCGAGACCGGCAAGCTCCCGGTCGGTCGCCGGACGCTCGGTGACCGTTAGGTGGGCCATCTGCGTCCGCAATCCGAGTCGATCCGTCATGCGCTCAAGGCTCTCCAGCACCTCCAACCCTGCCTCCACGACGGGGAGTCGTGTGGCGACGAAGGTGCCCACGCCCTGACGACGAACCAAGAGCCCGCGCTCGGCGAAGCTGCGCAGGACGTCGCGCAAGGTGGGACGGGAGACACCCAGCTGCTGCGCCAGCTCGGGTTCCGGCGGCAGTTGATCTCCCGGTCGATGTTGCATCAGCAGCCGGGAGAGCGCGACCTCGACCTG
>CAZYYC010000018.1:7946-23843 GCA_964650935.1 uncultured Anaerolineales bacterium
GTTGATCTCCCGGTCGATGTTGCATCAGCAGCCGGGAGAGCGCGACCTCGACCTGTTCACGTGTCGAACGCACCTTGGGAAGATCGTCCAGGTCCATACCAGCCTCCACCCCCATTATATGTCAGACAACTGACATGTCAAAACGGAGGAGTGAGGAACGATCTTCCGGGAAGCTCGAAGGCTCGTCGTGCTGTGCGGGATCGGGCGTCCGGCACGCTCTCTGTAGCGAGGGAGGCTCTGCGAGCTTCCCGGAAGCGAGGGTAGATCAACGCGAGGGAACCCTGTCGCGGGGACCGACGTCTATAGAGGTACGAGCGTAACAAGGTCGGTACAGGCGTCGCGCACTGACGACCTACCGTAGCCGTAGAGAACACACTATAATAGATACAAAGCGAGAGCAGGAGGTCAATGTATGCGCAGGCAGATGATGGCAAAGTTGGCGATCGTCATGGTGATCACCCTCTTGGGGGGCCTGGCCGGCGCCGCCATGCCGGTCTCCGCACAGGGGAGCTGGTATGCCGAGTACTTCACCAACCCGACCCTGAGCGGAGGGCCCGCCCTCACCCGCTACGAGGCGAGCCTCAATCACGATTGGGGCACAGGCAGCCCGGGGAGCGGCATCCCCGCGGACGGCTTCTCAGCCCGCTTCACGCAGGACATCTACTTCGAGAACGGGACCTACCGCTTCACCTACCGCTCCGACGACGGTCTCCGTCTCTGGATCAACGATGTGTTGATCATCGACCGCTGGGCCGACCAGGCAGCGGAGTGGCACACAACGGACCACTTCATCCCGGGTGGCGTCAACCGTGTGCGTGTCGAATACTACGAACGCTGGGGAATGGCGCTGCTGCAGGTCGGCTGGGAGCGGCTGCAGAGCAGCGAGGTGTGGCAGGCGCAGTTCTGGAACAACACGAACCTCTCGGGCAATGCTGTACACGGTCGCCGCGACGCGGCCATCGACTTCAACTGGGGCACGGGGAGCCCACATCCGAGCGTCGCTGCGGATCGCTTCTCGGCCCGCTGGGTTCGCACCCTCGGCTTTGAGGCAGGCACCTACCGCTTCTATGCCTCGGCAGATGACGGCGTTCGCATCTACGTCGATGGGCACCGAGTGGTCGATGCGTGGACCAAGCAACAGCTGCCCAACACGCACTTCGGTGACATCACCCTGCCCGCCGGACAGCACGAGGTGGTCGTCGACTACTTCGAGGATGGCGGCGAGGCAGCGATCTATGTCTGGTGGAACCGCATCGACAATTTCCGGGGTTGGCAGGGGCGCTACTATGACAATCGCCACCTGCGGGGCGCCCCGGCGATGATCCGCGATGACGCGGAGATCAACTTCAACTGGGGCGAGGGGGCACCGGCGAGTTGGATGCCCAGCGACAACTTCTCAGTCCAATGGATCCGCACGATCGACTTGAAGCCGGGGCTCTATCGCTTCAACGCGCGCTCCGATGACGGTATCCGTCTGTGGATCGACGACGTCGACCTGCGACTGAACCATTGGGAGCCTCAGGAGCTGACGTGGCACTATCAGGACTGGCACTGGCTGGAGGGCCGCCACACGCTGCGCGTCGAATACTTCGAAGCCACGGGATCCGCCAGCGTTCAGTTCTGGTGGGACTACGCCGCCAGCGCCGCAGCAGCCCAGGCGATGCCTCCCTCACCTACCTATGCTTTCTCCACGGCACCCGCGCCGGCCCCCACGCCTCAGCCACCGACCGGTGGGCCGTCCTCCGTGCAGTTGCTCGGCCCGTGGACCGGGGAGTACTTCGCAACCCGCGACCTGACAGGAACACCGGCCCTGGTCCGCACCGATCAGGCCATCGACTTCAACTGGGGTCGGAATGCTCCTGCGGAAGGGCTGCCGCGGGATCAGTTCGCGGTGCGCTGGACGGGGACCTTCGCCCTTGAGGGCGGTCTCTATCGCGTCACGACAACGACCGATGACGGTGTACGCGTCTATGTGAACGACCGGCTGGTGATCAACAGCTGGCGCCCCATGCGCGGCACGCGATCTGCCACCGTACGCCTTGAACCGGGGGAGCACACGATCCGGATGGAGTACTTTGAGGCCTATCAGGCAGCCCAGGCCAGGCTGTGGTGGCAACGCGGGCGGCCCTTATCCCCACACCCACGTCCCAACCCTCGCTTTGGTGGTGGGGTGTGTGTCCACGACCTTCGCGAGGCTCTGTTCTGTACATCATCTAGCCTGAAAGGACTCACGATGAACCCCAATCCCCTGCTCAGGGCGCTTGGACTGTCATCCGGTGATCGTGCCGTGCTGATCCACACCGACGACATCGGCATGTGCCAGGCCTCGCTCACCGCGTACGCCGACCTCAGCGAGCACGGCGTCATCTCTGCGGGATCCGTGATGGTACCCTGCCCCTGGTTCCCCGCGACGGCGAAGTTCTGCACCGAGCACGCCGCAAGCGTCGATATGGGCGTGCACATCACGCTGACCAGCGAGTGGCAGTCGGGTTACCGGTGGGGACCGCTCTCGACCTGCGATCCGGCCTCGGGCCTGCTTGACGGGGCCGGCTATCTGCCCACGACGACGGAAGCAGTACAAGCCAACGCGCGCCCTGATGCGGTGCGCCGGGAAATCGAGACCCAACTCCAGCGCGCGCTGGACGCCGGCATTGACGTGACCCACATCGACACCCACATGGGCACAGTCTTCCATCCGACGTTCCTGGAGGGCTACATTCAGACCGCCCTCTCCCACGGCATCCCTCCGTTCCTTGTCCGCGTGACGCCGGAGATCCTCGAAGCGCACGGGCTGGACGCAGGTCTGGCGGATACGCTCACGACGCTCGTCGACACGCTCGAGGCGCAGGGGTTGCCGATGTTCGACGATGTCCGCTCGCCGGTGTTCGACGGGCCCGCGACGCATCTCGAAAGGGTCCAAGAAGCCCTCGAGAGCCTGAACCCGGGCCTGACCTATCTCATCATCCACCCCTCCAAGGACACCCCAGAGCTGCGGGCGATCATGCCGCACGGCTGGCAGGCCCGTGTGGCAGAGTACGAGACCTTTATGATGGATGAGGTGCGGGCCTTCACCGAGGCCCAGGGCATTCAGATCATCAACTGGCGCCGGCTGCGCGAACTGATGCGATCCCGGAGCTAACCTTAGCCAGGAGGTAGCGGATGAGCACCACAGCAAGGCAAGCAACATCTACGACGAACCGGACCCGATTGAGCCTGGGCTACAAGGTGCAATGGGGGGTGGCTGCCCTGGGCACCGCCTTTGTCTCGGGCACCTACGGCGCCCTCCTCCCCATCTTCTACCAGGACTATCTGGGCCTGACGGCCCGCTGGATCGCCATCGCCTCGACGATCTACGCCATCTGGAATGCGATCAACGACCCGCTCTTCGGCTACATCACCGACAGCACGAAGTCGCGGCTGGGACGCCGCATTCCCTATATGCGCTACACAGCGCCCTTCCTAGCGCTGACCTTCATCCTGGTCTGGTTCGCCCCACAGCGAGCGGGCCAGACATCGATCTTCATCTGGATGTTGGCGACGATGCTGCTCTACGACACAGCCTACACGATCATCGGACTGGCCTATTCGGCGCTGTTGCCGGAGATCACAGAGTCGGATGCCGAGCGCAATGGGCTGCAGATCTCGTCGTCCCTCTTCGGCCTGCTGGGCATGATTCTGGGATTTGTGGTGCCGGATTTCTTCCGACCCAAGGCCGGTGCGTCGCCCTCCTTCTTGCCGCTCCAGGTGTCGATGATCGTGGTGGGCGTCTTCAGCGCAGTGATGATCATCATCACCACGCTCAGGGTACGGGAACGACCGGAGTTTCACATCGACGACGAGCCCCTCAAGCTCGGACCGGCGTTGAAGTACACGTTCACCAGTCGCGCCTTCCTCATCCTGGTCGCCCAGAACTTCATGTCGATCCTGATGCAGTCGCTGCTGCTGGGGGCCCTCTTCTACGCAGCCGACTACGTGCTGCAGATCAACGCTATGCTGCTCGTCGCATGCCTCTTCGTCCCGCTGATCATCGGCGTGCCGGTGACCACGCTGATCCGCCGCCGGCTAGGCGTCGCCGGCGCGCAGCAACTGCTCCTGCTCATCGCGGGGGTCGCGCTGACCCTGGTGATGGTCGTTCCCACTCCGTTGATCCCGCTCTGCCTCATCGCAGCAGGTTTCGGGCTGGCAGGGCCGCAGACCCTGACGAACGTGCTCTTCGCGCAGGTGGCGGACGAGGACGAGCTCCGCTCGGGCGTGCGGCGCGAGGGGGCCTTCTTCGGCGTCAACGCCCTGCTCACGAAGCCGGCCCAGTCGCTGGCCTTGGCGCTGATGCCCTTCGTGCTCGAGACGACCCACTTCATCACGCGCGAGGCGAACCAGGGTCAGATGACGCTCAACCAGCCGTCCAGTGCGATCTGGGGAATCAAGGTATTGATGGGCCTGATCCCGGGCGTCGCGATGTTGCTTGGTGCGCTGATCCTGCACTGGTATCCCTTGCGCGGCGACCACCTCGCCAGGATCCAGAGCGAGGTCCTGACCCTGCACGACCAGAAGGCCGAGGCCCATGCTAAGCGCTCCGCGACAGCGGGGAAAAGCGCTGGTAAATAAGCAGAAAATGAGCTACAATACTATCGAGGATCCGATGGCAAGGGAGGAATCAGATGGTGGCAGGCACGTCTAGTCAACGCCCTTCGACGAGGACGCGACAGGTTGCCGACGCCCGACGAGCATCCGGGGAGGCACGGTCGCCTCACGGTGGCACGGCGAACAAGGCTGCCGCGGCGGCCCTGACCTTCTTCCTGTTCCTCCTGTTGGTAGGCCTGACGGCGTTCTGTGGTTGGGTCTTCGTCCAGCGGATGACGCGCCTCTATAGAGATCACGTCTATCCCAACGTCTACGCCCTCGGCGTCGATCTGGGTGGCAAGTCGCCGGCAGCTGCTGCAGCCGCCCTTGATGAGGTCGCCGATCAACTGGACGTCGGACAGCTCGTCCTAACCGACGGCGAACGCCGATGGGCCTACCCCTGGTCAATGGGCGGCCTGAGGGTCGATACGCAGAGCACCGCGAGCGCCGCCTACGCCGTCGGGCGCGACGGGTCGTGGCGTGCTCAGGCCGAGGTCTGGCTCAGCTATCACGACGTGGCGCCACGCTTCCTCTTCGACACGGAGGCCGCACGAGCGCTGCTGGTGGAGCTGGACCAGGAGGTCTCACAGCCGCCCGAGGACCCCACGATCGAGCTCGTGGGAGGGGAGATCATCATCGTGCCGGGCACGACCGGGCGCGTGTTGGACATCCCCACCACGCTGACACGGCTGCGGGAGGTCGGCGGCAGCCCCTATCGCGTCGAGGTCCCCCTCTCCTTTGAGGTCATCACGCCGGCTGAGCTGGATGCCGGGAACGTGATCAACGACGCCGAAGCCCTCATCTCACGCCGGATCACGTTGATGGCCTACGACGTGCTGACGGAGGAGACCCTGCGTTGGACGCTGGGGCGCGACGAGATCGCCACGTGGCTGTATCTGGTGCCCGGTGAGGGAGGCAGACCCGCCGTTGACGTGAACCAGTATGCCATCCGCGATACGCTCGTCGCTCTCGCCGAGGGGATGGGCGATGGACGTGGCTTCCGGTTCGATGAGGTCGCCGGTCGGATCTTTGCCTCTTTCGAGGCCCCTGAGACCAACAGCACGATGTGGGTCTACCTCACGCATCCGGAGCGCACCTACACTGTGGTCTCAGGCGATACTATGACGAGCCTCTCGGCGAAGTTCGGCATGCCGCCGGGCCTGGTCGCCGAGGCCAACCGCGACATCGATATCGACCGGCTCTTCGTCGGGCAGCAGATCCGCATCCCCTCGCAGGACATCCTCACGCCGAACATGCCGGTGCCGGGGAAGAAAATCGTCGTCGACCTCGATGCGCAGCGCACGTACGTCTATGAAGGCGGGCAGCTCTTGTGGGAATGGGTGGTCTCTACGGGAATCAAGGACTCACCCACCCACGCGGGGACCTTCCAGGTGCTGGGTAAGTACGAGGAATCGTACGCCTCACAGTGGGATCTATGGATGCCCTACTTTATCGCGGTCTACCCCGCCGGCGGCGGCGTGCTCAACGGCTTCCACGAGCTGCCGATCCTCGCCGGCGGTAATCGGCTTTGGGAGGGCTCACTAGGTCGCCCCGCCTCCTTCGGCTGCATCATCCTGGGCATCCCTGCCGCGAAGACGCTCTACGACTGGGCGGAGGTCGGCGTCACCGTGGTGATCCAGTAATACGCTTAGCCCCGCCCGATCAAGCACCCTACATACCCGCGTCCCTGAACGCCTCAGCGACGATGGCCTGCGCCTCCTCCTGGATGCGCAGTAAATGATCCTCGCCCTTGAAGCTCTCGGCATAGATCTTGTAGATCTCCTCGGTGCCTGAGGGACGGGCGGCGAACCACCCGTTCTCGGTGACGACCTTGAGCCCACCGATGGGGGCATCGTTGCCCGGCGCGCGCGTCAACTTAGCGACAATCTCCTCACCCGCGAGCGACCGGGCGGTGACCTGCTCGGGAGAGAGGTCGGACAGCACAGCCTTCTGGGCATGGGTCGCCGGAGCATCGAGGCGCGCGTAGACGGCGTGCCCGAAGCGCTCCTCCAGGGCCTTGTAATGCTCGCCCGGATCGCGCCCGGTTGTGGCGGTGATCTCCGCGGCGAGTAGGCTGAGAATGATCCCATCCTTATCGGTGGTCCACACGCTGCCGTCCCGGCGCAGGAACGAGGCGCCGGCGCTCTCCTCGCCGCCGAAGCCTAGGGAGCCGGCGTAAAGCCCCGGGGCAAAGTGCTTGAAGCCGACCGGGACCTCGACCAGGCGCCGTCCTAGGTCGGCGACCACGCGGTCGATGATCGAGCTCGAGACCAGCGTCTTGCCCACCGCGACGTCCTCACCCCAGCCATCGCGATGGCGGAACAGGTACGATACAGCGACCGACAGATAGTGGTTGGGATTGAGAAGACCCAAACCGGGCGTCACGATGCCATGCCGGTCACCATCGGGGTCCGAGCCGAAGGCGATGTCGAACCGCGCCTCGCCTCCCGAGCCACGGCAGGACGCGATCAGGCTCGCCATCGCATAAGGTGAGGAGCAATCCATCCGGACCTGTCCATCGTGATCGACGGTCATAAACGAGAAAGTGGGGTCCACCGCCGGGTTGACGAGTTCGAGGTCAAGCCCATAGGTCTCAGCGATCGGCTCCCAGAAACCCACGGTAGCTCCCCCGAGCGGATCGACGCCCAACTTCAGACCTGAGCCCGCGATAGCGTCCATATCCAGGACATACCGCAGATCAGCGACGTAGGAGCTGATATAGTCGTGGTCGTGCGTTGTGGCAGCTTTCATGGCCCGAGCCCACGGGATGCGCTTGACCTCCCGCAGGTCGTTCTCCAGGATCTCGTTAGCCCGCGCCTCGATACGGCGCGTGGTCTGAGCATCGGCAGGACCGCCCTCGGGAGGATTGTACTTGAAACCGCCATCGCTCGGGGGATTGTGGGAAGGCGTGATCACGACGCCGTCGGCTAACCCCACCGTGCGTCCTCGATTGTGGGTGAGAATGGCGTGCGAGATGGCAGGCGTGGGCGTGTAGCCCAGGCCCTGCTGGAGCATGATCTCGACGGCATGGGCAGCGAAGACCTCGACGGCGGTATAGAGCGCCGGCTCGGAGAGCGCGTGGGTGTCCATACCCACGTACATCGGTCCGGTGACCCCTTTTTCCTTGCGGATCTCGCAGACCGCCTGGGCTGTCGCCAGGATATGGGCCTCGTTGAAGCTCTGTTGCAGCGAGGAACCGCGGTGGCCCGAGGTCCCAAACGAGACCCGCTGACCACGCTCTTGGGGGTCGGGATGGGTCACGTAGTACAAAGCCACCAACCGGGGGACGTTGACCAACAGCTCACGGGGCACCCGTCGTCCTGCCAGATCGCTTACCGCCACGGACCCACCTCCCTGGATATCTCAGGCACGGGGCAGGGTGAAATAGAAGCGGCTCCCCTCACCCGGCGCGCTCTCAACACCGACCTTGCCACCCAATTTCTCAAGAATCCGGCGCACGATGGAGAGCCCCAGCCCATGGCCCTCGGCACGCACGTTGTGCAAACGTTCGAAAGGCGTGAACAGCTGCTCGCGCTGCTCAGAGGTCAGCCCTGCCCCATTGTCGACAACCCAGAACTTGACCTGACCATCGCCGTTGGCCTCATCGAAGCCCAGGTGAATACGAGGTGGTATGGCATCGTCCGGGCGTCCCCCGTACTTCACTGCATTGCTGAGATAGTTGACCCACACTTCCTCCACCCATGGGGCATAGCCGATGGCAGCGGGCCAGCCGTTAGCAGCGTAGATCTCAGCCCCGTACTCGTCGATCAGGAAATCAAGCCTACGCTGTGCCTCAGTCACGATACCGCCCATGTTCAGAGGACGCACATCCACTTCATCCACTTCGCGAACGCTGGCGAGCAAGAGCAACTCATCGATGATGTTGTTCATCTTGAGGCTATTGCGGAGGAGATACTCCACGTAGCCCTCGATCTCGGCATCCTGCCGCTGCCTCACCACAGCTTGAAGCAGATCGGCGAAACCGATGATACCGGTCAACGGGCTGCGCAGGTCGTGGGCCACTGTGTGGGCGAAGGCGTTCAGCTCCGCATTCTGAGCCTCGAGATCCGAAGCGTAGCGGCGCAGCTGTTCCTGCGCCTCCTTGATCGCGGTGATATCGGTCAGGGCCACGAGGTTGCCCTGAACACCCTCCTCCCGATAGAGGGGACGAATACTCGCCAAGACGGGCAACAGCTGTCCCTCACTGCCCAGCAGCACACTCTCGAAGCGCGCCGTTGCTGCAGGAGCTTCTTCGCCTTCGATTATCGACCGGGTCGCGTCATCGCGAGCGGGGGCGGCGGAGACAAGGTCGGCCCACGGACGTCCCAGCAGATCCTCAAACGCATAGCCGAGCATCTCAACCGCCGCCGGGTTGGCGAAGGTGATCTTGCCCTCAATATCGAGCAAGAGAATGGCCTCGGCAACACCCTGGACGATGTCCTCATTGAACTCCTTGAGATATGCCGTCTCATCCGAGAGCTGGGCATTGGCCAACGCGACGGACGCTTGCCCCGCAATCGCGTTCAACTGTGCCAAGTCCTGTTGGTCGAAGTCCGGTCCGTCGGGACGGTTAATCGCGGTCATCGCGCCCATCATGCGGTCCTGAAAGCAGAGAGGAGCGACCAGGATCGCACCGCACGCCGTCGCCTCCCGCCGACGACGGGCTGCAGGGCTCTCCCGCGGATCACACTGACCCTTGGGGGAGACAATCGGCTGAACGTGCTGAATAGCCCAACCCGCCAGACCATCCATCACCTCGGCAAAGGTGGGCTCCTCGACGGTCGCGGCACCGGGCCCGCCGGTGGCAAAGGCCGTCACCGCCTCGGCAGCCGGATCCACCACCACCGCGGTCACGCGATCCGCCGGCAGCACCTGGGCAGCACTCTCCGTCACGCTGTGCAGCATGTCGGGGATATCCTCCGAGGCGATCAACGACCGGGTGATGCGATAGAGCGCCTCCGTCTCCGCCAGCGCCTGCTGCAGGGCTGCCTGCGCGGCCTCGCGCTCTTCGATCTCCTCCCTGAGTTGATCGTTAAGCGTGTCGAGCTCGACGATGAGCTCCTCACGCTCCACCAACTGACGCTGCAGACGCTGAGAGGCGGCTCTCAGCCGCAGATGCGTGCCGACGCGAGCGATGATCTCATTGACGTGGAGGGGCTTCGAGACGTAGTCAACGCCGCCTGCGGTGAAGGCCTTGACCTTGCTCTGGTCGTCATTGAGCGCACTGATGAAGATGATGGGGATATCGCGGGTCCGATCATCTGCCTTCAGGCGTTCGGCGACCTCGTAGCCATCCATGTCAGGCATCATGATGTCCAGAAGCACGAGATCGGGGGGCGAGGCATAGGCATAGTCCAAGGCTTCGCGCCCGCCGCTCACCGCCTCGGCCCGGTAACCGTGCATCGTCATCATGTGCGTCAGGAGACGCAGACTCATAGGTGAGTCATCCACGATCAGGATCGTGCGATCCGAGACATCGACCGTCGCTTCCGCCATCTCAGTACCGTTGACCCCTATCTCATCAGACCCCGTCGATCACGGTGACGCCCACGACACGCAGGGACGTCCGCCGTGGACTTCTCTCCCTGCTCTTAGTCTAGAGTCAAATCACAGAGAAAACAATGGCATGGTGTGTTACAAATGCCTTACAGTGGGCTCGAGATCTCACACCACCTGTCAACGCGCCGCACGACGCTGCGCGATCCGTGCAGCCTCGATGATCGCAGCCAGCATACTGTCCTCAGAGGCCACGCCCTTACCCGCGATATCAAAGGCCGTACCATGGTCGGCCGAGGTGCGGATGATGGGAAGGCCAAGCGTGATCGTGATCGATTGCTCAAAGCCGTGCGTTTTCACGGCGATGTGGCCCTGGTCGTGATACATCGTGACCACGACGTCATAGTCACCCCGAATGGTCTGGAAGAAAACCGAATCGGCGGGGATCGGGCCGGCGACCTCCATCTTCATCCGCCTCGCCGCCTCCACCGCGGGAGCGATGGCATCGATCTCCTCTCGCCCGATCATCCCCCCCTCGCCGTTGTGGGGGTTGAGGCCGGCGACCGCCAGCCGGGGGCGATCATAGCCCAGATCGCGCATGCCCTCGTGTGTGACCACGATGGTCTCCAAGACACGCTCGGTCGTGATTCGATCAGCGATCTCACGGAAGGGGATGTGGCGTGTGACGTGCGTGACGCGCAGCCCCGGCGTGGCTAACATCGTGGTGCAACGGGCTGTACCGGTGACATCTGCCAGGATCTCCGTGTGGCCGATGTAGTCATAGCCGGCGAGGCGCATCGCCTCCTTATTCAGCGGCGCCGTGGCAACCGCAGCGATTGCGCCGGCTTGGGCCAGCTCGACGGCGCGCAACACGTAGTCCACGGCCGCGCGCCCAGCAACCGGGGAGATCTCGCCGAGCGCCACCTCAACCGGATCCACGTTGTGCAGGTCGAGCAACAACGCCTCATCCGCGGGCCAGTCGACGTTGGGCCACGCGCCACCCTCTGCCGGCAGCGTGTCGCTGACGTTGAGTGCACCCAACTCGGCGACACGCGCGTCTCCGATCACCAGCGGGCGACAGAGCCGGTAGACCTCGGGATGGCGCAGTGCCTTGGCGACGACCTCGGGACCGATGCCCGCGATATCGCCCAGCGTAATACCGACAATCGGACGTTCTTCAACACCTGTCTTCGTCATCTCAAAGCACCATCGCTGACATATAGATATCCGCAAAGCTGGGATGCGCCGTCAGCTCAATGTAGTGCACCCGCTCGCTAATGGTCTCGGCTAAGCGCCGCCGGGAAGCCGAGACGAGCATCTGTCGTGCGCCGGTCCCGGCGGCGTTGCCGACCTGCTTGAAGCGCGAAATCGGAATCGGCGGGAACATGCCGATGCGAAGTGCACTCTTCAGGTCGAGGTAGGTACCGAAGGCGCCGGCCACGACGAACTCACCCACCTGATCGTAGCTCAGCCCGGCCTCATTGAGCAGGACATCAACGCCGGCACGGATGGCAGCCTTGGCCAACTGGATCTCGTTGACATCCCGCCGCGTGACGAGCAGATCATGCCCGTTGCCGGTCTCGGCCCGATCCACCAGCCGGAAGGCCCCGCCTCCCTCCCACGGGACAACCCAGGGGTGGTCCTGTTTCATACGCCCCGTCGGCCCCACGATGCCCGCTGCGCGCAACTCCGCCACAACGTCGAGAATGCCGGAGCCACAGATGCCCACCGGCGGGCGGTTACCGATGGTGCGCACCCGGCGAAGACCCGGCGTCGCTTCACCTTCGCCGGACGGCTCGCGCTCGCGCATGATTTGAACATACTCGATCGCACCCGGTGCCGCGCGCATACCGGCGTGAATGTGGGCGCCCTCGAAAGCCGGGCCCGAGGCACAGGAGCAGCTCAGCAGCCGCCCATCGACAGCGAGGCTGATCTCCGTGTTGGTCCCGATGTCGAGCGCGATCGTCGGCGTGTTCGCCCGCCAGGCCTCGGTCGCCAGCAACATCGACACGTGGTCAGCGCCTACGTAACCGGCGATGTTCGGCGGCAAGTAGACCTTGGCCCCAGGCGTCAGCGCCAACCCCAGATGTTCAGCATCGATGTCCAGGGGCTCGCTCGCCGACGCCACATAAGGAGAGGCCCCCAGCTGTTCCACCGGTAGCCCGGCAAAGAGATGATGAATCGCGGTATTGCCCACCACGACCGCATCCACCACCTGATCCCGATCGATCCCGGCGCCGCTGCAGAGTTTTCCAATGAGGTCGTTCAGTCCGGCGATCAGGCGCTGCTGCAGTACCTGCCGTCCGTCGGAATGAGTATTGGCGTAGGCGATCCGGCTGACGACGTCCTCACCGTAAGCGATCTGGGGGTTCATCACGCCATCCATCGCGAGCGTGTGTCCCGTGTCCAGGTCGACCAGATAGGCCGCCATCTTGGTGGTGCCGATATCCACAGCCAACCCCACGACAGGCCGCCGGCGCGGCAGCATTGCGACCACCTCCAGCCAGGGCCTGACTTTGGGATAGCCGGACAGGGGCTCCTGCCGGCGGAGGACCACGCGCGCCGTCCAGTCCTGGGCCCGCAACTGGGTGCCCAACGACCGTAGCACCGGCTGTCCGAAGAAGGGGCGCGAGATCTCCATCGCTGCCAGGGCATCGGTCAGGCGCACCGTGTCGGCGCGGAGATCGTGCAGGGTGGGCGGCGTCAGCTCGATATCGACGACATCGATGACCGGATCCGGCGTCAGTTCCGTCTCCTGTCCCTCAACCTGAAGGCGCTGGGGCGTGCTAAGCGACTCCGGGGGGATGTTAATCTTGACGTCACTCAGGGGCCGCGCCTGGCATGCCAAGCGGTAGCCGGCCTTGAGTTCATCCTCATCCAAAAAGCGCCGCTCCTCAGGGGTCGGTGGGCTGAGCTCGCCTGTGATGCACTGCACGCGACACTTGCCACACGAGCCCGCGCCACCGCAGACAGCGGCGATCTCCACACCGGCATCCTGTGCCGCGTGAAGCAACGTGCTGCTTGCGGAAACGAGGGCCCGTCGGCCGACGGGCTGCAGATCGATAGCATAGGTTGATTCAGGTTGTCTTGGATGCGTCACGCGACTGCCTCGATAGGGTTTCTTGGATCATCAACACAAGGCAAGATTGTATCATGACCGACACCTTCAGGGAAGGCCCGCCGCAGGGCGATCGAATATCAGCGTCGGAACCACCTTCCGCGCATCTTGCTGATTGTCACGTGAGCGAATGCACCTATACTGACGTCCATTCACAAGGAGGAGAAGATGATCAAACGACGACGATCGAAGGTCATCCACCGCGCGGCAATGTGCCTCATCGTGATGGGCGCGTTGATCAGCGCCTGCGGTGCGCAGGAGACGCCGCCCCCTCTCCTGCCCCCTGAAGACGAGCCGATTGAGGCGACGGCAGAGGCGACGGTCGCACCGCCCACGGAAACACAGGAACCGACGCCGACCGATGTGCCTGAGGAGGCAGAGGCGACACCGTTGCCGACCGCGACACCTGAGGAAGCCGACGCGCCCGAACCCACTGTAACGCCCGAGCCGACGACAGCGGCACCCGAGGACTGGGCGCGCTACGTCGATGCAGCCCACGGCTTCGGTTTCAGCTTTCCGCCCACGTGGTCCATTGACCTCCTCACCGATCGCGAGGACACCGACCAGGGCGAGGCCGTAGCGGATGGGGTGAGGCTGACAGGGCCCTCAGCGGAGGAAGGGAGAAGCATCGAGATCCTGATCGAGTTCAAGCACCCCGAACAGGCCACGGCGCTGGGTTCGGAGAGCCTGCCCGAGGGCGAGATCGAGGAGCGGGACGCGGTGAGACTGCTCGATCGTGCGCTCCCCGTCTACGTCCTGCGCCACGAGGAGAAGGACAAGGCCGTCTTCGTCGGAGAGCGCTTCCTCGATCTGGAGTTCTTCATCCGCATGCAGGAGATCGGTGAGGCGTTGACCTACGAGGAGAGCTCAATTCCCGAGGCGGCGCACGAGACGTTCGCCGAGATCCTGGGCTCAATCACCCGCACCGACGGGGTTGAGGCTATCGATCTCTATCCGGAGTGGGCGACCTACGAAAATCACGACTTGGTACCGGGGTTCACCTTTCGCTACCCTGCAACCTGGACGGTCAGCGAGACCATCACATCTCCTGGGGCGCCGGTGGTGCTGCTCAGCAAAGAGACCTATTTGCTGACGGTCCAGGTCAAGCAGACCGGCACTTCGTACGCCTTAGGCCCGGAGACCACGCCCGAAGGCCTCATCATGGAGGCCGGGATGGCGAGCTTCATGCAGCAACTCGTCCATCGCAACGTGTTGGTCCACGAGGACAAGTTGAAGATGATCTTCGTGACCCACGAGGTTGACGATCTTGAGTTCTACATCGCCCTTACGGAAGACCCCGAGCAGATCCCTTACGACGAGATCGAGCTGTCGGAAGCCATCCGACACGAGATGGACCAGATTTTAGCCTCGTTTCAGCTACAGCCCTAAGCGCACCCCCCGGTTGTCCGGGTCGCCGGTGAGAGGGCGACCCGGATAGCCGACAAACGTCACGATATCGTAACCCACGGGTAACCGATCACGTGCGATCATGATGGTGGACCTGTGGAACTTCCTTGCCGCACGCTTCGTCCATAAGTCAGTGGCCTCCGACGGGATCTCTGTCGATCACGGCGTGAGGCTGACAAGCCCAAATGCACGTAAGGAGGCAATGACGATGTTGAGGCGTATAACGATTCTAGGGCTCTTAATGGGCATGCTGTTGGCACTTGCCGCTCCCGCTTTGGCGCAAGGCCCGATCACCCCGCAGCACTCCGATCCGACCTGGCAGGCCAGCTACTGGAACAACACCAGCCTCTCAGGCACACCGGTGTTGACCCGAGCGGAGGCCAATATCGATCACGATTGGTGGGTCAACTCCCCGCAGCCGGGCGTGGTCAACGCCGACAATTTCTCGGCACGCTGGACCCGCTACATCGACGTGACAGCCGGCACCTACCAGTTCACCGTCACGAGTGATGACGGTGTCCGTATCTGGGTGGACGACAAGCTGATCCTTGACAAGTGGACGGTCCACCCGCCGGAGACCTACACCGCCGATGTCTATCTGACGGCAGGACACCATCTGATCAAGGTGGAATACTTTGAGCAGACAGGGGTCGCCCTGATCAAGGTCCAGTGGCATCTCAAGGACCAAGTACCCGCGACCGGCAACTGGCGCGCTGAGTACTTCAACAACACCACCCTGGGGGGCACGCCGGCCCTCGTCAGGAATGAGGCAGCGATCAACTACGAGTGGGGCACCGGTTCACCGCTGGCGGGCACGATCAACAACGACAACTTCTCGGCACGCTGGACGCAGAGCATCAACCTGCCGGCAGGACACTACACGTTCCAGCTCACGGTGGATGACGGCGCGCGCCTGTGGGTCAATGGCCACCTGCTGGTGGACGCCTGGTATGAGCAGGCGGCGACCACGTACAGCGGGCTGATCTACCTACCGGGCGGCCCCATCACCATCGAGCTGCAGTACTTCGAGAAGACGGGTCTCGCGACGGCCAAGCTCTCGTGGACCTCGGGCGCCGTCTCGCCCACGCCCGTCCCACCGGTTGCCGGCACCGTGATCGTGGATGATGTCGATCCCGGGTTCGTCCAAGGCGGTGCTGCCGCCGGTTGGCGCACCGTCGCCGAGGGATACAACGGACGGCTGACGTGGACCTACAACAACTACTCAACCCAACCCAACTACAACTGGGCCCGCTGGT
>CAZYYC010000018.1:23853-26843 GCA_964650935.1 uncultured Anaerolineales bacterium
CGGGGTGGTACGAGGTCTTCGTCTACGTTCCCGATCGCTATACGACGACGGCGCAGGCCCGCTATTGGGTGCGCCACGCCGGTGGCTACACCCTGCGCATCATCAACCAATCGGCCAATGGGGGACGCTGGGTCTCTCTGGGCACCTTCCGGTTCGCGGGGACGAGCAACGACTATGTCTCGCTCGCCGACGTGACCTACGAGCCCTATCGCACCCGTCTCATCGGCTTCGACGCGGTGAAGTGGGAGAAACGCTAGCACCGATCCAACGTACGGGATAGAGAGTGCGGCCCGGATGTCGTTAAGCGACATCCGGGCCGCCGGCTTTAGTGGGGGGCTCGTCAGGACTCGGGTTCGACCGTCTCAACAGTCGGCGTTGGGGTGACGGAGGGAAGCACCTCGGTCCCCGTCAGTGTAGGCGTGGGCTCCGGCGTGCTTGTCGGCGGCAGCGTCGGCTCAGCTGTGGGGGTCGCTGAGGGCCACGGCGTCCAGGTCGGGATCAACACCGGCGTCTCCGTCGGCGTGGGCGTGGGCGACGGGGTCAGCGTCGCCGTCGGCGTCATCGTCGGGACCTCGGTCAGGGTCGCCGTCGGGGTAGGGGCAGGCGTATCCGTCACCATGGGCGTCGGCGTCCACCAGATGATCGTCGGCGGCGGCGTGGGGGGTACCACGATCCAAGGCGGTACGTAGAGGGGATACCCTGCCATGATCAGATCTGAGCTCAGACAATTCGCGCTCTGAAGCGCACGGACCGTGGTCCCATAGCGTATCGAAAGAGCGTGAAGGGTTTCCCCAGGACGCACAACAATAACGGACCACCCCGGCGGGCCACGACGACAGACCTCGGATGGGGTCGCAGTCGCCTGAGCCACCACAGGACGATAGAGACGCATCCCCGCCTGGAGCTCGAGCGCTTCATCCAGGCAGTTGCCCTGTAGTAACCCCTGCAGGTTCGTACTGCTCGACTGCGCCAGGCTGTAGAGCGTATCACCTTCCTGCACGGTGTAAGCCACCCAGCCCTGTGGCGGCACGCATGGTGTCGGCTCGACCGTCGTCGCCTCGAGGGTCGGGGAAGCCTCCGGGGTCAGGGATTCGACCAACGGTGTCGTCTGCGCTACAACGCCGGACGCGTCCGGACCAGGCGACGCCGCCGTGGGCGGCGGCGTAGACGTCGCCGGCAAGAGAGTCGGGTAAAGGGTGGGCGTTGCTTGCGCGAGCAACTCGCGCATCTCCCGATCACCCGGGATCAGGGGCAGGATATCGGCCTGCGAGAGCCAGATCGTGCCGAGCACCACCGCAAGCACGAGGGCGCCGGCTCCGATCACCCGTACCAGGCGCCAGATCGGCCTACCCACAGCTCCGCCCTCCAACGCGCCATCCACGATCACGACATGTTACGATCATGAACTCGAGCCGACTGAGCCCTGGTCTGAGCGCCCGTCTCCGCAGCATCCACGGGGAGCAGGAAACTGAAGGTGCTCCCCACACCTTCCTCGCTCTCGACCCAGATGCGCCCACCGTGCGCCTCAACCAGCGTCTTAGCCACCGCCATACCGACACCGGTCTCGACCATTCCCGCCACCAGGGGTTGGCTGGCCCGATAGAAACGCCGGAAGACACGCGGATAGTCCTCAGGAGCAATCCCACCCCCGGTGTCGATGACGGACACGCGCAGGTGGCGTCCCTCCTCGGAGAAAGCTGCCTCCTCGGCACGGATGACTACCTGGGTGCCCTCCTGTGAGCAAAGCGCGGCGTTGGTCAAGAGACGCAGCAAGATCTGATAGAAGCTATCGCGATCGACCCTCACCGGGGACAGATCCGCCGGGAGGTCCAATTGCACCGCCAACTTGCGCTCGCGGAAGCGAGCTGAGAGGCCCATCACGGCTTCCTCAATAATGTCGACGGGATCGACCGGCTGAGGTGAGAGCTCCACACGCCGGTTATCGGGCGCAGCCAGCTGATTGAGATCGTTCAGCAGGTGGTTTAGTTGCTCAACGTTGGCCTTGACCCGCTGCAGGAACTGCTGCTGCATGCGGGTGAGGATACCCGCCTGCTCTCCCAAGAGCAGCTCGGTATAGCCGGTGATCGCCGTCATCGGCGTGCGAAACTCACTGGCGAGGTTGACCATCGACTCGTGCCAGTCCGCGTCGCTATCGGCAGAGCGCAACGCGATAACGAGCCCCCCTACCTCGCCGTCACGTCCGTAGAGCGCGGTCAGCTCCGCCTCAATCGAGCCCGTGTCCAACGGCAAGCTCAGTTCGGCCCGCTGCGTGCGGCCATTTCGAGAGCGTGCCAGGAGTCCCCTCACGGTCTCGTGCCAGCTGTTATCAGAGGCCAGGCCATCGACGTGAAGGCCGACGACATCATCGGACGGCAGACGGAGGATTCGCCGTGCAGGCCCGTTCGCCATGAGGATATGCCCATCCTCGTCGGCGATGACCAGCCCGACCGAACCGTGGTCCATCATCGCGTCCATCATCGGCGACAGAGCCCATCTCCCGTCCATCTCCGTAGAGACATCCGGGTGACTCGGCGTCACATCCGCCGGGTCCGGCGTGCCCTCCTGGGCCTCGCTCTGCTCCAACCCCTCACGCAGCGCGATCAGTTCGCAACTCAAGCGATCACGCTCCTCTGCCAGGGTCTCAATCGTCCCGTGGAGGCTTTCACGCTCTTCGATCAGCTCGCGGACCTCATTCTGCCAAATCGCCAGCTCCGTCTCCGACGGCTTCGCCGCGTGCGCCTTCAACTCACGGTTGAGCGTGAGCAGCTCCTCGTCGCGCGCCTTGATCTCCTGCGTCAACGATCGCACACGGGCATTGAGCGCGCGAATCTGCTGTTTGGCGCCCTCGACGATCTCCGCGAGCTTCTTCTGATCCAAGACCACCGCATCGCCGCCACCTAGTCGCGTGTGCTCACCCGGCTGCAGGCGCTCGCCTGGCTGCAGGCGCTCGCCCGGCGACGGGCGCATGGCCCGGCGCGACAGCACGATGG
>CAZYYC010000018.1:26943-30924 GCA_964650935.1 uncultured Anaerolineales bacterium
GGCTGCAGGCGCTCGCCCGGCGACGGGCGCATGGCCCGGCGCGACAGCACGATGGCTTCAGCGATGAGACCCGCAACCAGCGTGGCGCCTTCGAGGCGCTCCGCACGCCGTCGCGATGCCGGGCCCCATAGGCGGTCCCCCTCGGCATCTCCAAGGAGCATCAAGCCGAGCGTGTCGCCTTGATGGCGCAGGGGAGCGACAACCAGCGGGGAAGGTGTATCTAGGCCGAGAGCCGCATAGAGGGGCGACAGCCATGCTGCATCAGCCGGCGAGGCCGTCTCCACACTCCGCTCCGCCATCGCGACACGCAGGCCCTCGTAATCCTCCAAGCGCAGGCGTGGCGGGTCGAGCTGCACCGCCGTCGGCGGATGAATGGCCACAGCACGCAGCGTATCGGGAGCGTCCTCATCGCGCAGTGCAAGCGCGCACATCTCAACCTCCAGCAGGCCTGCGAGCTTGCTTGAGGCAACGATCAGGGTGGAGTCCAGATCTCTGGCCCGTCCGATGCTCTGGACTACGTCCAGGAGCGGAAGCGCAGCCGAGAGCTCGGTTTCAGGCGTACCTACACTCTCCGTTGCCATCACCTGTCGATGGACGAAGATCGAGAGCAGCGGCAGGGCCACCAGGGAAGCAAGACGCTGCCACCCATCGATCGTAGTCAGGGGATCGCGCCACAACAGCTGAGCCACGGTTCCGAGTACCCAGAAGAACAGCACGCCCACGCCCCATTCCCATTCGGGGGGACGCTGCACAGCGAGCAGGCCGAGAGCCAGGCCAAGAGCTAACAGCACGCCGACTTGCTGCCACAAGAAGCCGGCTCCCGGAAGGGGAATCAGGACAGCCGGGATCAGGCGAGCGAGCGTGTCGTAACCGTAGATGAGCAAACTTACGCCGAGAAGGCCCAGCAGAGCGGGCGTGTGCCAGGTTTGAGTAAGGGGACCGGAGAGCGCGGCCCAGGCCAAGGTCAGCGCAGCAGCGATGATGAGCCAGCGCTCGAAGGTCGGCAGGACCAGCGCGGATGGGAGCAGCCCCACGCCGGCAAGCAACCCAAGCACAATCAGGACGATGCGCCCAGACAGGACGCCCCCGACAGCCCAGCTCCATCGCCGGGCTGCCGTGGCCTCGGACAGGCGCCGATCCGCCGACAACGCAGCGACGAGCGCCTGCTGCAGCGCGAACAACGTCACCAGGAAATAGACGAGATCTCCGGGTGACTCGACGATGACCCGAACCGCCTCAAAAAAGATGCCCATGGCCCACCTTTACGTTCATGTACGATTATAGGGTACAAAGAACTTGGTGGCAAGACAGGTGTGTTACGTATCGGGGACAGACAAGGGCCCGTGTGGTAACCGCCTTCCGGGAAGCCGGATGAGACCCCACGCCACGCAGCGAGGGCGCCCGGCGCCTGAATCAGCACGCGCAACGGACCGGCGAGCTTCCCGGAAGATCACAGGCAATCGTCCCACCGAGCCGTCAGAGGTCGTACCGAGAAGCGGATCCATGTTATAATGTTGACCACCAACACCGCCGGGAAAGTCTGATGCCATGTCCGATCTCGACACGAGCCACACAGCCACACCACACCACGCGCCATCGCGCGACCCTATGCACCTGCCGGCTCGCCGGTTCCTCGCCCTCGTGCTCAGCATCGCCGCGATCATCGGCATGGTCGCACAGACGGAGGCTGCCTCAGCCCCAGCCTCCGGCCCGATCTCGGGGACGGCGCTCTTTTCGGACGACCGCTCAGGCGCCTATCTCTGTACGGTGCAGATGATGCGCCGTGATCCCTCTCGCTGTCCGCCTTACGGGCCCAGCGCACGCCAGGTGCGCCTCGCCTTCCTGCGCGCACAGCTTCCCAACCCGCTACCGGCCCTTGACGTAGAGGAGATCGAGGCCGCCGAAGACGCTATCACGCCCTTCACCTTCGCCTACGTCCGCGCGCTGCCTGCCGCTACCTACCATCATCCGGAGGAGGCCGTTGCAGACCTGCCTCCGGTGCATCAGTTCCTCGCCGGCGACAACTGGGTCACCGTGATGGGCTCTCTGGACTACCATGGGGAGCTGTGGTACGAGATCAACCCGGAAGAGTTCATCCGAGCTGAGCACCTCGCCATCAGCCGACCCTCACGCTTCTCGGGCGTCGTGCTCAACGAACAGCCGCGCTATCCCTTTGGGTGGATCAACCGCGACGTCTACACCTCGGCTATGCCCGGTGGCCCACCGGGAGATCAGAGCCTGCTACGACGCTATGACCTGATCACGATGTATGCCCAGGAGCCGGTCGGCGCCCAGCTGTGGTATATGGTGGGACCCGATCAGTGGGTCGAGCAGTCCGTCACCTCACGCGTCGACGTCCACCCGGTGCCCGAGGGCGTCGGGAATGACGAGAAGTGGATCGAGATCAACACCTTCGAGCAGACGCTGGCCGCCTATGAAGGTGAGCGCATGGTCTTTGCCACCCTCGTCTCGACGGGCCGGTCGAGCACGTGGACCCCAAACGGGCTCACGCGCATCTGGGGAAAGCTCCCCTCAACCCCGATGCGCAATCGGGACGTGGGGCCCGACAGCGCGGCGTGGTATTATCTTGAGGACGTGGAGTGGACGCAGTACTTCAACGGGGCCTATGCCCTCCATGCAGCTTACTGGCACAACAGCTTCGGCTTCACCCGTAGCCACGGCTGCGTGAACCTCGCCATCCTGGATGCAAGGTGGCTCTTCGACTGGACCACGCCTATGACCCCGGAGGACGCGCGCATTGTCTACAGCCACGACGGCGACGCCGGAACGTGGGTCTGGGTACATATGACCCCGCCGTCGTCAAACATCGTCGTGACCCTCGCGCAGTAGCCGAACCCACCCATCCTATGCCCCGGGATCCTGAACGACAAGCATATCTCAGCGAGCATCGCGAGGAGGCGCAGCGGCGCCTGCGGACCTGGTTTGCGCACCACGCCCGCGACCTGCCGTGGCGCCACGACCGCACACCCTACCGCGTCTGGGTGGCGGAGGTGATGTTGCAGCAGACGCAGGTGGACACAGTCCGCGATTACTACAGACGCTTCCTCGCCAGCTTTCCCGACGTGCAGACGCTGGCGGAGAGCCCCCTGGAGGCGGTGCTTAAAGCCTGGGAAGGGCTGGGGTACTACCGACGCGCCCGAGCGATGCACGAGGCTGCCCGGATCATCGTCGAGGACGGAGGCGAGCTGCCCAGGGACGTGCAGGCCCTGAAAGCGCTGCCCGGGATCGGCCCCTATACGGCGGGGGCGATCGCCGGCATCGCCTTCAACATCCCGGCGCCCGCCGTCGACGGAAATGTGCGGCGCGTGATCTCGCGCGTGTTGAGGCTCAAGACGCCCAAGCCCGCCGAGTTGGAGGAGATCGTGGGCCTATGGATGGACCGCGAGGCCCCGGGAGCCTTCACCGAGGCTTTGATGGAACTCGGCGCCACCCTCTGCTCGCCAAGAGCACCACGCTGCCTGCTCTGTCCCTGGCAGGAGCTCTGCCAGGGTCGCAAGGAGGGGGATCCTGAAGCCTATCCCGCGCCCGCCCCACGAAGGACAATCCCCCACTACGACGTCGCCGCCGCCGTCACACTGCGTGGCGAACCCGGCAGCGTGTGTCTGAGGGTCCTGGTAGCTCAGCGGCGACTCAACGCAATGCTCGGCGGCATGTGGGAGTTTCCGGGCGGGAAGCGCGAGGCGGGCGAGAGCCTAGAGGCGGCCCTGAGGCGCGAGCTGCAGGAGGAGATGGGCATCGAGATCGAGGTCGGGCAGGAACTCGTCGTCGTCGAGCACGCCTACACCCATTTCAGCATCACGCTCCACGCCTTCATCTGTGAACTCAGGGCAGGAGACCCGCAGTGTCTGGAATGCGAGGACTTCAGGTGGGCTGATCTCGACGAGATCGACGATCTACCGATGGCGGTGACGGATCGCAAGGTCGCCGAGGCCCTCAGAGCGTGGCTAGTCGCCCGTCAGT
>CAZYYC010000019.1:0-29725 GCA_964650935.1 uncultured Anaerolineales bacterium
CCCGTGTGGTCGCTGCGTCTACTGCCGCGCGGGTGACTTCCTGCACTGCCCGAACCAGACGGATGCCGCAGCGTTCACCGGGGAGCACGAACCCACCGGGGCCTACGCCCAGTACCGCCTGGGGGCCGACTGGCTACTGCCCACCATTCCGGACGACATCTCCGACGAGCACGCCGCGATGGCCTGGTGCGGGCTTGGCCCGACCTTCGGGGCGATGCAGACGGCGCGCGTCGACGCCTTCGACACCGTCCTGGTCACCGGGGCCGGGCCGGTGGGTCAGGGCGCCATCATCAATGCCAAGTTCAGAGGCGCCCGGGTGATCGTCGCCGAGCTGGAGCCCTGGCGCATCGAGCGCGCCAAGCTGCTGGGCGCCGACGCCGTCGTGGATCCCCGCGACGGAGACGTGGTGCAGCAGATCCGCGCGCTCTCACCGGAGCACCTGGGCGTCACGTGTGCGGTGGACTGCGCCGGCGTGGTAGCGGCCCAGCGCCTGTGCATCGATGCCACCCGACCCAAAGGGCGTGTCTGCTTCGTTGCCGAAAGTAACGAGCCCCTGCCGATCACCGTCAGCCCCGACCTGATCCGCAAAGGCCTGACCCTGATCGGCCAGTGGCACTACAGCCTGAACGACTTCAACCGGATCCTGCAGGTCATCCGCGCATCCGGAGAGCGGCTGGACCTGCTCGTCAGCCACCGCTTTCCGATGAGCCGGGTACAAAAGGCCCTGGAGGTCTCGGCCTCTCGCCGGTGCGGCAAGATCGTGCTGGATCCGTGGGCCTAGCGTCAACGCTCGGGAGCCGACCTTGATCGCTCGGCAGAGCTCAGCGCTTGAGAGAGACAACGTGAGGAATACGATCCAGCATCCAGAGGCCCAGGGGCATCCCGATGAAGGTCGCCATCAGCGCGAACGTCGCCTCGATCCACAGAGCGCTCAGCCACCAGCCCACCAACACGAAGTAGAGCGCGCGCAGCACGAAGTTGACCTGCCGGGCGCGGCGCTCGACCGGCTGTCCCTGGTCGTACCTCACGATGTACTCCTCGCGCTTGCGCAGCGACACGATCTGCGGCAACTTGTTGAGCATTGCAATACCCAACGGCATCCCGATGATGGAGATCACCAGGATCCAGGCGACCGCCGCCCAGATCTGGCCCAGCCACAGACCCACGAAGAGCGTCCACAGCAACTGAACCAGGCAACCCGGCCCTTCGATGCGCCGTTCTTTTTTCACAACATTCATAAGGGTACCTCCCTGCTATTCAGCCCGCCCTGGGCTGTGAGTATGATCCAACGCCACGCATCTATCAGTACGCAGCAGATGGGCATGGAGTTGCAGGGGCACGTGACACCGACCCTTCCGATCCGGCACAGGAGCTTATACCATGAAGCAATCTTGGCGACTTGATACACTGGCGATTCACACCGGCACCGACCTGGCGCCTCAGGACGTCTCGCCACCGCTCCATATGGCCAATACCTACATCTTCGACTGCGCCGAACAGGCCGCCCAGGCCTTCGACCTCGAGGATCAACCCATTTACACCCGCTGGGGCAACCCCACCACCACGGTGATGGAGCAGAAGGTCGCGGCATTGGAGGGCGCCGAGGCCGCGGTCGCGACCTCCTCGGGGATGGCCGCAGTCACCGCGGCGCTGTTGGCCCTCGTGGAGAGCGGCGATCACGTGGTGGCGACGACAGGGCTCTACAGCGGCAGCTATCACTTCATCACCGAGGACCTGCCCCGCTACGGTGTCGCGACGACCTTGGCCACCGCGACCGATCCGGCAGCCTTCGAGGCCGCACTGCAACCCAACACGCGCGTCATCTATCTGGAGTCGCCCGGCAACCCGACGCTGATGCTCAACGACATCGCAGCATTGGCCGACCTGGCACGATCGAGAGGCATTCTGACGATCATCGACAACACCTTCGCGACGCCCTTCAACCAGCGCCCGTTGGAGATGGACATCGACCTCGTCGTCCATTCCGCGACCAAGTTCCTCGGCGGGCACGGCGATGCGATGGGCGGCGCTGTCGCCGGATCAGCCCGGCTGATCGAAAGGATCCTCAAAGGCCCCATACGCCGTATGGGCGGCTGCATCAGCCCCTTCAACGCCTGGCTGATCTCACGTGGGATCATGACCTTTCCCCTGCGAATGGCGCGGCACAACGCCAATGCACTGCAGATCGCGACGTGGCTGGATAGCCACCCGTCCGTCGCTTGGATTCGCTACCCCTGGCACCCCTCTCACCCTCAGGTCGATCTGGCGCGACGGCAGATGCCGGGCGGGGGCGGCGGCGTCGTGGTCTTCGAACTCAGAGGCGGCCTGCCGGCCGGCGTCGAGCTGATGAACCGGGTGGAGCTCTGCGCGCGTACCGTGAGCCTCGGCGATGTCCGTTCCCTCATCACCCACCCGGCGAGCACGACGCATCACAGCGTGCCGCGCGAGGTGCGCCTCGGGGCCGGGATCACCGATGGGCTGGTGCGCTTCGCCGTAGGGCTCGAGGACCCCGAGGACATCATCGCAGATCTCGACGAGGCCCTCACATCGCCGTCCTAGATAGGCCCGGAAACGACGAGACGCCCCGGCTGGGGCGTCTCGTCGTCACACCGTCCGATCGTGCTACACCGGATCAGCATCCAGGGGCAGGGTGAAGTAGAACGTCGATCCGTGACCGGGTTCGCTCTCAACCCAGATCCGCCCACCGTGCCCCTCGACGATCTTGCGTGCGATGGCCAGACCCAGCCCGGTACTGCGCTCTCCGCCCGTCGACTGCACACTGGTGCGCCCGAAATACTGAAAGAGCTTGCCCAGTTCCGACGCCGGAATGCCCTGGCCCTGGTCCGCCACCGAGATCTGCGCCGCCGTGCCCTCCCGAGCCAGGCGGATGTGCACGTGGGTGTCGGTATGGGAATACTTGATCGCGTTGGAGATCAGGTTGTTGAGCACCTGCTCGATCTTGGCTCGATCGAGCAGCAACTCGGGTAGTGGATCTACAGCCTCGAAGGCCAACTCGATCTGCTTCCGCTGCGCCAGCACCCCATTCAAGGTCACGTTGCGCTCGATGAGCTCCGCCAGATCGACGCACTCGAGACTGAGATCCAGCCTGCCCGACTCAATCGTCGTGATATCGAGCAGATCGTTGATCATGCCGAGCATGAACATGCTCGAGCCATGGATGATCTCGATGAACTCCTGGTTCAGACTAGATGCACCGTCCGCCAGGTCCTCGATGATGAACTCACTGTAGGTCATGATCGCCGCGAGCGGATTCCGCAGATCGTGAGCAGCCATCCCCAAGAACTGGTTCTTGAGCTCATTCAGCCTGGCTAACTCGGCGTTCTTCCGGGCGAGCTCCCGCTGCAGGTTGATCAACTCGTTGTTGAGGCGGGTAAGCTCCTCATAGACCTGGCCGTCCCGTCGCTCCAGCTGCATCGCCATCTCGGAGGTCTCCTTCATCGCCGAACGTAGCACGTTCATCTGCTCGTTGTTGATGCGCACGAGATCATCGTAGAAGGTCAGCACCTCCTGGCGATCCGGGGCTCCGATCACGATCGTGTCAGCCTCCGTCGCGATGCCGGCAAAGTGCAGGATCTC
This sequence comes from uncultured Anaerolineales bacterium, assembly GCA_964650935.1. Taxonomy (GTDB): domain Bacteria; phylum Chloroflexota; class Anaerolineae; order B4-G1; family SLSP01; genus PWVB01. Next base: position 3,598 of record CAZYYC010000019.1, read on the forward strand.
AACCCGATCACCCAGACGCACTCCGAGCTCCCAACCGAAGGCCGCGCCTTCATCGCGCAACGCCATGAGGAAACTGAGGCCCTTGCCGGTCGATGGGCGATCGAGAAGGCTCACGAGCGAACGCCCGACCGTCTCCTCGCCGGTCAGACCTACCGCGTCGTGCAGCACGGTCAACACCGTCCCCAGTGGATCGAGGGAGAGGGCGACGCCGTGACTCATCCGCTCATAGTCCATCGCGACCTCCTCGTGCCCCCCCCCCCGCTTACGCACCGACCAGGTCGAGAGCCACGGCGACGGCTTCCTGTGCGCCAGGTGCATAGCCATCGGCGCCGATCTCCTCCCACAGCCGGCTCGAGAGGTTGAATGGATATCCCCCTACCAGGATCACGAGATCTGACCCGCCATCCGTTGCGCGCAGGCGATCGATCAGCTCGGCGGTGCGACGTGTGTGAAAGGTCATCGTCGCCGAGATCCCCACCACATCGGCCCGTCGCTCCTGAACAGCGTTGACCACCGCCTCAGGCGGCGTGTTGGCCCCCAGATAGTAGGTGTCCCACCCATCCATCTCAAAGAAGTCAGCCACCATGCGGACACCCATCTCGTGGAGTTCACCGCCGACGCACGTTCCCACGAAGCGCAGATCTTTGCGGTCGCCCCCGAAGATGTAGGGATAGAGCTGAGACATGATCAACTGCGTCGCTGCCGTGCAGAAATGCTCCTGGGCGACTGAGATCCGGTTGGTCTGCCAGAGACGCCCTACCTCACGCTGAGTGGTTTGGAAGACGTGAATGTAGATCTCCGGAATGCTCACGCCGTCGTCGACAGCGCTCAGGATCAGGCGGCTGGCACCCCGCCGGTCGCCCTCCAACAGGCGTGACAGATAGCGCTGCGCCAGCTCTGCATGGGGCGCCTGGGCATCGATCAGACTGGGAAGCTCGACCGATGCGGTTGCGACCTTGGCCAGGCCCGCATCAAGATAGACGAGGGCGACCGTCGCTACGTCATCGGGAACAAGCTCCTGGACCGTATCCCGCAAGGCAAGCAACGTATTGGAAATCACGACATCAGGGAACCCCAAACCGGCGAAGAGCACCTTGACCCAGGCGATGTACTCGGTGAAGAGCACCGGATCGGAGACGGCGAGTGCTTCAGCGAGATAGTCGAGGTGATACCCCATATCGCGAAGGCTCTTGGCGCGCCCTTCTGCGCCGAAGGCTGCCCAGCGCTCCCCTTGAGCTGCATACTGCCGCGCGACCGCTGATGCCGCCAGCGCCTCACGATCCCGGCGCAGCAACGCACTCACTTCTCTTGTGACCGGTTCGGTCATGGTTGATCCTCCCACCGATGGCGGCTTCGGCGACCGGCATCCGCCAAACGTCACATAAACGGCCCAACGATCGCTTGGCATGCCAAGGAAGGTTGGGCCGGTCCACTCACGATCTGAGAGGCTCTAGAACTCCGTCACCGTCTTCAGGTTCATGAGTGCCGCGATCACAATCTCAGGCACCCTTGCGGACTCCCATTTGCCGGTGTTGATGATGAGATGGTACAGCAGGGGGTTGTTCCAATCGATATGGAAGAAGCGCTCGAGATAGGCGACCGCCCCCGCGTCCTTCACACGCACGCGCTCCGTCGCCTCACCCAGCGTCAGTCCTTCGCGCTCCTTGACGTTCAGCGCGCGTCCGCCCAGGGGCGCGATCAGGCGTACGTGCAGGACCCCGGGCTTCTCGCGGAGGATGGCCTGCCCACCCCGTCCCACGATCACTACGTTGTTACGCTCATAGGCCGCCAGGATCGTCTCACGAACCAGACGGATGCTCTCCGATTCGCTCAACGTCTCAACGCGCAGACCGCCCTCCGTCCCGGGCGTCTCGGGCACCTCGGCCCTGACACGCCGGCGTCCGAAGAGCCGCTCGGTGAACGTCCGCATCTTGTACGTATCCTCGGAGAGGTCGACCACGTCGGCTTGGGACAAGTCCATCTCTGTGGCGACCTGGGCCATCAGATCCTTGTCAAAATAGGTGTAGCCGAGGATCTCGCATAGGCGCTGGGCAATCTCCCTTCCGCCGCTACCGTATTCACGGGAAATCGTTATGACGGGCATCGCAACCTCCTTCGTATGTAGATCTATCGCATCGGAGCAAGAGCGGAGACGACACCCCTGCGCTCCTCACCCCTACTATAGCAGAGACCGCGTAACGCACAATCGCCGCATAGGTTTCTGCACAGCTGAAAGCGGACTATAATGGCCGACGTTCAAGGAGGGAGTGCAGATGAAGATACGCTCGGTCACGATGTTCGCCCGGCTCAGTCTACCGCCCGATGCCTCGACGATCGTCGCCCTGGCTCGTGCCGGACGATCGATCGTCTCTGCCTATGAGACCGCCGGCTATGAGGTCCAGACCCTACGCCTCGCGACAAGCCTCTTTCCGGCGCTCGCCGCCCTGGGTAGCGAGCAGGTCGCCGTCGAGGCGGCTAGTGAGCTGGAGCAAGCCTGCCTCGACGCGGGGTTCGACTTCACATCGTTGGGACCGGCTGAGCCGGCGGTCCAGCATCTGATCCCCGAGATCCTGGCGAGGACCGAGACGATGTTTGCCACCAGCCACCTCGTGAACCCGGCAAGCGGCACCATCGATGGGGAGGCCCTACGCGGCGCCGCGCGGATCATCCTTGCCGCGGCGGAGATCGCCGAGGGCTTCGGCAATCTGCGGTATGCAGCCTTGGCCAACGTCGCCCCCGGCACACCCTTCTTCCCTGCGGCCTACTGGCACCACGACAAGGTCGCATTTGCCGTCGCGACCGAGTCAGCCGATGTGGCGCTGAGGGCGTGCATCGAGGCACCTGATGCTTCTGCAGCACACGCCCACCTCGAACGGCTCGCCACCTCACACGGACAGCGCCTGGCAGCCGTCGGCGATGAAGCCGCCCGCCGCCATCCGCTGGAGTTCCTCGGCATCGATTTCTCGCCGGCCCCCTTCCCCAATGCAGAGACGAGCATCGGCGGTGCACTGGAGGTACTCACCGGCCAACCGCTTGGCGCCGCCGGCACGTTGGCTGCAGCCGCAACGCTCACCGACGCGATACAACACGCTGACTTTCCCCACGTCGGTTTCTGCGGCTTGATGATGCCCGTGCTCGAGGATAGCGTGCTGGCGCAACGCGCCGCCGAGGGGAAGCTCCGCATCAGCGATCTGCTTCAGTGGTCGAGCGTCTGCGGCACCGGTCTCGACACCGTCCCGCTGCCCGGCGATGTCAGCGCCGATGCCCTGGCGGCGATCCTGCTCGACGTGGCCACGCTCTCCGTGCGCCTCGCAAAGCCCCTGACCGCCCGGCTGATGCCGCTGCCCGGCAAAGTCGCAGGCGATCCGGTCCACTTCGACTTCGCCTATTTTGCCGATGGGGGGGTGCTGGATCTCCCCTATGATGAGCGAACCCGGCCCATAGGACGCCTGTCAGCGCTGTCGCTCGCCGGCACGCCCCGTCGTAGGTGAGGAATAGCTTGAGATCAGGCCTGGCTGCAGGCCTGATCTCAAAAACTCGGATCTACGTCGCGGCCTCAGGCGCGCCCGAACACGGCCTCCGCATCGGCGTTGAGCAGCGAGACAAACGTGTAGATGCCCAGGACCGTGCCGAGTGGGAATCCCGGCAGGTTCAGGAAACCCAGCACCAGCGCCAGAACACGGGCCCAGGGCTGGAACTTCAGCAGCCCCACCCCGACGACGATGCCCGGCGCCGAGACCAAGGTCATGATCCCGGCAACCACGACGCCGACGATGGAGAGCACGGCGATCGCCGTGCGATCACCCGAGATCATCCCTGTGCCCAACAGGATCATCAGCACCAACACCCCGGTCAAGACCCCCAGGATGCCCAGCACGATGTAGAGCCAACCTAACACCTTGATATTCGTTTCCATATGATGCCTCCCGATGTCTGGTTCGTCGTTCTATCCACTACTTACGTGCCGACACCAGCTCAGGTTGCATCCTCTCCGAAGGCCGACTAGAAAGGCCACTCACGACCCAGATAGTCGCGCAAGACCAACCGATCCTCGTCCGCCCGCGCATCCAGGAAGAAGGGCAGCGCGTACGCGGCAGCCTCCTCCGGCTCGAGATCGGCCTGGGTGTTCTTCTGTCCGCCCATATAGGAGCGCACCCATCCGGGGTGATAGAGCCGGAACGTGTACCCCTCGGGGCGCAGGTGGTTGTACATCAGCTTGACACCCATGTTGAGCGCGGCCTTGGACATGCAGTAGGCATACCAGGCGGTGCGATACGCCTGACCGATGCTGCCCGCCTCGGACGACACGAAGCAGAGCCGCTTCATCTCGCTGGTCTTCGTCAGCGGCAGGAAGGCCTCCACGACGCGCAGCGGTCCCAATGAGTTGACGTTGTAGAGCCGGTGCATCTCGTCGTAGTCCTGTGGCTCGGTGATCGGAATCCGCGACGTTTTCGAGGACACGCCGGCATTGTTGATGATCACGTCCAGGCGATCGGTCAGACCCGCCACGATCTCGGCTGCCGCGCGGGCCGACTCGATCGACCCGACATCCAGGGGCACCACGTGCAACAGATCGGGATACCGCTGTGCAAGCTCACCAAGCTCGGGCCACTCCGGCAAGTACTGGCCCGCGAAGACCTGCCAGCCCCGGGTCAGAAGTCCTTCCGTAAGGCCGTAACCAAGACCACGATCTGCGCCGGTCACAAGTGCGTAGTTTGTCATCAGGTAGCTCCTTCAAGTGAGTGGTTGAGTCTGAGAACAGCGTTGGTCCGAATGTAGGGGCACGGCGCCCGGTCACCTGGCGGGATCCGGGGTGATCAGGGCCGAGCCATGAGAGATGGAGCGCCACTGGGGATATAGCGCACCGGGATCTGCGGCATGCGCTCAGCCAGCAGCGCGGCTTGGCGGCGGATCGCGGGGCTCTCGCTGACGCTGTGCAGCGTCTCGATCACCGGCATCCCCATCTCCAGGGCAGCGATCACGATGAACTCACTCATCTCCCCGATGATCAAGGCGTCGGCCCCCAGGTCTCGCGCCGCCTGTGGCATGTGCAACTGGTTCTCACCGAAGCCTCCGATCAGGAAGGCGAAGCGCCGCACCTGCTTCCCTACATCACCAAAGACTCGGCAGCCACCGAAGCCCAGCCCCGCTGCCGCTCGATCACGCAGCGCCCCCACCGTCAGCGCCTCCGGCAGCTCGTGGACCGAGAAGAAGCGCCGGCGAGCCACCTCGCACAAGCCGGGGATGCCCAGCGCCGCCACCGCCTGATCCGGCACGCCATCGTCCTGCAGAGCGTCCCAGTTGGAATGGCTCCGGTAGACGACCATCCCATAATCATCCAGCAGTTCGCGCCGCACGCGATTGGCATGGACTTCGTCCGGGGCGGGACCCGCATACCACGGGCTCTGCTGCGGGGGCAGCCAGATCTCTTCGTGGCAGATCAGCATATCCAACCCCTCCGCCGCGCAAGCACGCAGGCTGCCGGCGTGGACGTTCCACAGACATGCCACCCCCCGAATCTGCCGATCCGGATCACCATAGACAAACCCCAGCTCATCCCCGGGAATCCCCGACTCGAGCGGCGCTATCGCCTCGAAAACGTGAGCGACCTCCCGTGCTGTTGTCATCAGCCCACCTCCTCCCCAAGTCTATCCCCGCTTCGACCGCATGACAATTGACATACGATGTGTGTCTTGCGGTGACGAACCACGAGCACAAACTGACAACCGACAACTGGTAACCGACACCTGAAAGCTTACAGCCGATCTTGACCTTCCATCACGCTGACCTATGCTAGAGGACATAAGCCCACCCAGGAGGTGAAACCACGATGTACACGCTCAAGAACGATGCGCTTGAGATCACCCTTCTCGATCCTGTAGCGGATCGGGCGCAACTCGGGACCCGCTACTGCACCGCCGGCTATATCTACAGCGTCACCGACGCCCGGCACGGCGAGCTGATGAGCGGGCCCACCTACCCCGACAGCTTCAACGTCTTCGACGGACAGGGGATTCCCGACAGCTTCAACCTCAGTCCATTGCTGGCTTGGCCCGGGCCCAAACACCCTCAACAGCCGCTGCCCGAGGTCCCCAAAGATGCCCACGCTCTGGTCCTGGGCATCGGTGTGTGCGACCTGGACACCAGCACCGTGGTGACCTGGTGTGACTGGGACGTCGAGGTCGAGCCCACGGTGATCAAGATGTCGACCCACCACGACTTCAGAGGCTATCGCGTCGATCTCGTGCGCGCGGTCAGCCTCATCGGACGGACCATCCGCTCGTGGACCCAGGTCCGCAACGCCGGCAGACCCATCCCCATCCGCTGGTTCCCGCACCCCTTCTACCCGCACCCGGAGACGGACGAGCTGATCAAGCTGAATATCCTGGTGACCTTTCCCGAGAACCCAGGCTATATCATGGCACCCAGCGGCTTCATCAGCCGCAAGAACTGGCCATGGCAGGGAGGACCCTACCAGGCCCTTGACCATGACGCAGCCACCAACCTCGTTGTGTTGCAGAGGCATCCCAAGCTAGGCCTCGTCGGGGCGACGTGCAGCTATGTGCCCTCCTTTTTCCCGATCTGGGGTAACCCCAATACCTTCTCCTGGGAACCCTTCCTCGAGCGCTCGCTGGCGCCCGGGCAAGAGACCGAATGGTGGATTGACTACGAGTTCTAGCCGATCTCCCGCCGCGCGATCCGGACCGCACGGCGAGCGTTGCCCAGGTCGCCGTGCACGGTGTAGACGTCGCGGATGATGAACTCAACGAAGACATCCGGAGTCGCGTCAAGGGTCGCGCGGATATGCGCGGCCCACGCCTCCTCATCCAGCCGTTGATCGACGCTGAGGAAGTTGGGGTCGGGCTTGCGCGAGTAGACGATGTCCGTCCCCTGGAGCGCCTCACCCATGAAGCGCTCGTCGCACCAGCGAGAGATCGATACCTTCTTCAGGTTCGGCAGGGCACGGATATCGTCCCAGAAGGGATGGGCAGGCTCGCAGCAGCCATAGTAGACCAGACCCACCGGCTCGCAGACATCGCGGTAGTATGGAAAGCAGAACTCGTGGAACATCTTCGGTGAGATCCCCACCGTCTCCTGGCTGTTAGCATTGCCCCACATATCGACCAGCCGCGCCGGTCCGCCCTCGTATCCGGACGCGGGCAGCTTCGTGGTGAAGTTGTAGCTGGAGCCGAAGCTGTCCTGGTTGCCGTTGTTGAGCCGCAAGAGTCCTTCCGCCTCGGCCCAGCGCATCACGCGCAGCGCATTATCACGCAGGAAGCCCATGAGCCGGTGCACCTCATCGGGAGCATCGAGCATCGCCAGGAAGTAGGCCTGCATCCCCATCAACTCGACGACGCGGTAGGTCAGCATCGTGTTGCCGAAACAGCCGGTGCGGATCTCGACGGGCAGCGCGTCGCCCAACAGATCGTCGAGGAACACCTGCCACGCCCGCGTCCTCTCGCGATCGACACGGCAAACTGCCGGCCTGAGCAGATCCAAGTCGCGCTCAAGGTCCTTGATCGGGTGCTCCCACTCCCACCCCGTCTCAATCCCATCGGCGTCCGCGATAGGATGGCGCACAATGGGCACGCCCAACTCATCGATGTCAACGAACCAGCCGATATCGAACGTGCTCGGGATGACCTTGTCATCGTCGATCAGCTCGTGATTGCGGATGTTGCGCAGCAGCTGCCGCTCGATACCGCGCCCCAGCTCCGATGTGCAGCGGTAGATGCTCTCGGGCATGAAGTCGCGATCGAAGGTCCAGGTCTCGATAATCACCGGAGGTCGTGCCCCCGTGCGACCGTCGTTGAGGTCATACCACATCCGCCTGCGCTCATCCATCACCGGCAGCGCCGCAATCTCCGCCTGCCGCATCGCCAGCTCGCGCAGGACGACGCGATCCGCGTCAGAGAGTGTCCATTCCATCATCGTCACCTCGCCTGTTCGGTAGCCACAACTCCACACGATCAGTGTATCATCGGTTGCCCGATCTTGGTAGATCACTTGCCGGCAGCACAGCGCCGTGATACACTCATGATGTGCTATGTGCACAAACGTCAACACGAGCTGCAGTCACGTGACTGCAGCTTGACAGGGAGGCACCCATGTCTGCAACATTGGAACAGATCAAGACCCTTGAACGCATTTACACAGAGGGGTACGCTGACAGTTTCCTGGATCAGTCTCTAGAGAAGATCATAGCCCATCAACAAGCGCGGGACCAGGCCGACCTCGCTCTATTGGAACAGGACTTGTATGCTCTGGAGCAAGAACACGGCATGGCGTCCGAGGAATTCCATCGCCGCTACACCGAAGGTGAGCTCGGTGACGAAGCCGAGTTCGTCGAGTGGAATGCGCTGTACAAGATGATGAGCCGCCTGCGAACGCGCCTGGATATCCTACAAGGGCGAGAGCCGTGAGGGAGATCGTCGCCTACCATGATACGATCAAACTTGCACTAATCAGCAGCCCCGTGATTGCTGACTTCGTGGTCGTCAAGGAACGAATGACGGCTACGGATGGGTATCTGCGTCTGCGTGCAACCCTTACCAATGGCGACTTTCTCGAATTAACTGAGTACGCTGTCCGAGTCGGACAAGAGATCACCACCGTAGATTACCGCTATCAGTGGATGGATGCTGACAGGACGGCCCTACGGCGCCGTTGGGATAATACGCCACATCATCCTGAAGCGGCTGGTTTTCCGCATCACAGTCACGTGGAAAGCGAGACAATGGTCGTCGCCAGCCATCCGATGAGCATCGTTCAGCTGCTGTCTATTCTGGAGAGATTGATCCTCTAGCACCGCTCTGTGGACGCTGATCCACATCGACATCGATTGTAGGGGCGGTGCAACGTGCTCTGCCTCGCCCCTACAACCCAACCACGTGAAGACCCTGCCTCGCAGTTATGTGCTGACGCAGATCACGCCACCAGTCTCACTGTGATCGCCATCGCCCCCTCGCTCGGCGTCACCCGCACGCCGTCCGTCGCCACCTCGGCGACACCACCCTCCACGACGGCAACATCCCGGATCCCCCGCAGCATCACCGACCACGGTCCGGTCGCGCCCGCGACGTTCACGGTGACGGTTTCGCCCTGACGCTGGACGACCACCGTCATCGCCACGCTCCCGTCCGACGCCGGCACCGTCGCGACCGCCTCCGCGCCATCATCCAACGCGAAGACGTGGAAGGTCACGCCATCGGCGTAGTCGTAGTCAGGGCGTTGATCGTTCGCCCCCACGGCGATCACGCTGTTGGGCCGCACCATCAGCGGCAGCGACATGAAGTCGTGACGCTCGCGTATCCAGCGCCCTCCCTCGACGACCTCGCCGGTGAGGAAGCTGGTCCAGCGTCCCGCGGGCAGATAATAGTCGACCACGCCCTCGGGCGTGAAGACCGGCGCCACCAACAGGCGGTCACCCAGCATGTACTGCCGGTCGAGCGCATCACATCCGGGATCATCGGGGAACTCGAGGTGCATCGCGCGCAGCACCGGTGTGCCGTGATCGCGCGCCTGCACCGCCGCGCCGAAGAGAGTGGGCATCAGCCGGCACTTGAGGTTCGTGAAGAAGCGCAGTACGTCCACCGCCTCCTCATCGAAGAGCCACGGCACACGGTAGCTGCTGCTGCCGTGCAGCCGGCTGTGTGACGAGAGCAGGCCAAAGGCACACCAGCGCTTGTAGACGTCGGCGCTCGCGGTGTGCTCAAAGCCGCCCATGTCGTGGCTCCAGAAGCCGAAGCCCGAGAGGCCGAGCGAGAGCCCGCCGCGCAGGCTTTCCGCCATCGACTCGAAACTCGCCGTGGAGTCGCCGCCCCAATGGACCGGGAACTGCTGGCTGCCCGCGGTCGCCGAGCGCGCGAAGAGCACTGCCTCGCCCTCGCCCAGCTCCTCACTCAGCACATCGTAAACGGTTTTGTTGTAGAGGAAGGTGTAGTAGTTGTGCATCATGAACGGATCCGACCCGTCATAGTAGCGCGCGTCCGTGGGAATCCGCTCACCGAAATCGGTCTTGAAGCAGTCGACGCCCATCCGCACCAACTCGCGCAGCTTATCGCCGTACCAGGTACAGGCATCGGGATTCGTGAAGTCCACCAGACCCATGCCCGCCTGCCAGTGGTCCCACTGCCAGACGTCACCGTTGGGCCGTGTAAGCAGATAGCCGTTCGCCATCCCCTCGTCGAAGAGCGCCGAGCGCTCGGCGATGTAGGGGTTGATCCAGACGCAGATCTTGAGGCCACGCGCCTTGAGCCTCGCCAGCATCGCTGCCGGATCGGGAAACTGCGCCTCGTCCCACTCGAAGTTCGACCAGTGATAGGGCTTCATCCAGAAGCAGTCGAAGTGGAAGACGTGCAGCGGCAGATCGCGCTCAGCCATCCCCTCGATGAAACTGGTCACCGTCGCCTCGTCGTAGTCGGTGGTGAACGAGGTGGTGAGCCAGAGGCCGAAGGACCACGCCGGCGGCAGCGCCGGACGCCCGGTCAACGCCGTGTAGCGATCCAGCACCTCCTTGGGCGTCGGCCCGTAGATCACGTAGTAGGTGAGCTTCTCACCCGGCACGCTGAACTGCACCCGCTCCACCTTCTCCGAGGCGACCTCGAAGGCCACTTTCTCCGGATGGGCGACGAAGACGCCGTAGCCGCGGTTGGTGAGGTAGAAGGGGATGTTCTTGTAGGTCTGTTCGCTCGCGGTGCCCCCGTCGGCGTTCCAGATGTCGACCACCTGCCCATTCTTGACGAACGCCGTGAAGCGCTCGCCCAGCCCGTAGACGCACTCCCCGACACCCAGTGCCAGCTCATCCTTGATATAGCGCTTGCTCGCGTACCCCTCCAGCGCGGTGAGCGCCGTCGGCGCGCGCTCGGGCTGGTGCATGTCGGGCGCCACGTCGACGATGCCCAGGCCCCGCCAGCTGCTGCTCGTCAGGACCCGTTCCCCCTCGGCCTCGCGCGCCACGAAATCGACGCCCCACGTGGCCCCCTTGGCCACCCTGACCGTCAGGTCGCCGCTGGTCATCGTCGCTGCCTCGTCGGTGTCCGCGATGGTCACCGCTGACGCGCCGTCCATCAGGATCTCGAACACCGGATCGCGCTTGCGTCCACCCTTGAAGTGATGCGCTTCCACGCAGATCACGTTCTCCATCGGTGACGAGTAGCGCACCGTCATCACGGGGCCGTCCAGCGTGTCACCGCGGCTTGCGACGCGCCCCGTCGGCGCGTACACCGTCAGCGCATCACGATCAGCCTCGACATCAAAGACCTGCTGGGCGAAGTGCCCGGTCAGCCCCGGGCGCATCTGCCAGTAACCGTTCGTGAACTTCATCGCACGACCTCCTAAGATGACGCCACAGCTTAACAGACCCCTAACGACCGGACGCACCGGTCGCGATCAGCGTCTCGCGCAGGGGACGAAAGTCGAGCTCCGCCTGCTCCATCGCCAGCATCACCGCACCGACGACGGGGGGCACGGTCAGCCGGACCAACCGGGCAGCGGGCGCCACCTCAGCAATCGTGGCCCCCATCACCTCGCTCATCAAGGGGCTGCCCTTGTAGAGGCTGCCGATCTGCACAACGTCGAACGCCAGAGACTCGATGCCCAACTGCCGGATAACCCCGATCGCCAGGCTTCCCAACTCACGCCCTGCCCAGCGGACCAATTCCAGGGCGACCTCATCGCCCTCTGCCGCGACTTGGAAGATGAGTGGGGCATCGTCTGAGGAAAGCGTATAGTGCCCGACGTACAGGCCCTCCAGCAGATCATCCAGGTCTTTGGCACCGGTGCGGGCGATGAAGGCATCGCAGAGCCGCGTCTGCGGACCGCGCCACGACCAGGCCAACCCGACCATCTGCACCGCTCTGCGGACCAGATCGCCGCCGCCCGCATACTCGGCGAACATCTCGCCTCCGCCGGACATGTGGGCCTCGCGTCCCTCGCGGTCGCGTCCCCAGCAGTTGCTCCCCGTGCCCGATACGACCCCTGCGCCCCAGCCGTCCGCGGCCCCCGCCATCAGGCCGATGATGGTGTCGTTGACCAGCGCGTAGGGCGCCGCGATCTTCAGGGATTCGATCGCCTCGACGTGACCCGGCAACTCGCTCGGCCAGTCATAACCGGCGATGCCGTAACCGACCCCCGCCAGCTGCTCCTTACCCACGCCGGCAGAGGCTAGCGCACGATCCGTCACCAGATTGAGGGCTTTATGCAGCCCTTCCCACCCCACGACCTCATAGCTGCCCGCGCCGCACTCACCGAAGCCCACCACCTGGCCTTGCGGGTCCGCGATCAGAGCGTGGCTCTTCGTCCCACCGATGTCGATCCCGAGGAAGTACCCTGTCATCAATCCCTCACCCTTCGTCTTGAGCTGCCCTAAGCGGTGTCCACAGCTGATGAGACGGCGAACTGCGGCAGGTGCGCCGCGTTGGTCGCCAATAGATCGTCCAGCACTTCGCCCACGTGATCGCCGGCGGGCCCCAGGGGATGAGCAAGCAGGGCCTGGTAGGCAGCTTCCCGGTCCCCACGAGCCGCAGCGCGAGCCGTGAGGATCTCATACGCCTTCACCGCCGCCAGCAGTCCGAAACAGACCTGAGGTAACGGCGAGACCGGAAGTGGCGTGATGCCCCCCCGTCCCACACGACACGGCATCTCCAGGACCCAATCGGCGGGCCACCCTTCTACAGCCCCGTGGTGGGGCACATTGACCACGTGAATCTCGCCGAGATCGTTGTAATGCGCATTCAACAGCTGCGTCGCCACGGTGGAGTAGTAGGCGCCGCCCCGCTCCATCAGGTCATCGGGGGGCTCAGAGCGGTCCGGCTCCGCATACTCACCCAGCAACGACGCCTCGATCTCCATCACCTGCTCAGCTCGCGAGGGAGGCCAGGCCTCCTGCTCCGCCAGCTTGTGCGCGGTCTGATAGTAGTACTGCAAGTAGTAGTTAGGGATCATACCCAGGGCCTCGATGAGCTGCGGATCCCACTCCGGGTCCTCAGCCCCCCTCAAGGCCTCAAGATGGGCACTGAAGACCTCAGGCCAGACATCCTCTCCGCTTACCGTGAACCCACGGTGCCACGAGAGGTGATTCAGCCCCAGCGTATCGAGGTAGCAGCTCGCGGGATTCACGTCGTGGCCCCACCTCGCTGCCAGCCCTTTGAGGATCTCCATCTTCACATTGACCGCGACGTTGCACAGTCCGACCGCCGGCACATCGGGAGCGTACCGGGAGAGCGCCTCGGTGACCAGGCCCGAGGGGTTGGCGAAGTTGACCAACAGCGCGCCGGGGGCCACCTCCCGCATCGCGGCGGCGACCTCGAGGATCACGGGAATCGTGCGCAGCGCCTTGGCCATCCCACCGACACCCGTCGTCTCCTGACCGATCAGACCATGGCGCTTGCCGAGGTATTCGTCCTCCCGCCGCGCCGCCATCCCTCCAACGCGAAGCTGTGTGATCACGTAGCTCGCGCCACGCACCGCCTCACGCTGATCCGTCGTCAAGATCACGTCGAACGGCGCCCCTTTTGCCTGCACCATACGCTGAGCGAAACCACCCACCACATCCAGCCGCTCCTGGGCAATATCCATCAACCAGAGCTCCGTCACCGGGAGACTGTCGACGCGCTCCAGGAATCCGTTGACCAGTTCGGGTGTATACGTGGACCCACCGCCGATCACTGCGACCTTCATCGTGTCCTCCTAACCTTTCTAGGACCCACTCAGGGATACTAAGCCCACCACGGCTCGCCCTCGGCGCGGTTCGCCTTCAGATAGTCGAAGTCCAGCTCCAACCCTAATCCCGGGCGCGCGGCGACATGCATCATGCCGTCCTCAATCACCAGCTTCTCACCCGTCGCCTCCGGCGCTTCGGCAGCGTTGCGCGTGCACTCCATCAGCGGGCAGTTGAAGATCGCCGCGGAGAACTGCTGAGAGGCCATGTTGAGCACGTAACCGCTGACGTTATGGCAGGAGACCGGGATGCGGTAGAGCGCGGCGAGATCGGCGATGCGTTTCGCCGCCGAGATGCCGCCGCAGTTGATCAGATCGGGCTGCAGGCAATCCACAGCCTGGGTTTGCAGAAAGGGCAGCGCGCCCTCCGCCAAAGCAATGTTCTCGCCCACCATCAAGGGGACACGTGTCGTCCGCCGCAACGCGACCCACGCATCGGAGAACTCCGGCGCAAGGGGATCCTCCAGGAAGAGCGGCTTGATCGGCTCCACCGCCTGGGCGACCTTGATCGCGCTGGGCAGGTCCAGCTCGTTGTGGCAGTGCACGATGATGTCGATATCATCGCCCAAGGCCTCGCGCGCCAATTCGTAGGCGCGTGCCACGTCCCGCGCCTCGCGCGGCCCGATCCCCGGCACATACTGCTGCATCGGCACCCCCAAGATGTGGTGGATGTCGATCTTGTACGCCGTGAAGCCCCGCGGATCGTCGCGCAGCTCCAGCGCCCGCTCCCGCCACTCGGCTTTGCTGAGGAAGTCACCCCCACGGCAGTGCGAGTAGAGGCGAATCCGATCCCGGAAAGGGCCACCCAGTAGAGCGTGCACCGGCTGCCCCAGCAGCTTGCCTTTCAGATCCCAGAGCGCGATGTCGATCGCGCTGAGGACGCCCATCACATGACCGCGCTGCGGATAGGCGTAGAACATATTGTGAAAGTGAACCCCGATCGCGAGCGGGTCCTTGCCGATCAGGCCCAGGTGCGGCAGGCGCGGCCCCTCGAGACCGGCGATCACCGCGCGCACGAACGGCCCGCTGCCGTGGCAAGGCCCGATCCCGTCGATCCCCGCGTCCGTCTCGACCTTGATCAGCGTGGCGCCACGCTTCTGCTGCAGCGCCTTGATCGCCGTGATTTTCACCTGACCTGCTGCCGTCTCACCGTCTGCCGGCCGCATACGCACCTCCGGTCCTCTGAGTCATCCCATCGCCTACTCGCCCACGTGTATGCGTGGACACCGTCCCACCAACGCCTCGTTGAGCGTCACCCCGAGGCCCGGACCCTCAGGGACAGGCATCCGGCTGTCCTTGATCTGCGTGTCGAGCGGCTCATTCACCAACTCGTAGGTGATCGACTCACGGAAGGGCACCATCTCCTGCACCAGGAAGTTGGTCGTACAAGCATCGATCTGCGCCGCGGCGGCAGTCGCGATCGGACCGTGGCAGTTGTGCGGTTGGATGTGCAGATTATAGACCTCGGCGTAGGCGGCGATCTTCTTCACCTCCGTGATCCCACCCGCCATCCCGACATCGGGCTGCAGGATATCGATCGCCTGCTGCTCGATATACTCACGGAATTGGTAGCGGGTATACAATCGCTCGCCCGCCGCGATCTTGAGCGGGACGTTGTCGGCGACCCGCTTCATGCAGGCGACGTTCATCGCATCGACCGGCTCCTCATAGAAGTAGGGATCCAGATCGACCAGGCGGCGCCCCATCTCGATCGCCGAGGTCGGGCCGAACCAGCCGTGGCACTCGATCATGATCGCCACATCAGGCCCCACCGCCTCCCGCACCGCCTTGACGCGTGCATACGCGAGGTCAGCACGCCACGGCTCCAGCACACGCTCATGGTCAGGACGGCCCTCGCCGCGCGGAGCGAAGAAGGGGTTGAACTTCAGCCCATCGTAGCCCAGCGACACCACCTCGGCAGCGATCTTGCCGTAATCCTCCGGGGTCACCGGGACGCGGTTGTTACCCGGCGCCCACTCCCCACTGTACCAGCCGTTGGCATAGACGTGGATCGCGTCCCGAACCTTGCCGCCCAGCAGGTCGTAGATCGGACGCCCCAGCGCCTTGCCCTTGATGTCCCACAGTGCCTCGTCGATCGTGCTCATCCCGCCGTAGACGACAGGCCCTCCGCCCTGCCCCCAGAAAGTGCGCCGGAAGAGCGTATGCCAGATGGCCTCGATCTGCATAGGATCCGCGCCGATGACGAAACGCTCGACCATCTCCTTGGTCATCGCGATGGCGGCTTGGCGACCCGTGCCATAGGCAAGGGGGAACTCCCCCAGGCCATAGATGCCCTCGTCGGTGATCAACCGCAGGATGATCGGCGGCTTCCAGCGGTGCAGATCGACGTCGTAGATATCCGCAGCGACGACCTTCACGCGCGCGCTCCCGCGCACCAGCGCAGGACGTTGTCCAGCAACGTCTGATACGCGGGCACCAACCAGACGTCCACGTTGTGCCCTGGTGTGAGCACCGCCACCCGGCCCGTGCCCTCGAGTCGCGTCCATCCGCCGGGCTGCGTGCTGTGTTCCGACGTGGTCGTCATAAAGACATCCGTAGTCTCCGGCTCCAGCACCATGTGATAGTGTTCGTCCTGTACCGTAAAGGACGCGACCCCTGCCGTCAGCCCGTGGCCTGCCTTGGGCTCGTGTGTGACGTCGCACTGTGGCGGGTGCTGTACGAAGGCTCCGCCCATCAGCGGACGCAACGTCTCCGTATCACGATACACGGTGCCGGAGTGCGTGACCAGCAGCCCGCCGCCCCCACGCACGTAGTCGGCGAAGGCCTGCTCCACCTCGGGCGTGACCCAAGGGGACTTGTCCTCCTGCGTCGTGTTGTTGGACTTGCTGAGGATCACCACCGGATAGTCGGCCATCTTCTCCGCCGACCACTCGCTTCCGTCCACGATCCAATCGAATGAGTACCCTTTCTCAGCCAGAGGAGCCAATCCCTCCCTGACTGTCGAGACAGGGTGCCAGTAATCGTCTGCCATGACCAGAACATGTATCATCGCACTCTCCTCATCATATAAGGGACGACCCGGCAGGCCTTACCCGCGGGTCACAGCAGTTCACCAAGGGCCTGCACGAAGACCCGTAGGTCGTCCAGATTCTCCTGCAACATCGTGTAAATGCGCCCGTAGTCAACGTCCCAGTAGACGTGTACCAGCATATTGCGAAAGCGTGCCATCTGCTGTAGCCTGCGGCTAAGCTCCTGAGGCACAACACCCGTCTCGCCCAGTACCGCAAAGCAATCCGCATATCCCTCCGGCACACGCTGGACCCGATGGGCACTGATGTGGAAGCACAGCTGGATCGCGGCCTCGATAGCAACCAGCAAGCGGTAACTCGCCACGTCACGCATATCCTGATCTGCCAGGAAGACCTCAAGCGGCTCCTGTGCGATCACATCCAGACGAGCGAGTGAGTCCCGTATATCCTGAAAGCGCTGATGAACCAGGCTCAGATTGAGGGCCATGACGTCATCGCCTCCTTGAGCGCCATCTCATAGAGCGGCTTGATGTCGAGATAGCGACTGATGATCGCAACCGTCCATTCGGTGCGCAGGACGTCATCCCGGTTACCCAGAAGCCGTCCCTGCCGCAGAACCTGGTAGCAGAATCCGAGCGGTGCGGCATTCAGCGCACGCACGTCGATAGGCGGGCACGGGCGGATGCCGTGCCCGCCCTCAAGCGTATTCCCGAGCAGTTCGCCCAGGCTGTAGGCTCGTCTGTTGATATCACTGGGATCCGATCCCACGAAGTAGGCCGCGATGTCGATGTCGTGAAACGGCCCCTCAGTGACGAAGGATCCGTGGATCAGGGCGAAGGCCACGTCAGGCTGTTCCGCCAAGGTCTCACCCAGCACCTTGCAGATCCTTGCGCGTTGATCCCTCGTCATATCGAACAGATCATCGTCTGCCAGCATGCCCTGTCCACTCCGGCACTCTGTGCTCTCACGACACCGTGATCCATCAACAGCCTAGCATCTAGGTTAGCGACCCCAGACGATCTGTCAAGATCGTTCCGATCTAGCTTCCCATGAAACGGAAAAGCCGGAACATGTGCGGGCCCACCTCCGTCGGGAACCGCGTCGCCCCCGTGGGTCGCTGGAACCAGTCCAGGATCGGCTCACCTTCGAGCACCTCGCCGGTCAGCAGGTCCCGGATCTCCGTCACGCCCTCCCCCGCCACAAGGCTGATCTGCGCTACCTCGGGCAGGAATGACTCAACGATCAAGGTGTCGTTGTCGTAGGCGAACATCGCCACCTGCGGCGGCGCATCCACGCGCACGGGCAGGTCGGCTACCACCACCCGGCGGATATAGGAGAGCACCGGCTCGGGCAGCTTGTAGAGATCGTCGAAGTTGTCCGGGATCGTCAGGACATAGAGCACGCCCGAAGCGTACGCCGCCGAGTGGAGCAGCGGGTGGCCCGTCGTCTCGGTCAGGCCCGAGATCTCCTCCCAGGAGTCGTTGGTGTTGTAGCGGACATGTGGCATGAGGATCGGGCCGGCGCCGGGCACCCGAGTGCGCCAACCCATCAGAAACTCGCTGACGATCGCCTTGGCGTCGGTCACCACCATCTCGACAATGTCCTCGATCGTGTTGCCCGGCTCGCCACCTTGCAGCACCTTGTAGAGTCCCGAGGTCACCACGACGGTCTTGCCGTTGAGCAACTGCGTCTGGATCTTCTTGACGATGTCGGGATCGGCTGCCGCCGCCTCGGTCAACAGCACCGTGCCGGCCTCCGCCGGGAAGGAGGGCTGCAGGGCGATGGGGATGCCGATCATGCCCAGGTAGTTGTGCAGGAAGTCCTCGCCGGAGGTGGCGTGGTAGGGACGGTAGCTCGCGACGCCCACCGGCTCGCCCAGCTCGCCGACGACCTCATCGACCAAACCGAACGCGTGACCCGCCGCCAGCGAATAGGTCGCGTCCTCGTAGAAAGTGCCGTCGGGCTTCCGGTAGCCGAAGCCGTCAACCATCGCGTCAAATTCGACGCCCACGCCCCAGCTCTGCGGCGAGGCGGGCCGGTCGCCCTGCCACGGCGCGCGCTGCTCAGGGCTGATCCCGCGGATGATCTGTCGGTAGTCGAAGAGCGTGCACTCAGGCGCCTTGGCGAACACCGTCAGCCAGAGCTGCTCAGCGTAGCGATCAATGGTATCCGCCCCACCCGGGTCGACCCAACCGCCGAGGTTGGCGCCGGGCTTGAGCGACTCGATGTAGCGGACAAGTTGATAGCTCTCGTAGGCCTGCAAGTGCTGCATACTCACCACGGCGGAGCGCGTCTCGGTGCCGGTGTAGAGCCCATCGAAGATCGCGGGCTGCAGCTCCATGTTGAAGCCCAATGCGGGGAAGTGCTCATACCAGTTGGGGTACTTGATGGTGACCTGCACGTCGGGGTTGACCGCCTTCGCGGGACCGACCACGAGGTCTTGAGCTGCCTTCGCCATCAGGTCGAGGCGATAGTCGGTCCAACTGCGGTTGCCCTTTGCCTCGATACAGGCGGGGCACTTGCAGTTGGTGAAGAAAAAGTCGTCCAGAATGAAGTTATCGAAGAGCGACGCGGTGTACTCCGCGATCTCCTGCACCTTCGCCCGCGACTCAGGACGAGTATAGCAGAAGGTCTCGAACCGGTTGCGCTCGTTGATCGTATAGGTGATCCCGCCACCGACGTCGATGCCGCGGTCAAGGAAGAACTTCTTTGCCGCCTCGATCGTCTCCCGGTCGGGGATTACCGTATCGCGGTGCGTCTCCAGATAGACCTTCCCCACCTTCAAGTGGCGCTGGATCACGTCGAAGGTGGCCGCGAGGCGGTCCAGATCGGCCATCTCCTGCACCTCATAGGCGCGCGTGTAGATGGCCACGTTGAAGTTCCGATACCGTTCAGCCGTTACAGACATCCCTACACCTCCATAGATTGAGCTGCTTTGGACAACCTAGACAGGATTCACAGGATGGGCAGGATTACCAGGATTTGATACTCTTCAAGGTCAATCGGACCTCACGTGGAGACGCCATCCTCCTTCAATAGAGTCAATCCTGTCAATCCTGATCATCCTGTGAATCCTGTCAAAGTCCTAACCCTCTGCCGCAGCCGTCTCGACCTGACCTGCGCGAGCATCGAGCAGCCCCAGCGAGAGGATGATGCCTAAGAGATAGAAGCCCGCCGAGATCACCAACAGCGGGGTGAAGCCCAACCAGTCGACCAGCAAGCCGCTCGCCAACGCCGAGAAACGTGCGATGCCGAAGAGCGTGCTGTTGAAGCCTAGATAGAGCGGGCGCTCGGCCTCCGGCACGATGTCCAGCAGATAGCTGATGCCGGCGATCAGTGTGCCCGAGTTGAAGACCCCCATCACGACAAAGACTAAGCCGTAACCGTAGGCCGGCAGTGGCGATCCGGCGGGCAGAGTGTGGGATATCATCCCGTTAACCAGCGCTGCCAGGGGAACGCCCAAGCCGACGATGGCGGCGCCCTGGACCACGGCGCGGTTCCCGTGCCGGTCGCTCAAACGCGACCAACCCAGGTTCGAGAGCACCGAGGCAACGGTGCGCGCCGCCAGGTAGACGCCGATCATCTGCGGGGCGATGCCCAGCGCCTCCTTGGCATAGACGATATAGAAGGGCGTCACCCACTCCGGCGGCACCAGCGCCAATCGCGCCAGAACGAAGGCCCGGTAGTGTGGATCGGTCTTAAGCAGACGGAAGCCGCGCCGGAACTGAGCTCCAACGCCCACGGCGCGTTCATCGACCCTGCTTGGCGGCTCATCGACCATGCGCCAGGCCAACGCTGTCAGCGCGAAGAAGACGGCAGCCAACACGAAGAGCAGCGCGACGTTAAGCGGGAAGGTCAGGCCCAGCGGCTCGGCTAACAGAGCACCGACCACGGCACTGGCCCCTAACACCAGAATGTTGCCCCAGAAGTTGCGCTGGGCGAAGAAGGCACCCCGGCGATCAAAGGGGATCGTCTTGCCGACCATGTCAAGGAAAGGCTGCCCGATCAGGCCCGAGCTCAGACTGTGCAGCACCAGGATCGCAAAAAAGCCCACCACCAGCCAGGAACTGCCGACAGGGGCGAACGCTACCAGCAACGCCATCCCGAGAAGCAACACGCAACGGAAAAACGACAGAACGAGGTAAGCAGGCAGTTTCCGTGGCTGTCTCTGCAGATAACCCGACGCCGCGATCTGCAGGATGAACGAGCTGCCCATGCGAATGGGTTGGACCGCGCCGATCAGCACGTTGGCTACCTGCAGCTGCGCCAGGAACCAGCTCAGGACCATATCGGGATCGATGAAGGCACTTGCCACCGTCACCAACGCGCCGTTGACCACACCCAGCCTAAAGTTGCGCCGGTAGGCCGACGGTGACAGACGCTTCTCCGCGGTGCCGGGTGCGCAGTCGCGAGAGCTCACAGGGCGCTCTACCCCCTGCCCGATCCTTGGGGGCAGACCCGACGACACAGCGTCATCGTGTCTCACGCTGGTCATCGCCCCTCATATAGGTGAGCAGCGCCCAGCGCCCGACCGCTAACTGCCGCCGCAGGGAGTCCTCAGCCGCGGCCACATCCCGCGCCCGCAGAGCCGCCAGCAGCTCACGGTGCTGGGCGATACCGTGGGTGTTGAGGCGGTGGTTCGGGTCGTAGGACTCGATCAGCAGCTCCATCCGATCGGAGAGCAGCGGCAGCATCTCGAGAAGGACACTGTTGTCCGACGCCTCAACCAGGGTCTCGTGAAAGCGCCGGTCCGCGGCGTTGAAGGCTGCCCGATCACCCGCCGCATACGCCGTCTCCTGCATCTCAATCGCCTCCTGCAGCTTGCGCAGCGCCGCGTCATCAGCCCGCGCCGCGGTCAGCCGGACCGCCAGCGCCTCCAGCTCGATGCGCACATCGAAGATATCGCTCACCTGCTCGACGCTCAGCGCACGCACGCGCGGCCCGCTGTACGGGACCACCTCGACCAGCCCCACCCGCTCCAACCGCGCCATGGCCTCGCGCAAGGGCGTGTTGCTCACGTCCAGATCGGTCGCCAGGTGCGTCAGGTTCAACCGCGTCCCCGGCGGGAACTCCCCGTTCAAGATACGCTCCCTCAGTGCCGCATAGACCCTGTCGGAGAGTGTCCCCGTGTCGATCATGACTCTGCTCCTCGCTCGAACGACTATGCACCGTGCATCATGCATAGTACTGCCATGGCTAGTGGATGTCAACTGCACACCACACCACCGCATCCGTCGTCAGTGCCTGTTGACATTGTGTTCAATCGGGCCTATGATGAAGATAGATTTCCTGAACACCTGACGCTACACCGTCCCCCTCCCCCTGACCGGTCGACGCGCCAGACGATGACATCGATCTCCAACGTGGCCGACAGCCTGTGTGCAGTCAACTATAGAAGGAGGCACAAGAAGACATGCCGAAATTCGAACGCGAAGTTGAGATTGACGCATCTGTGGAGAAGGTCTGGGGGGTGATCACGAAGCCCGAGTTCTGGCCTCAATGGTTCCCCGGCATCGAGAGTGTGACCAACGTGAGCGCGATGCAGGAGGGCGGGACCTTTGAGTGGACTCACGAAGGGCAGACGGGCCACGGCACGATCGTGGCGATGAAGCCGCACAAGCGGCTGGAGGTGATGACCCAATTGGGCGACGACAAAGACGCCCACGTCTTCAAGCTGCGCGCGACCGGCGGCTTCCTCGGCCTGGCAAAAGATGAGTGCAAGGTCGAGTACACCCTCGACACCTTGATGGGCGGTGGGTTGCTGGGCAGCTTCGTCGCCGGCGGCAACCCCAAGGATGCCATCAGGGTCAAGAAGGCCGTCCACATGTTGCGAAAAGTAGTCGAAAGCCAATAGGAGGCAACGCTATGGGTTTGATAGCAACCATCGTGGTTGGCCTGATCGCAGGCCTGGTGGCATCCTGGCTGATGAAGGCCGACACCGGTGTCATCGTAGACATCATCCTGGGCATCGTCGGCAGCATCGTAGGCGGCTGGATCACTAGCCTCTTGCTGGGCATCGACCTCGTGAGCGGCTTCAATCTCACGAGCATCATCGTCTCGATCATCGGCGCTGTAGCCGTGATCGCGCTCTACCGCTTCATCCGCAGGAAACGATAGCCAAGCTCGGACAGATTCGACCAACCGTCCATATGTGATAGCCGGCGGGCGCACCAGGTGCGCCCGCCGCGCTTTTGTGTGTATGCCCCCGCCTGCAACACTGACCGCGTGGAAGAGCGTGTCTTGTAATTTGCGCTATTTATGTTATGGTTATATTATATTCATGGCCACACTATGGCCGATGATCGCTGAACCTACGCCCCAGAGCATAGCGGAGCAGATAAGGAAGAAGCCACGACATGAAGGGTATACGACGTGTTTGGTTGGTGCTGAGCTTAAGCTTGCTGGTCATCAGCGCACTGGGAGCATCGGCGGTGCAGGCGCAGGGACCACCCGAGGAGGCAGTTCGCACATCGTTGGTAGATCAGACGGGTGGGCCCCGCGATCAACTGCTCCTGACGCTTCGGTCGGATGCGATGGCCCGCCCTGGCGACACCGTGACGCTGACGCTGAGCGCGACACCGCTCCTCGATGCGCCGGTGCTTGAGATCCACTGGGCGCTCCCCGAGGGGGTGGAGCTCGTGGAGGGCACGTCGACTGACCGAGTCGAAGCGGTACCGGCCCACGAGATCGTCACGAGCACGCGCACACTGCGCTTTAGGACGTCCGGCATCCACCGAATCGCCGCCGAGGTCGCGTATCAGCCTGACGAAGGCATTCAGTACGCGCGCAGCGCCGTGCTCTTCTTCATCGTTGATGAGGATGCCCCGCACGTATCGGACCTGGACCCGATGGCAGGGACCGACCTGCACGCCCCGGTCGCCGTCACCAACATCGCCCGCACCCCTTTCGCCATCGCGCCGCAAGCAACCGACGCCCCGCCCTGCTTCACCATCAGCGGCTCGCTGATGCGCATCGACAAACCCATCACCGCCGGCGGCTACGGACCTGACGTCATGGTGCCCGTCAGGAACTTCTATCTGGAGTTGCGCGAGGCGGATATACTCTTCGATGACACCATCGACGGGACCTACACTGACGAGAACGGGCAGTTCGCCTTTCCGCGCTTCTGCGAGGGGGACGGCCTCTTCGACAGCACGCTGGAGCTCTACGTCTGGTTCCGCGCGGCAACCCAGGCGGCCAGTGTCACCGACAGCTCCTGGATCGACGAGGAGTACAAGTACGAAAGCCAGGAGATCTCCAGTGGCGGCGGCAACTTGAGCTTCGACTTAGTGCTCAACGAGACGCAGAGCGCGGTCTTCAACATCCTCGACGCCGCCGGCGACGCGCTGGACTTCTGGTACGAGCACGATGTCGACAAGCGCAAGATGCCGCAAGTTCAGATCCATTGGGAGCCCGGCTATGGGGACGACGGCTCCTTCTACAATCCCTTCTGGGACGAGATCACCATCGCGGATGACCCCTCGGACCCCGACGAGTGGGACGATGCCGTGATCATCCACGAGTGGGGCCACTTCGCCGACGACAAAAGCGGGTGCGATGACAATCCGGGAGGCCAGCACTTCGTCACCGGCACCTACGATCCGGAGCTGGCCTTCGGCGAGGGCTATCCCGACTATTACCAGGCTGCGGTCCGTGACTGGCGCGGCGATGCCGGCGCGGGCATCTACATCGACGTGCCTGGCTCGGGCTCGAATCTCTTCGTGGATCTCGAGGCGTTGGCCTCAAACATCCCCAACACACAGCGCAATGAGTTCGCCATCGCCGCCGCACTGTGGGATCTCTATGATGGCAACGTCGACGGACAGGATAGCGTTGAATACGGACAGACGCCCCTCCACTCGGTCTACACGTGGAACGAGTTCACCAACCAGGGCTTCTTCGACGACGACTGCGACTTTGAGAACTACCTGCGGGCGTGGAGCGACGGCGGGCATCCCAATGACGCCCCCACAGCAGCCGCCCTCAGCCAGAACGTCACCGACACCAGCCTGCCGACGACGGCGCTCGTCCGAGCGCTGGACGATGGCGCACAGCACACTTCCGCGGCGACAACACCACAGGCGATCGTAACCGGCGCCCAGGGGCCCGACTACCGCTGGTGGAACCGCATCGGCTTCGTGATCGACACGAGCCCCAGCATGGGCTCAAAGCTCAACGCGGTGAGGTCCGCCCTCACCACCCAGGCTAACCTCTATGGCGACGTGCCGGAGGGCACCGAATTCGACCTGCAGACCTTCCATGCGGGCAGCGCAAGCCTGAACACGATCTTCGAGAACCAGTTCTTCGCCAACACCTTCGCCGGGGCCATCAACGGGCTGACAACCGGCGGCAGCGACAACGGCTGTACCGTCGACGCCCTGAGCTACCTGGCGAAAGCTGCCGACCCTGACACGCACGCCAACCTCTGGCTCTACACCGACGGCGACGCCACGGCGAACTCACGGGTGGATGCGGTCTCCCAGCGACTCACAGACCGCGCCTCCAGCGCCTCGTTCGTCCTGCTGGGCGGCTGCGCTACAACGACGCTCGCGACCCCCAACCTCGACGCCACCGCGCTGCTGAGCGGCGCGACGGCTTTGTCAAACGCGGCCCATGACCCTATCGATGGACCCGGGAACCTTACCGAGATCCTCGCCGAGCAACAGCTCACAAGCCGGCGCCGCGCCCTGTCAGCGTGGCTGGGCACCTCGGGCTTCGCGCCCGCGACGCTCGACGAGCCCGGCGACGGCATCGTCCCCTATCTGCTCACCGCGCTCAAGACTGGCGGTCAGTTCCTCTACGTCGACCAAGCGCAACTGGCCAACGCCGCCGATATCTTGGAGGCGCAGCTCACCCACAAGGCAGGCGCCGGGCGGTGGAGCGACTACGTCAGCGACGTGGCGACCTACCGCTACGACACCCTGGCGGACCACGAGTTCAACTGGATCGACGCCACCGACGGCAACGCCTGGGGCAAGCCCGGCAGTGGTTTCGATCCAGACAGCGCCCTTGACGGCTCGGAAGGTCGCGTCCCGGTGTTGTTCTCGCTCAGTAGTCCGGCCTTCGACTACTACGGCACGGGCCAGTTCGGCGCGATGGTCTACGAGAACGGCTACATCGTCATCGGCGGCAACGCCGCCGATGAGGGTGCGACGCCCAACAACACGCAGATTCCCAACGCGGCAACGCCCAACTTTGCCGTCTACCCCTTCTGGGATGACCTGGAATGGGACAACCGGATCTACGCGGACGGCACGAACTGGATCTCGCCGCCCGGCTACGAGGATCACGGCACGATCTACACCAAGCGGGTGGGCGACTGGACCGTGGTGCAATGGTACGGCTTCGGGCTCGCGGATGACGTCGAGTTCTTGACCGGCAACCCCTTTCAGGCCCAGGAGTTCCAGGTGCTCTTCAAC
>CAZYYC010000020.1:0-29622 GCA_964650935.1 uncultured Anaerolineales bacterium
CCCACGAGCGCTTCCAGGGACACGAGCTTTGGCGCAGGAGCGTGGGGCTGATCGGCGCCGGGGCAGTGGGGCGCGCCGTGATCCGGCGCCTGCGGCCCTTTGGCGCCCGGGTACTCGTGACCGACCCCTTCCTCGACGCAGAGGAAGCTGCCCTCCTGGGTGTGGAGCGGGTAACGCTGGATGACCTGCTCGCCCGCAGCGACATCGTCAGCCTCCACGCGCCGGTCACCGAGTCGACGCGCGGTATGGTCGACGCCGGCGCGCTGGCCCGGATGAAGGACGGCGCCTTCCTGGTCAACACCGCCCGTGCCGCCTTGATCGACGACGTAGCCCTTGCCGAGGCCCTGAAGTCGGGCAAGCTGGGCGGCGCCGCGCTCGACGTCTTCGCCAGCGAGCCGCCCGGCGCCGACGACCCGCTCCTGGCCCTCCCCAACGTCATTGCGACGCCGCACATCGCGGGCAACACCTACGAGGTCGGCGCCCATCAGGGGTCCGTGGTGGTCGACGCGCTCGAGCGCCTGCTGGCGGGGCGAGAACCTGACCACCTGCTCAATCCGGAAACCCTGTTGAGCTTCCGCTGGCGGGGAGAACGCGCCGGGTCCGCCGAGGAGCTTGCAGCACTGGCGCAGGGCCCCGCCCCGGCGGTCACCGACCTGCAGCGCGACGTGCAGCAGGCGCCGCCCGAGACAGAAGCGACATCCGGAGGCCTCTTCTCACGCCTCACAGGGCGGCTACGCGGGCGGCCGCCCGAGGATGCGCCGGGAGCACCCGCTGATGACGACACGCTGTCGACACTGCACCGGATCCTCACCCGCTTCACCGCCGCCGTGGCGACGGATCCCAGGATGACCGCCTTCGCTACCGGTAAAGACGTCACGATGCGCTTCACGCTACGCGACGCGGGGCAGGACTTCTACCTCAACTTTGTCGGTGGCGAGGTCGACGCCGGCATGGGTGATCCGCCGCGTGCAGCCAACGTGCACCTGAAGATGAACGCCGCCATCCTCGACGGCATCTTCACCGGCAAGGTCAACGGTATGCGGGCCGCGATGACGGGTAAGCTCTCCTTCAGCGGCGACACCAACAAGGCCATGGCTTTTCAACGATTGCAGGGTGACCTGAGCCGCCTCTATCAGGCAGCACGGGACGCCGTAGGCGATCCGGGAGATCTGAGCCGGATCGTGACGGCACACCAGCCGGTGACCGCACCGGCAGCAACCGACCTATCCCTAACCCCGTCCAAGGAGCCCGACATGCGCGATGAAATCGTCAAGGTTGTCCACGACCTCTACACCAAAGGCCACATCACCCCCACGGGCGGCAACGTCAGCACCCGCACCGACGAGAACCCCCATGAGATCTGGATCACGCCCAGCGCCATCTTCAAGGGAGATCTGCGACCCGAGATGCTGGTCCGCATCGATCTGGACGGCAACGTCCTGAGCGACAACGGATACAGCGCCTCGATCGAGCGCCACATGCACTGCGCCATCTATCGGCAGCGACCCGACGTCGACGCGGTGGTCCACGCGCACGGGCCGCATGCGATTCTTATGGCGATGACCGGCACCCCCTTCCTCCCCATCTCGAGCGAGGCCGCGATGCTGGGCGATCTACCGGTCATGCCGTTCATCGGCCCCGGGACGCCCGAACTCGGCGAGACCGTCGCGGACGCATTGGGGCAACAGGGCATCGCCGTCCTGATGCAGAACCACGGCCTCGTCGTCGTGGGCCCCAGCGTTCGCCGGGCCGCCGACTGGGCCGATGTGGTGGAGACAACGGCGTACAAGCTGATCACCTGCCGCCTCATGGGCGTCGAGCCCGCCACCGTGCCCGACGACATCGTCGCCGAGATGCGCGAGCTGGGAAAGATGGTCGGGTGACCTCTCGCGCGAAGTGCATGCAACGCCGTCAAGCGCAGCTGCTCGGCGACCGTGTGGAGGGCTAGATCCGGCGATGCCCGCGCTACTGCACACTAAGCTCTATGGCCCCCCGACACGCCCCGGGCAAGTGTCACGGCAGCGCTTGCTTAACCGGCTGAATGCGGGCCTCTGGTTGTCAAACGAACCTGGGCGACGAGGCTTCGCCCGCAAGCTGACGCTCGTCTCCGCACCCGCCGGCTTCGGCAAGACCACGTTGGTGGCCGAGTGGGTGATGGCGCAGGGCATCACCGATCACCCCCCGCATCCCGCATCAGACCATCACCACGCGGCATGGCTTTCGCTGGACGAAGTCGATAGCGACCCAGCCCGTTTCTTTGCCTATTTCATCGCCGCCCTTCAAATCACGCTACCCGACATTGGGCAGGAGGCCCAGGTAGTTCTGCAATCAGAGACGCTTCCCGCCGTTGACGAGGCACTGATTCTGCTGGTCAACGACGTCGCCGTGGTGAGAGAGCCTATGATCTTGGTGCTGGATGACTATCACCTCATCCGTAGTGAGGTGATCGACCAACTGCTGACCACGTGGTTGGAGCGACAGCCGCCCAACTTCCATCTGGTCATCGCCGGTCGTGCCGACCCCTCCCTGCCGCTGTCCCGGCTGCGTGCCCAGCACCAGATGCTGGAGCTGCGCGCGTCCGATCTGCGCTTCGTAGAGGCGGAGGTTGCCGCGTTTCTCAACCTCACGATGGGCCTTGACCTGTCGCCAGGCGCCATGTCAGCACTGGCCCAGCATACCGAGGGCTGGATCGCCGGGTTGCAGCTTGCCGCGCTCTCGCTGCAAGAGCTTGATGACAAAGAAGCGTTCATCGAGGCCTTCAGCGGCAGCAACCGCTATATCATCGATTACCTCGTGGATGAGGTGTTGAGCTACCAGACACCGGACGTGCGTGATTTCCTGGTGCAGACCTCCATTCTCGACTGGCTCTGCGCGCCGCTGTGTGATGCTCTGGTACAAGCGAGCGATGAGGCAACGCCGCTCGCCGATGGTGATGCGTCGAGTCAGGCTGTTCTCGACTATCTGGAGCGCAGCAATCTCTTTCTACTGCCGATGGACGATCAGCGCAGATGGTACCGCTATCACCACCTCTTTGCCGATTCACTGCGGAATCAGTTGGAGCGATCCCAACAGGCAGAACTCCACCAACGCGCCGCCCGATGGTATGCCGACAACGGCGATATCGCTCGTGCGGTCCACCACGCGTTGGCGGCACCGGATCACGAGCTCACGGCAGAGCTGCTGGGCGAGGCCGGACGCGAAGCCACACTCTTGGCGAGCGGAGACTTCCGGCGCTACGCCGAGTGGGTGGAGATGCTCCCCGAGGCAGTCCGGCGTGAGCACCCGCGCCTACAGCTGATCTATGCCCGAGCGCTGCAGATCACGGGCCAACTGGCACGCGCCGAAACGATACTGTCGGAGGTCGAACGAGCACTGCAAGCTGCGCCCGTCGTGAACGAGGAGCTACTGGCTGTGGCCGCGATGTACCAGTCGCAGTGCCTTCTGGAGCGCGGTGAACTGGCGCGTGCCGTCGACCTCGCCCACGGCGCGGTGGATCGTCTCTCTACCTCCACCCCGCTCAACCACGCCCGTGCTCTCTCCTCACTGGCCTGCGTCGAATACGGATTGGGGAACTTCGCCGCCGCTACGCCGCGCTTCATCACCGTGAGCCGGATGCCGGGGAGTCCGTCGCTGGCGATGAACGCGGCAGAGTGCGCTGCGCGCGGTCTGCTTCTCCAGGGCAAGCTAAAGGCCGCTCAGCAATTGGCCGAGCTGTTTCTCGCCTCGGTGCGCACCGGAGCCACCTACAATCATATGGCGGCAGGGGCCATGGCGACGCTGAGCGAGGTCGCTTATCATCAAGGCGCGCTCGACAGCATCCCACGTTACGGAGATCAGGCCATCGACCTGGCGCAGCGGATGGCGCGACAGGCGCCTCTGCGAGCACACGAAATCTGGGTCTATCTCCAGTATGCCAGGCTGCGCCGGCTGCAGGGAGATGGGGCCGGCGTCGCAGAGGCCCTGGCCTTAGCAGACCAGGTCGCTCTGGAGATCGACAATGCGTTTTACCGGCAGCTGGCGCAGCTGCGGCGGAAGGCATTCGACCTGGCGCGTGAGCACGACATCGTCCAGCTGAGTAGGATCTATGCCTACCCGCCCGTTGCTTTCAGCTATCTCGAAGAGTACAGGGGGTGGATCGACACGCAGGTATGCCTGGCGCAGCATCGACCCCAAGAGGCGCTGCCTATCATCGATGAGCTCCTCAAGAAAGCCGAGCTCGATGAACGGGGCCTCAGCGTCATTGAGCTTCAGCTCTGGCGCGCGCTGACGCTGCACGCTCTCAGGAAACCCGCCGCCGCCTCGGCAGCGCTGGCCCAGGCAGTAGCATGGGCGGCGCCGGAGGGCTGCCTGCGTCTCTTCGTGGATGCGGGGGGTGCGCTTCCCCATCTGCTACCCTCGGTGCGGACGGTAGCTCCGGACTTCGTCCGCACCCTCATCCTCGCCCTGTCCGAGGAAGGCACCCCATCAAGGGCTAAGGGCCAACCATCCGAGCCCCAAGTGCCCGCCAAAGCTCAGGAACTGTCACTCACCCTCCAGCTCGAGGCGCTGACCGAACGTGAGATCGAAATCCTGCGCCTGTTGGCGGATGGCCTATCAAATCAGGACATCGGCCGCAAGCTCTTCATCGGTGTGGGCACCGTCAAGTGGTATCTAACCCATCTCTACAGCAAGCTGGGCGTGGCCAGCCGCACCCAGGCCGTGGCCCGCGCCCGGGAGATAGGCATCGTTTCATAGACGAGCCTCGCGCCATCGCCTCCCGGCTCCAAAGCGGCCCCACCTAGGTAGGGGCCGCTTTTTCGTCCCCATAGCCTAACTTTCGATAGGTGACGGCCTGACCTCCTGCGCTGTACCATAGCATCAGAACGGTGAAGACACCCACCCGGTATCCATTAGTGAGTCGTTGACAGCATCAGGAGGTAGCACCATGACCGAGATGATCGTCCACACCAGATGGGCTATGGAACTCGACGAGGAGAGAACGCGCCGGCAGCGGGAGCCGGTCCTGCTTCACCGGCCGATACTCATCGTCCTCAAGGTAGCCGTTCAGAGCTTCGCGCACCGGGTCATCGGGCGTCCAGCCGTTGCCCACCGAAGCCCTCAGCGTCCGCAGCAGTTGGTAGGTTAGGCCTATGGAAGACAGAGCAGGCGACCTCACGATAGCCTGGTATCAGATTCGGGTACGGGGTCATCTGGACGAGCGACGCATCCAACGCTTTGAGGGGATGGCGGCGACCCTCCTCGAAGGGGGCGAGACGTTGCTCACCGGTCCCATCGTAGATCAGGCTGCGCTGCACGGCATCCTCAGCCGCATCCGCGACATGGGAGTAACGCTGGTGGAGGTGTGCTGTGTCGACCCACACCGCAGCTGACCTACCGGAGACGATCGCACGCCGTCTTGCCGCCCACCGGGACCTCGTCTATGCCTTCTGCTATCGGGTGCTCGGTGACGAACGTCGCGCCCAAACCCTGGCACAAAGAGTGCTTGTGCAAGCATGGGAATCGGGCCGGCACGACACGACCCGCGAGGAGACCCTGCGACACCTGGCCATCGCCTATCGCTCCGTCCTAAAGCAACACGTCAGGCGCTCCCGCTGGGCCGAGTTCAAGCGTCTCATACACCTAAGCGGGGCAGAGACCGGTCGTGTGTCGCCTGTGGCGGATCCTCTGAGCGCCCTGCCGACGCCCGCCAGGTGCCTCGTCATCTTGCACCATCACTGCGGCCTCACGCTCGCGGAGGTGAGCACCGTCACAGGCGCTTCCCTCGATCAGGTCTACGCACAACTCATCGCAGCCTATCGTTCGCTGGCAGGGTCTTTGTCGCGCCCCGAGCGCGACTGCCCTTCAGTCATCGGCAGGGCTGTGAGCATCGAGCGCCGGCTCCAAACTCTATCTTGATGTCCCAGGAGGAACGTCGACATGTCCGGAGCGAAGTATCACAAGCTGTTGGTTTCTGTCAGCATCCTGATCATCGTAGGACTTGGTCTGATCGGCTGTCTGCCGGGGGAAGCGACATCGCCCCCCCAGGCGCCATCCACGCCGACCGCCGCGGTCGCGTCCAATGGGGCAATCATCTCAGGCCGTGTGCTCTGGGGAGGCGGCCCGGTAGCCGGGGTGACGGTCGAGTTGCGTGCAGGGGCATGGGCTGATCCGGCGACGAGTGAGAGCGTCGCGCAGGCGGTCAGCGATCACAGCGGCGTCTACCAGCTTGAGGCGCCGCCCGACGGCGGCGTGTTCGGCCTGGTGGCCTATTGGCCCGATGGTGCCGATAATACGGCCCCCATCACACCCTTGCGGGTGATGGCGGATGATGCGCACCTTGAGGCCGACGTCTTCCTCGAGCGGGCGCCCGAGACACCGACACCAGCGCTGGATGCGGACGGTGTCCTCGAGACGTGCCGCGTCTCGGACCTCAACACCTACGTGGACAAGCGTAACGGCTACTGCTTCGCCTACCCGACAGCCTTTGAGGCACAGGTCGACGAGAGCGGGAGCCCGTTGGTCGTCGGCCCGCCGCTTAACGACGGCGTCGAGCCCCTGCGCGCGAGCCTGCTCGTCGAGGTTGAGGTCGCCGTCCAGGGGGCAACGCTCACCGAGATCGTGGACGGCTACGTGAGACAGTTCGCCGGGATGAACGTACCGGCTATCGAGCGCACAGCGGTGGCATTGGCCGGGCACCCGGCAGAGCTGCTGGAGGGCGTGCCGGGTCACGAGGGTTCGCGTGACATCCTGATGCTGCACGAAGGCAAGCTCTTCCACCTGATGTTCATGCCCTCGGTCCGCGACTTTCCGCAGGCGGCGACCGACGTTCAGGTGCTCTCCACCACAGTGGTCGCAACCTTCAGCTTGATGGCGCCGGACGCCGCCGGACCGGGTCAGCCAATGCCGCCCCTCTCCGACGATCGAGCCCTCCAGCGCATCGAGATCCCAGAGGCAGGCCTGGCCCTGGAGATGCCGGCGGGATGGTTCCGCCCAACATCGGCGTGGGAATGGATGCCGTCCGCAGGTAGCGCCGAGCGCTTGGGCGTCGAGTGGATCGACCTGACCCCACCGCAGGAGGCTGAAACCGCGCTGCTGCCTCAGCCTTCTCAGGTCGTCGGCAGTGAGGATGTCACGCTCACCTGGGGCAGCGGTCGGCTACTCACCGTTGAGGTTTTCGAGTCTGCGGCGGCCGGCAAAGCCAACGCATCCCTACAGTCGGTCGAGATGCACGCGATCGTCGTGGTAGCGCATGGCGATGCGCGCCGCGCCTTTGACCTGTATGCGAGCGCGCCGGATCACGCAGCGTCGATAGCCCAGAGGGCGCTCCTTATGCGAATGCTCAACAGTGCGGAAAGATAAAGGGAGACTATGATATGGCAACAACACCTGCTTCATCGGCAATGAACCCGACTACGGCTGGTCTGGGACTGCTGGCGATCGCGGTGCTGGTCATTGCGCTCACCGGCGCGCGGGTTCCGCTGCTATCGAACCTACGCATCAGCCTGATTGCCTTTCTCATCTTGGGGATGGCAGTCTGCGCCAACGGCATCGGGCGCGTAGCGGCCACGGGTGAATGGACGCACCCCCTATCCATCATCGGCTACTTGCTGGGAGGGCTCATCCTGGTGGTGGGCATCGCGGGCCTGGCAGGGCTGAGGCTGCCGTTGATCGAGGATCCACGACAAGCGCTGATCGCCGTCGCTGTGCTGAGTGGCCTCAAGATCCTGAACTCTCTCATCCACAGCGTGCTATCGCACAGCGGGTACATGGGATGAACGCACCCGCCGGATCTACGTTGCGCACCTGGTGGGAGAGGAGCACAATGACCATCAGCCTCGCTGATCGACATGCCCGGCATCGGCTGTATCTGACCGCCGCGTCCCCGATCCTGATTCTGGTGATAGGGCGGCTTGCATGAAAGCTGACGCAGTCCTCATCAGACAGGAAACCGTGTTGGCAACACGACGCAATCACAGTACCATCTGCGGAGGATGGCTAGCTGAGCCATCCTCCACTCCGGCAGGCGCAAGGGCTCCAGAAAGAGTGTCGGCACGCCCACGGGACATAAACGAAGGAGGATGAATGTCTGACCCTAACGAACCAGCCAAGACGGCAGCCGTTGTCTTGGGCGGAGGTCTGAAGAAGGTCACGAATGGCGATCAGACCTGGTATGAACCGGAGGAACAGGTCAAGGCACGGCTGGACAGAGCCTACGCCCTGTTGGTGTCCGGAGAAGCCGATGTCATCGTCTCGACGGGCAAGTATGGCCCGATGGCTGAGGTCGACCCCGATGTGACAGGCCCCCAGACGGAGGCAGAGGTTGGAGCGAAGTACCTGATCGCCAAGGCTCAGCAGGAGGACGCGCCCGACGTGACCCGTCGCATCGAAGACCGCATCCTGATCGAGGATCAGTCACAGGACACGATAGGGAACGCGTGGTACGCCAAGAAGCTCTGCCTGGAGCCTCAGGGCATCACGTCCTGTATCGTCGTCACGTCCGACTATCACACCGAGCGGTCACGGCTCGTCTTCGAATGGGTCCTCGGTCCGCGCTATACCGTCAGGTCTGCAGCTGCTCCCTCGCCCCTGACGGCAGAGGAGAGGGAGCAGCGTGACCGGTTTGAGCGCACCGTGATTGCTCTGATGAAACAACACTTTCTGAGCGGCATTGCCGCGGGCGACGACGAAGCCCTCCAGCACTTCATCGAGAACGAGCACCGCGCGATGCTCGCCGGCAGCGGGCCACCGCCGGATGGGTTCGCCCCACCCCTCTAGGCCCTCCATCGCCGAGCCTAACCGCTACGCCGGCGCGACCATCACGCGATACGGGCGCCCGCGCCTAAGCGGGTGCCCCGGTTAGCCGTTCCCACAGGCCGGGCCAGACCAATCCTACCACGAGGATGAGGCAGGCGATAGGGGCCAGCGAAAACAACGAGAAACGCCCCAGCTCCTGGCCGGTGGCGAGCGCCAGCGGCGTCCCCACAATGACCTCGGTCACCCCGGCCGTCAGGCCCACCACCCACATCCAGGCTGCGGGCTTGGTAAGGATCCCCACGGTCACCACGGCCCAGCCGATCATCGCCACGAAATGCAGCCGCTGCACGAGCGTGAAGATCGGCGCCCCCTGGGTGATGATGCGGCTGGTGCTGGCGATGCCGTTCATCCAGCAGAAGATATAGGCGATGCCGGTGAGGAGGGCCAGCAACGTTCGGCTCCACGACACCTTCCCCACCACGACCGTGAAGAGGAAGTAGAGGATCACGTAGGGCCAGAAGAGCGGGAAGTAGACCGGCGGCAAGCCGGCAGCCATATAGGGCACGTTGACGAACCAGCTCCCGAGCAACGCCATCACCAGGGCGATCACGGAAAGCAAAAAAGCCCAGCGCTTCTTCGTGAAGAAGCCCACCGCGCTGACAGCAAAGAGCACCCCACCGAAGATACCGAGGTCGGTCAGAATGGGATGGATGGTTTCCAGCAGAAGCTCACAACCCGGTTCCGCGCTCTCCGCATGCATCCCGATCTCATACCAATCGAGGAACAGCACAAAGTGTCCGATGATGCCCATCAAGGCTGCGATGACGGCGAGAATGCCTCCCAAACGGTTCCTGTCTCTCATGTGGACTCTCCTTAGTCTGAGGAACTACGACGCCAATACCGAGGTTCGCCAACGGGCCGATGTGACGTCCCGCTTCAGGGCAGAGCTCAATCGCCGGGTTCAGCCGACGGACTCGGCCCGATGGTCCCTCCTCCGTGACACGCGGCACAGCCTTTATAGTAGGGCGCGTTGTTGTGGGCCGCGACATAGACGACCGTTCCCGGCTCAAGAATCAGATCACACCCCTCCAGGAAGTTCGAGCCCTCCTCCTCGGTCCACGCGGCGATCTGAAGGTCGCAGGCCACGTAGACCCTCCCTTGCCAACGGTCGTTGCAGAGAGGGCCGCGGATCACCCGATCCACCTCGATCATCTTGGTGCCGATCTCCATCGTGGTAGGCGTGGGCATCGGTCCGCCGGCTAACACGGAAGCCAGCTCGGGCAGCGACGCGACATCGTCCACATACGCGATGCTCTCCGGAGGACATACATCCGCTTGACACGCCGAGATCAGCAGCATAAGTAGTAGCAAGAGAACAGCCCTAGTCCTCATCGAGTCGGTCTCCTTGGGGGGTGAGCTGAACGATGCGTGCCGGACTGGGGGCGCCGGGGGCTTCAATGCGGTTGACGACGCCGCGCACGTCGGGGAGCTGTCCGGCGATCTCCTCCGCCGCCATGCGCTCCGCAGGCGTGCCCACACGGCCCGCCAGATGCACCAGGCCGTTGGCAGCGCCCACGCGCAGATTCGCGGCAGCAAGACGACGGTCCGACGCGAAGGCAGCGAGAACAGCTGCGCGCAGCGCCTCGTCTGGGGTAGAACTCACCAGCTGTCGCCTCCTCAGTCGCCTACACCATCACGAGGTCAGTACTCTGATCCCAGTGTAGCGACCTCAAGGAGGTCGGGGTACGACTTAAGTCGTATCGATGGGGGTGTGACCCCGCGCCGCCAGTCCTCTTGGATCGAGAATGGCGATCTCGTGTCGCCCGACGCGCAGCAGACCCTCGTCCTCCAGCGTCTTCAGGGCGCGACTGAGGACGTCGCGCACGGTGCCCAGGCGGGCAGCCATCTCATCAAAGGTGGTCCACGTCCGCCGATGGACGACCAACCGGCCCCCGGAGACGCCGGCATGTTTGAGCAGCGTACTGGCCAGGCGAGCCTCCACGCTGCGCAGCGAGAGATCCTCAACCAACCCCACATAATGGAGCACTCGCTCACCGAGTCGCCGGATCACCGCCACCGCCAGCTCCGGGTACCGGGCGATCAGGTCAAGCATCGCCGCCTTGTCAACGGCCCACACTTCGACCGCCTCCAGCGCGATCACGGTGCAGGGATAGGGGCTGTCCGTATACACCGCGACATCCCCAAAGATCTCCCCCGCCTTGAGAACCAACGTGGCCTGCTCCCGCCCCTCCGGCGACATGCGTGTGGCCTTGACCCAGCCACGTTCAAGGATGTAGAGGGTCTCCGCCGGTTCTCCTTCGAGGTAGATCACCTGCCCGGCGTCGAAGCGACACGGCGCAGCGATGCGTGCCAGCGCCGCCTTGGCGGCAGCAGGCAACGCGGCGAAGTGACGGACCTCGTTCAGCACATCCATCATCCCTGAAGACCTTCCGGCTCTGTGCCGCTCCGTGCTCGACCCTACGCTGACGCAGGTGGTTGAATGGTGAGGAAATCCACGAGGTTACCGTCGGGATCGCGGAACCAGAATGACCGGGCACCCCACGGGTGGGTCTGGGGCGGTTTCACAACCGCGACACCAAGTTCCGTGAGCCGTTCGTACTCGGCATCGACACCGTCGACGACGAACTCGAGCACAACGCTTCCGCTGCCGGCTTCAGCCATCGAGCCGGGCGCCATCTCCTCCATCCCCTCAGCGGAGAAGATCGCCATGCCCGCTCCCTCCGTGCGCAGCTCCACGTGCGTGTCATCGCCCACCGCCTCGACACCGAGCACCTCAGCGTAGAAATCAGCCAGAGCCCGCACCTCCTTCGTGACTAGACAGATGCCGGCTAGTCTCATCGATTCACCTCCAGGTTACGGATCGGCGCATCAGCCGATGCTTGTCGTATGACCAGCTCCTTAAGCCCTATCGACATGCTCGCGACCGGTTCGAGATGGCTCCACTCACCATACCGGCGGATCTTGACCAGCTGTGACCACACCACGACACGACTTCGCTCATCGTTCATCCAGGTGTCGCGGGTGATGAACGGCCCATCGCTGCCCACTTCGGTGTCAAAGGGGTACGGGATCAGGATGATACCCTTCTGCATCTGCCGGCGCAGCGTCCGGCACTGCCTGCCTACGCCACGTCGAAGCTGACCGTCGATCCGGTCACGGCGCATCGCTGGCGCAGCGGAAGCCGACGTGGGTATTGCGGAAGCCGGGCGTGGCGCCATCGCGGTTGCTCGACCGCAAGTTGGCCCAATTATACTCCCAACTGCCACCCCGCAACACCTTGGCCTGACCCGTCTCCGGCCCGGGAGGGTTCTCTGCAGGAGACCACCCATAGTAGCCTCCACGGTACCAATCATTGACCCACTCCCAGGCGTTGCCCGCCATGTCCAGCGCCCCCACCCAACTGGCCCCTTGCGGAAAGCTGCCCACCGGGGATGTGGCCTTGAACCCATCCGCGCAGTCTTTCTCGCTGCAGTTCGCAGCTCCCACCCACGGCTCGTCTCCCCACGGGTACGTCCGGTTTTCGGGTCCGCGCGCCGCATACTCCCACTCAGCCTCCGTCGGCAATCGCCCCCCCACCCAGCTGCAATAGGCAAGGGCGTCGTACCACGACACCCCCACAACCGGCTGCGCGTCCCCATTGACCTCACGGTCTCTCGGGTACTCATCTTCCTCACACACGCCTGCTGCCACGCAGCCATCGTACTGCGCGTTCGTCACCTCCGTCTGATCCAGCCGGAACGCGTCCAGAGTCACCTCGTGCGCAGGGCTTTGATCATCTGGAGCTAGATCCGCCCCCATCGTGAACGTGCCCGCCGGCACGTAGACCACGACCATCCCGTCCAGCGTTCGCACCGTACTCGAGATCACATCGATTTCAACTGTCGCAGTCGGTGGTCCCACCGACTGCGGTTGTCCTGCACCGCTGCACCCCATCGCCAACAGCGCACTCATCGCGACACTAACCAGTGCGCACAGCCGGCGGAAGCGATGCTGGAGCATATGACTGCCATTAACGGGCATTGACTCCCTCTCCTCCATGGTTTGAGGCCCAGCCGTCGAACCGCGCTGCGCCGGGGTCTATTATCCGTGCACTCGCGTAGGTGGCAATGCATCGCGATCGAGAGTCCTGCATCTGAGATACGGACCATCCACAGACGACGAGGTGGCCCCGGACTGTTCAATGCAGTAACTTGCCATTTGTGGTATGCCGGCTCCATGCAGTTCACCGATCTGCCTGGGATCGTGGGCGACGCGCCGCTCTTCGAGACCGGGCTGCTTCTCGCCGGCGACGTCAACCCGGCGGATGTGCGCCGCCGGCTCTCGCGCTGGACCGCCAACGGCCGGCTGTATCAGCTGCGGCGGGGCCGCTACACACTTGCACCCCCCTACCATAAAGTGAAGCCCCATCCCTTCGCTGTCGAAAACGCCCTCGTCCGCGGCTCGTATGTCAGCCTTCAGGCAGCGTTAGCCCACTACGGGCTGATTCCGGACATCGCTCAGAGGACGACCAGCGTGACTACGGGACGTCCCGGTCAGTGGAGCACACCGCTGGGCATCGACACCTTTCGACATAACAAACGCGCGTGGTTCCACGGCTATCAGCGGTTGGCGTTGGGTGGAGGGCAGACGGCCTTCGTGGCCACGCCGGAGAAGGCACTGCTGGACCTCGTGTACCTGCAACCGGGGGGTGACGACCCAGCCTACCTCGCCGAGCTGCGCCTGCAGGCCACTGAACACCCTGACCTCGCTGCTCTCGCACGCCTCGCTGAGGCTAGTGGCAGCCCAAGACTGCGGCGAGCCGGCGCGTTATTCCCTCCTGCTTTCCACGGGGGAACCCCTTACCTAAGCGATCCGCATTGACCTGCGCCCAACTTGGTCTTGCTCAATCACGCACTGAAGCAGACGGGCTGGTTGGGCGAATCGCTGACTTCGGACGCCTGACGGTCTGCGGTTCGCACTCGCCTGGAGACCGTGGACTGGGAGCAGGCACGATACAACCTTCGCCCCTTTCTGGAACCCGGCGCTGACGACACGCTGCTCACGTCGAGCAGACTCTCACGGCTGCTAACGTCGGATCGCTGACGCGCCCGATGAGCCTTCGCCGGCACATTGACTCCTCCCCGACGTCATTTACACTCAACAACATCAACCTCAGCCTCAACGAGGCACCGTACGCCGGCTTTGCGCCGGCACACACAGGCATTAGGGAGTCCGATCGAGGATGATCCGTCCTTATGTGAAGATCAGAGCCACCAATGAACTTGACAGCCTCCGCGCTCACCTCGACGCGATGCTGCCGCGCTTCACCCGCCTCGACGGCGTCGTGGGATTGACGCTCAACGGGGGAATGTCGCGCGGCTATGCCGACCACCTCTCGGAGGTGGATGTCACCTTCTTTCTCGAGCCGGACACCTTCCAACAGTGGCAGCGTGGCAAGACGCCCATCGCCCTGGGTATCACGATGCTGGGAGGCCGGCTCTACGACATCAAGGTCGTGGACTATGCCGCGGAGCGGGAGCGCGTGTGGGACCCCGTGACGCTCTGGGATGCGTCGTACGCGGAGATCCTCCATGATCCCGACGGTCGGCTGCACGATCTCTACGCCGAGAAGCTGGGAAACGCACCGGATATCGACGCGGTTGAGGGGCTGTTGATGAGTTGCTGGTGGTATTACGAGCTTGCCGGCGAGATCTGGATCCATCGTGAAGATCCATTGCAGGGCCACCACATGCTCAACCAGGCTATCGACAGGCTGGTCCAGGCCCTCTTTGCCGCCAACAGGGAGCATATCCCCCACGAGAAGTGGCTGCTGCATCTGAGTCGCACCCTGGCATGGCGCCCTCAGCAGTGGGAGGCGCGCCTGGGCGCGGCAATGAGCACCGGCGACATGACCGTCGCTAGCGTCATCGTACGCCGCGACGCCATCCGGCAGCTCTGGGAGGAGATCGATGACTACGTCAGGGCGACCTGCACGCCGCAGCTCCCGGTGCGGGTGATGCAGAGATCCTTCTACGAGCATCTGCGTCTGCTGGTGGAGGCAGGCAGCCTCTCGATCGAGGAGTGGCAATCGCTGACCGGTGGCGGCATCCCCAACTACGATCCCTTCCACCCTATCACCAAGTTGGAGGAAGGGCGTATCGTCGTGGACCGCGATGCTCTGCTGGGGATCGAGCCGGAGGCGATGTACCAGTGGCATTACGAGGTCCTGGAAGCCGTTGCAGCGCAGGTCCGGAACCGGCAGACGTGACTCATCTAGCATCCAGGGAGACGCAGCGATGAACCCAACCCAGACCCTCCATATGATCGGCAACGCCCACATCGACCCGGTGTGGCTCTGGCAGTGGCAGGAGGGCTGTCAGGAGACCCTCGCCACCTTTCGCTCGGCCCTCGACCGCATGGCGGAGACGCCCGACTTCCGCTTCACCGCCAGTTCCGCGGCGCTCTACGCCTGGGTCGAGCGCCTCGACCCCGAGATGTTCGACGAGATCCGCGCTCGCGTCGCCGAGGGGCGCTGGGAGCTCGCCGGCGGCTGGTGGATCGAGCCCGACTGCAACATCCCCGGCGGGGAGTCCTTCGTCCGCCAGGCGCTCTACGGACAACGCACCTTCCAACGCGCCTTCGGCAAGACCGCTCGGGTGGGCTACGCCGTCGACAGCTTCGGACATCACGCCGTGCTGCCCCAGCTCCTCAAGGGCAGTGGACTCGACAGCTACATCTTCATGCGTCCGGGGCCTCACGAGAAGGGACTCCCCGGCAGGCTCTTCTGGTGGGAAGCCGATGACGGCTCGTGCGTCCTCACCTTCCGCATCCCCTTCTCGTACACCAGCTGGGGCCACGACCTCGAGGGCCATGTCCGTCGCTGCGCCGCTGAGATGAAGCCCCCCATCGACACGTTCATGTGCTTCTACGGCGTCGGCAACCACGGCGGCGGCCCCACGCGCGAGAACATCGCCAGCATCCAGCGCCTCATCCAGGACCCCGACCTCCCCACGCTCACCTTCAGCACCACCGAGGCCTTCTTCGACGCCGTCGCGGCGCGCGACTGGCCCCTGCCCGTCGTCCACGACGAACTGCAACACCACGCCAGCGGCTGCTACGCAGCCCACTCCGGCATCAAGCGCTGGAACCGCCAGGCTGAGAGCGCCCTGCAGCGAGCCGAGACCTGGTCGGCGGTCGCGGCCCGGGTCACAGGCCTGCCCTACCCCAAAGAGGCGCTCACACGGGCCTGGCAGGGCGTGCTCTTCAACCAGTTCCACGACATCTTGGCGGGGACCAGCCTCGAGGAAGCCTACGACGACGCCCACGCCCTCTACGGCGAGGCGACTACGATCGCCGACCGCGCGCTCAACGACGCCGTCCAATCGCTGGCCTGGCGGATGACGATCCCTCACGAGGAGGGCATCAAGCCCATCGTCGTCTTCAACACCAACGGCTGGGCGAGCCGTGTGCCGGTCGAGCTGGAGGTCGGGCGTATCGCGGACGACGCCGTGCTGACCGATGACGCTGGCTCGCCCGTACCCGTCCAGCGCGTCCCCTCGCACGCCACCGCCGGCGGGCGGGCGCGCGTCGCCTTCGTCGCCGACTTGCCCGCGACGGGCTACCGCGTC
Organism: uncultured Anaerolineales bacterium; assembly: GCA_964650935.1. Classification (GTDB taxonomy): domain Bacteria; phylum Chloroflexota; class Anaerolineae; order B4-G1; family SLSP01; genus PWVB01. The sequence goes on from CAZYYC010000020.1 coordinate 16,362, forward strand.
TACCGACTGGGAGTTGGGACGCCCGCGGCGGAGGCCGAGACAGTCCGTGCCACCGTATCCACGTTGGAGAACACCCGCTTCCGCCTCACCTTCGATCCGCAGACCGGCTATCTGGCCGGTCTCTTCGACAAGGAGGCCGAGCTCGAGCTCCTCGCCGGCCCCGCCGCGCGCCCCGTCGTCATCGACGACCCCAGCGACACATGGAGCCACGATGTCTTCCGCTTCGACCGGGAGATCGGGACCTTCTCCGCCACCCGCACGCAGGTCCTGGCAGAGGGCCCGGTGAAGGCGACCTTGCGCGTCGAGAGCACCTGGGGCAGCTCAACGTTGGTCCAGGACTTCACCCTTCATCACGACCTTGACCGCATTGATGTCCACGTCACTGTTGACTGGCAAGAGCAGCTCAAGATGCTCAAGCTGCGCTTCCCCGTCGCCCTGCACGGCTACAAGGTCACCCACGAGATCCCCTATGGCCACATCGAGCGCTTCCCCAACGGGGACGAGGTCCCCATCCAGCGCTGGGTCGATATCTCCGGCACCGCCGCGACCGGAGCACCTTACGGGTTGAGCCTGCTCAACGACGGCAAGCCCAGTCTCGACGTGCTGCGCAACGAGATCGGGATGACCGTGCTGCGCAGTCCGGTCTATGCCCACCACGTGCCCACCGAGCTCGACTCCGACGCCGACTACAGCTATATCGATCAAGGCGTGCAGACCTTCACCTACAGCCTCTACCCCCACCGCGGGAGCTGGGAGGTCGCGGAGACCGTCCGGCGCGCCGCCGAGCTCAACCAACCGCCTGTAGCGCTCGTCGCCACCGCCTGCCCCTCCGGTACTCTCCCGCTCTCCGCTTCCTATGCCGCCGCCGAGCCGGACAACGTTATGCTCACCGTGCTGAAGGAAGCTGAGGACGATGAGGCCCTCATTGTGCGCGCCTACGAGACGGCGGGCGCCGCCACCGACGCGACCATCACCCTGCCCGGCTGGGGCCGCACGATCCAGGCGGACTTCCGCCCCGGCGAGATCAAGACCTGGCGTGTGCCGGCAGACACAGCCGACGCGGTACAGGTCGTCAACCTGATCGAGGATCCGGAGGAATCAACGTCTTCGTGACCCGTTCAGCCGGCACCCCAGGTAGATCTAGAGATACCAGGCGATCAACGCAGCTGTTGATGCTCCTCCTAGGTCTACTCTTCTTCGGTGTCATGGGCCTGAACCTCGGGGTCTACACGGGCGAATATGACGAGGGGCCGACGCTCCAAGCCGCCCTCCTCCTGGGAGATGGGTATCGCCTCTATGAGGAGATTGTCTATAACAAGCCGCCTCTTCTCATCTGGTGGTTGAGCTTGTGGCAGCGCTGGGGAGGCCCCACGCTCGAGATCGGTGAGCTAGCCATTGCGTGGTTCACGTTTCTGGGCTACTGCGCATGGGGTGCCCTAGCAGCACGCTGGTTCAACCCGTGGGCCGGTCCCTTGGCCATGGTCTTCGTCTTCGGGGCTCCGGATCTCGTGGCACGGATGTTGGCCGTCACCAATGAACTGCCTGCACTGGCTATGTGCTGCTGGTCGATGCTCTTCATCACACGCGTACGCCGATCGAGGCCGTGGGTTCATGTGTGCTTAGCCGGCATCGCCTTCGGTCTAGCACTGGGTCTCCATCCCCTGACCCTCTATGCAGCGGCGCCCCTCGTGCTCCTGATCGCCCTTCACACAGGCAAGCCGACCTCGTGGCGCCCATGGGTCGCCGACTTCCTCCGCACGTCGATGATCTTCGCCGGGGCGGCGGTGGCCACCATCCTCCTCTGGCTCACGCCCGTCTATGGCGCAGGTTTTGTCCGATGGGTGATCTCGTACAACGCGGCTCCCCTCGGCCCGGGGCTATCACAACTGGCGGCAGACAACGCCGAACGTCTGATCGCCTATCTTTGGACGGACTACCGGTTCTATACGCTCCCCTTCGTGCTTGCTCTGATCACCTTGATCGCGAAGCGCGCGACCCGTCCGGCAGCCCTAGCCATGGGCGTGTGGACGGCAGGTACCATCATCACGCTGACGACGCTTGAGCCTATGTGGGATCACTACATGGTGATACTCCTGCCACCCCTGATCATCGGTCTGGGCGGGGGCGTCGCGCTCGGGCTGCAGTCCTTGGCGCGGCACCGATCCATAGCGCCTTGGGTGACAGCGATGAGACATGTCATCAACCTCGGAGCCGCGACGGGCCTGATGGGCATAGCGATTGCACTCACCATGCTCCGGCACACGTGGCCTGAGTGGCCTCCATCGCAGGTAGCCCTCAGCAGCTGGATCGCCGAGCAGGTCGGGGTCGACGAGTTCGTAGCCGTCGATGATCCGCTTGCAGCCTATATCGCAGGTCGCCGCGTGCCGCCCCAACTGGCAGATTCCTCCGAGAAACGCATCTCCACCGGATACCTCGATTTTCAGGATGTCATCAGCGCCCTGCTCGAGAGCAGAGTTCGCTACCTGATCTTCGCCAACGAACGCTTCGCCAGGCTCGACGACCTCGAAGACTGGGCATCGGCGTACGGCGAGCTCTACGAAAGCACAGAGGATTACGAGATCTACGCGGTCTTCGCCACGCACACCATCGAGATCCCGATGTCGGCGGACCTTGGTGATCGGATTCGCTTCCTCGGCTATACCCTCGACCCGGGCCCTCCGCTCACGATCACGCTCTTCTGGCAGGCGCTCGGCCCCCTTACCGAGACCTATCACATCTTCTTCCACGTCACAGATACGGAAGGCAACCTGATCGCGGCGTTGGACAACGACCCCCTGGACGGCGCCCTGCAAACACCCGATTGGCCCGAGTATGTGACCATCCCTCACACTATCGAGCTGACCAATCCCCTTCCAGCTGGAACGTATCGCCTGTCCACCGGCATGTACAGCTATCCCGACCTCACTAGGCTGCCCATCACATCCGCGGGCGAGGCTATCGCCTCACCTGAAGCGCTGTACCTAACCACCCTTGACGTCGAACCGTGATGAAGGTCGCGAGCGCCGAGAGCCGATCGTCCGGGTCGGCCGGCCCGCTGCATCTCAGGGACACGTCAGGATGGACATCCGTTCATCACCAACTGGAGGTCAAACCCATGAGCACAGCATATCGCCCGAACATCCTACTGATCCACGCAGACCAACACCGCTGGGACTGTCTGGGTGCCTACGACAACCCCGATGTGCGCACGCCCCACATCGACGCGCTGGCAGCGGACGGTGTGCGCTACGAGAACAGCTTCTGCCCCTTCCCGGTCTGCACGCCCTCGCGCTACTCATTGCTCAGCAGCCAGTACGTGCACCAACACCTCGGCTGGACCAACCACTGCACTTTACCGCCGGCGATCCCGACCTTCCCCCGCGTGCTACGCGACGCCGGCTACCGCACGAAGGCGGTGGGCAAGATGCACTTCGCGCCGACCTACCTCGATGTGGGCTTTGAGGAGATGCTGCTCGCCGAGCAGGATGGCCCGGGGCGCTTCGACGATGACTACCACCGCTGGCTGAACGATGAGGGCCTGGTCGATGCGGTCGACATCGTCGATCAGCGCAGCGAGTACCGCGCGCGAGCGCCGCGGATCTACTGGGACGCGCTCGGTGCGCTGCGCTCCGACCTCGACGAGGTCCACCACTCCACGACCTGGATCGCCGAGCGCGCGATGGAGACGCTGGAGGGCTGGGCGGCGGGCGGCAACCTCCTCATGGTCGGCTTCATCAAGCCCCACCATCCCTTCGATCCCCCCGCACCGTGGGACGAGATGTACGACCCGGAGCTGCTGACGCTGTTGCCGGGCTGGCTGGAGGCACCCCTCCCGCGCGACATCGCCCGCCACGCCGGCTACTTCCCCCACGCGGAGATGGACGAGGCGCAGCTCAGGCGTGCGATGGCCTACTACTACGCTACCATCTCGCAGATCGACCATCACGTGGGGCGGATGGTCGATCTGCTCAAACAGCGCGATCTCTACGATGACACCCTCATCGTCTACACCAGCGATCACGGCGACTACATGGGCTTCCACCACCTGCTCCTCAAGGGTAACTTCATGTACGATCCTGTGGTCAAGGTGCCCCTGATCCTCAAGTTCCCGGGACAGGCGCGGGCCGGGGAACGCTCGACGGCGCTCGTCAACAACCTCGATGTGGGGCCGACGCTGCTCGCCGCCGCGGGCTGCGAGGTACCCCAGCCTATGCAGGGACACGACCTTGCCGTGAGCACCGAGGGACGCAACATGATCTTCGCCGAGAACTGGGGGGGCGCCGAATACATGGTTCGCACCCCCACGCACAAGCTACTCCTCTGTCGCGATGAGGACCCATCGCAGTTCTTCGACCTGGCGCGTGACCCGCTCGAACTCGAGAACCGGATCGCCGATCCCGCCTACGCCGAGCTCATCGCCGAGCTGCGCGAGGCCCTGCTGACCTGGGCGCTCTTCGATGCACGCACCCCCACCTACCTCGACGAGGACGCTCCGGTGATCAAGGGCGACAACGTTCCCGCCCGAGACGACGGTCACATCGCGGCGCAGACCGTCTACTTCAGGAAGCTCCTCGAAGAAGAACAAATGTTCTGATTTACGCCACATATATGACACACTTTGACACCTACCCCGCCTACCATGGGCATGTCCCCGCGAGGCCACGGCAACCACCTGGCGTCCCGGGGTGCACCTTAGAAAGGCAAGGAGTAGGAGGTGTGTGATGACCTGGTTTCACGACATTTGGCTGGCAAAGATGATCGCCGAGGAGAGACTAGCCCCTCGACGGCGGGCAAGCTATCGTTCGCCGGCTGACCGCAGCGCTCACGCGTTGCGCCCGCTGCTGCGTGCGCTGATGAGCTGGCTCTTCTAGCCCGTGGGGGAAGCGAGGGGCGCGCCCCTCGCTTCCCCCACGGGTCAGCACCTCGGAAAGACGCCTGATAGACGGTCACATACGATAATGAGAGTATTCCCACAACAAGGAGCAGGAGATGACAGCAGTATCAGCGGGCGATCAGCAAACGCAGTCTCGTCTCGTTTTAGAGGATGTCCCCCGACTGGGCTTCGACATCCATTTATGCCCCTTTCCGGGTGGGCTTTTCAGCTACCTGACGTACACGGGCGAAGAGCCTGACTATGACATCCTGATGGGCACCACCGGCGCCGCCTTCCGCCGCTTCTGGAACCGCGACGATGGCGGCAACATCGATCTCTCGTACCTCGGCGATGAGCCCTTCCGACGCGTCTTCTGGGCACTCGGATACACTTGGGAGAAGGTCCCGGCGGAGAGAGACGCGATGCTCGCCGGAATCAAGAAGAGCCTGGCACAGGGAAAACCCGCCATCTCCTTCGGCCTCATCGGCCCACCCGAAGCCGGGCTGGTAACCGGCTACGATGAGGACGGCGAGGTGCTCCACGGCTGGAGCTACTTCCAGAACTGGCCCGAATACCACCAGCCCAGCGACGCCTATTACACGGCGCGCGACTGGTTCGAGACGATGGACAGGCACGCCGGAAAGGGGCTGATCCTGGTTGGCGACCGTCTACCGCGTCCCGAAGCGCGCGAGCTGCTCGTCAGCACCCTCGCGTGGGCGATCGACCTAGAGCGAACCGCACATCGGCCCGACCTCCCGGATCACGTGGCCGGCTTGGCAGCCTACGACGCCTGGGCGGACGCGCTGGAGATCGACGCCGACTACCCCCTCGACGATCCGCAGACGCTCTTCACGCGCGTGATGGTCCACGGCGACCAGTGCACGATGACGATAGAACGGCACAACGGGGCCGCCTTCCTGCGCAAGATGCGGGCAGCCCTGCCGGACCTGCCCTCGGCAGCGGTCGAGCATCTGGAGACCGCGGCCGACCTCTACGATGGCGATGATAGGATGAGCATCCTCTGGCCCTGGGGCTATGATATGGGCGAGGAGGCCCAGCAGGGGCTTGCACAACCGGATACGCGGCGCGCCATAGCTACCGCCATCCGCGAGATCAGGGCCCGAGAAGCCCGCGCTGTAGAGAACCTGGAGCAGGCACTCGAGCACCTCGAGCGCTGAGGAGGATCCTATGCCGTTTCGCCCACAGGCCTTTCAGCACGCGAAGGAGGCGCCGGGCAGCCCACTTCAGAAGGCGCACGCCATATGCCGGCACGAAAATCCGATGCGCTACGTTCGCGCCGGATCAATGCGCCGGCGCGCCGGCTACGGCGTGCCCGGCGGATCACTGATCCGCCTAGAACTTCAATGCAGACTCACCTTCAGAGTAGCACCACACGGAGGTCAAGCACCATGAGCGAGCCGGAACAACCCGATGTAACGCGATCATCCGACTACGTCGTCAGCCCGGTGCGCGTGATGACAGTGCCCGAGGTGCGCATCTTCTGCGTCACCACCGAGGCGCCCTTTGACAAGCTGGATGTGGAGCTCGACCGCATGATCCCGCTGCTGGAGGCAGCCCAGGCCGAGGCCAACATCGCCACAGCCGGTCCGACAGTGATCCGCTACTTCGCGACGGAGAATGCGGGACAGTGGCACATGGAGGTCGGCGTGCCCATGTCCAGGGACTGGGTGCAGGCCGCGGGCGAAGCACATATCGTCACAGCGCCCGCCCTGGAGTGCGGCGCTATCCTTCACTGGGGAAGCCTGGCGCACATCGGCGACTCCTATGCCGCACTCAACCGTGGGATCGCCGAGGCGGGGCTCACCAACGTGGGCGAGGGCCGGGAGTGGTACCTGCACTTCGCCGGAGATACGTCGCCCGACAATGTCATTCTGCTTCAACTGGAGGTGAAGCCATGATGGAGTTACCCGAAGCCGCAGTGATCGCGCGCCAGATCACCGAGACGCTGACCGGCAAGCGCATCGCCTCGGCGGTCGCCAATGCGTCGCCGCACAAATTCGCTTGGTACTCCGGCGATCCGGCCGAGTACAATGACCGGCTCGCGAGCCAAGTGATACGCGGCGCCGTTCCCCTTGCCGGACTCGTCGAGGTCCACGCTGACGACTGGGTGTTGGCGCTGAGCACCGCGCTGCACTACCTGCCGGCGGGCGAGAGCCCGCCCAAGAAGCACCAGCTGCTCCTGTCCTTCGAAGATGACACCGCTCTGGTCGCCACCGTCCAGATGTGGGGCTGCTTGGCCTGCTTCAAGGCGGGTGAGGATGCCGGCGTCCCGGACTACCTCAGCGCCATCGACCGGCCCTCGCCCCTGACCGACGCCTTCGATCGCGCCACCTTCGACACGCTCTTCGGCGCCGAGACCGGCAAGCTCTCCGCCAAGGCCTTCCTGGCGACCGAGCAGCGCATCCCTGGTTTGGGCAATGGCGTGCTGCAGGACATCCTCTGGACCGCGCGCATCCACCCCAAGCGCAAGATGGCGGAGCTGTCGGACCAGGCCATCGACGATATGTACGTCGCCGTCAAGTCCGTGCTCGCCGACATGGTCGCCAAGGGCGGTCGCGACACCGAGCGGGATCTCTTCTGGCAACCCGGGGGCTACAGGACAGTCCTCAGTCGCAACACCGTGGACACGCCCTGCCCGGCCTGCGGCACGACCATCCGTAAGGAAGCCTACTCGGGCGGTGCCATCTACGTCTGCGAGACCTGCCAGCCGCTCTAGCCTTCCCCTTCGCAAGGTTTGGCTGCGACCTTGCGAAGGGTGAACGGCATCACCCCCGCCGGCGAAGCCCCTCACGCGCCCCCCCAGCCTTGCGCATACCCAGCTCCAAGGCATAATCATCGCCGTAGCGTCACGCATGACACCTGACCTAACGCTGTTCAACTGACAACAGGAAACTGACAACTATGACCGACATGACCGGCCTTGAACGCATCACCAACATCCTCAAACGCGAGCCCGTCGACCGCATCGGGCTCTTCGAGCACTTCTGGTCCGACACCCAAAAGGTCTGGACCGAGCAGGGCCATATCCGGCCCGGCGAGAACCTGGCGGACCACTTCGGCTTCGATATGCAGCTGCTCTGGCCCTTCAATGTCACGGCAGATCTCGACTACGAGCCCGAGGTGCTGGATGAGACCGAGGAGACCATCCTCACACGCGACGGCAACGGCGCCGTCCTCCGTCGCCACAAGCTCCACGACGCCACGCCCGAGCACATCGACTTCCTGGTCAAGACCCGTGAGCCCTGGGAGGAGCACATCAAGCCGCTCCTCACGCCCGAGCACCGCCGCATCAACTTCGAGGCCTACCGGCGGGCGAAGCAGGAGGCCCACGATGCGGGGCGCTTCTTCGCCTGGGCAGGTGTCAACGTCTTCGAGATCATGAAGGATGTCGCGGGCCACGAGCACATGCTCGTCGGCATGGCCCTCGATCCTGACTGGGTCAAGGATATGGCGATGACCTACGCTCAGTTGCTGGTCGACCTTCAGGAGATCCTCTTCGCCGAGGAAGGGTGGCCCGACGGGATCTGGTACTATGAGGACATGGGCTTCAAACAGCACCCCTTTATGTCGCCCAGGATGTACCGCCAGATCGTGCAGCCTGCACACGCCCTCACTGTGGGTTTCGCCAAGGCGAACAAGATGCCGGTCGTGATGCACTCATGCGGCTACGTGGAGCCGCTCCTGCCCGGGATGATCGAGGCGGGCATCGACTGCCTGCAGGTCATCGAAGTCAAGGCCGGTATGGACCTGCTCAAGCTCTACCGCACCTATGGCGACGTGATCTCCTTTATGGGCGGCATCGATGTCCGCGTGCTCTACACCAACGACAGGGACAAGATCGACGCCGAGCTGGAGGAGAAGATCCCCATCGTGATGCAGAACAACGGTTACGTCCTGCACAGCGATCACTCCATTCCCAACACCGTCCATTACGATACCTTCCGCTACTACATCGAGAAGGGACTCTCGCTCGGCACCTATTGACATTGCCCCGACATATGCTAAGGTGAGCAGTAACCTGCGATCCAATCCGGAATGAGTGTGCGCCGAATGATCGTACCGGAGCAACGGCTGGCAGCGGTACAAGCGTAGGGCAGGTTACGCAGCAGCGGGGGAACCAGAGGCGACAGAGGGGCGAATCGCGCGCCGCACAGCAAGCACCGGCGGCGCGGTGTAGGGCTAGCTTCTTCGGCCCGAGCCCGGCAGCTAACCTCGTAGGCGTGGAAGAAGGACACCTATTCTAGCCAGGGTGTCCTTTTTTGTGTTAGGTCTCAAGGGGGACGTCTGGTGCTGGACTTCTCAGCAAAACCCGGGTGGCGGGCGAGGGTACGCGACACGCTACATCATTGGCGGCGTCTGCTCCTTCGCTTCCTGGCCGGCCTGCGCTACAGGCTCCAGGGGATCAGGCTGTCGGACCTGATACGCCGTCCGCGCGTGGTCGAGCGCCTGCGAGACCGGACCGACCGCAACATCTGGTATCTCTACGTCGAGGTCTTCTGGGCCGGCATCTTCATGGCGGCGATCGCGTTCAACGCCACCTATGCCTTGCGTCTGGGCGCTACCAACGCGATGATCGGCTGGCTCTCCTCCATCCCCCCCCTGCTGGCCATCGCGGTGCTGGTGCCCGCCGCGCGCTTTCTTGAGACCCAGTCAAACCGCGCGCCGTGGCTGCGCGGCGCTCTCTACGTCGGTCGTGCTGCCTTTATCGGTGCGGCTCTCGCCCCCTGGATCGTGAGAGGCTATGCTGCCGAGGCAGTGATTGCCGTCTTGATCCTACGCAGCGTCCCCATGAACGTCTACAGCGCAGGTTTCGAGCCCCTTCTGGCGGACGTCGTGCCGCTCCGGGATCGCGCCCTTGTCGTGTCCAACCGCAACATCATCCAAGGTGTCACGGTCGCCGCTTGCACCTTCCTCTTCGGCAAATGGCTGGACGTCGCCGCGGACCTGCCCTGGGCCGCCTTTCCTACCAACTATCAGATCCTCTACATCGTTGGAACGATCGCCGGCGTTCTGAGCGCCTACTATGTCGCCAAGATCGAGGTTCCCGAGACCCCCGTGGTCAAACGCAAACGCGCTAGACGCAAGGCCCTGCCCAAGCTAGGCGCCATCCGCGTCGGCCTGCACGCTGCGACGCGCGAGAATCGCGACTTCGTGCTGATGCTGACCAACACCTTTGTCTTCAACTTCGGAGCGTGGCTGCTCGGCCCCCTCTACATCATCTTCTTCGTCAACCAACTACGTGCGACGGACGGCTGGGTGGGCCTCAACACCACCCTCGGGCAAGTCGGGGTCATCTTCGGCTATATCCTCTGGCGACGGGTGATGGACCGCCGCGGCATCAGTTGGACGCTACGCTTCACCGTACCCTTATCAGCGGCCTACGCCTTCCTGGTCGCCCTCTTTCCGAACCTCAACTTGATCCTCATCTGGGGAATCCTTATCAACCTGGTCAACTCGGGGCTGAACCTCAGCCACGGCACTGCGCTCTATCTGCTCTGTCCAGCCGAACGCCGCGCCTCGTATATGGCCATCTTCTCGACGATCTCCAACATCGGAGCCTTTGTCGCTCCGATGATCGGCGTCGCGCTATCGGCCACCATCGACATCCGCTGGATCCTGGTCGCGGGTGGCGCGATCCGGCTCCTAGGCGCGGGCCTCTTCTATCTTCTCCCCATCCGGGTTCCGGAGGCCGGGCTCGCCTAGATGAAATCGCCGTGGGTCGCTCTCTCCACCTGGCGGTGGTGGGCCGGCTTCCGCTATCGTCTTGGCGAAGCCCCGTGGGCCCGCAGCTTGCGCCTGCGCATGGGAACACGCCCGCGCCCCCTGGCGGAGCGTTCTGAGATCGAGCGCAACATCCACTATCTCTACGTTGAGATCTTCTGGGCCGCGATCTTCAGCGCGGTCTTCGCCTTCAATGCCACGTACGCCCTTAGGCTGGGAGCCACCAACCAGATGGTCGGCTGGCTTTCCTCCCTGCCCTCGCTCTTCGCGATGCTGATGATGGTGCCGGCAGCGCGCTTCCTGGAGTCGCGCAAGAACGCCGGACCGTGGATGTTCGTCAGCCTCGCGCTGGGCCGGGTGGGCTTTCTGAGCGCAGCCTTCATTCCCTGGCTCTTCCCCAACCGCGCCGCCCAGGTGGTGATCTACCTCTTCATCCTCAGGTCCATCCCGATCACGTTGTTCAATACCGGCTTCAGTCCGATGCTGGCCGACGTGATCCCTGAGCGCGACCGCGCTCGCGTCTTTGCCAATCGCAATATCATTCTCAGCGGCGTGACAGCCATGGCCACGCTGGCATCCGGACAGTGGCTCGACGCGGCGACCCACTTGCACTGGGCGGACTTCCCGCTGAACTACCAGCTACTCTACATCCTGGGTGGGATCGCCGCGCTGGTCAGCGCCTATTACGTGACCAAGGTCAAACCACCTCCCGGCAAGGAACACCACCGGCGCGCGCACCCGAGGTCGGAGCCAACAACCGTGGATGCGGCATCCGACGCCCAGGTAAGCGCACGCCCCTCGTTGCCGGCACGGGTACGTGCTACGCTGAGGGAGTTGCGCGTCGAGCGACGTGACTTCACGCGCATCACGGTCAACACTATGGTCTTTAACCTAGGCGCCTGGTTGGTGATGCCCCTCTACATCATCCTCTTCGTCAACGAACTAGGTGCCACCGACAGCTGGATCGGTCTGAACTCCACCCTCGCGAACCTCGGTGTCATCGCCGGCTACGCCCTATGGCGTCCCTGGATCAACCGCTTGGGAGACAACCGTGTGCTGCGACTCACGGTCCCCTTTGCCGCCAGCTACGCCTTCCTCGTGGCGCTCTTCCCCAACCTGACGTTGATCCTCATCTGGGGGATCCTGATCAACCTCATCAACCCCGGCGTAAACCTGGCTCACACCAACGTCTTCTACCGGGTCTGCCCGGAGGAGCGGCGCGCCAGCTACATGGCCTTCTATTCATCAGTGATGAACGCAGGCGCCTTTGTCTGCCCCCTGATCGGCGTCGCGCTGTCCGACATCATGGATATCCGCTGGGTCTTGCTCATCGGCGGCATCGTTCGCCTGCTCGGCGGGTTCATGTTCCACATCTGGAAACTGGAGGAGGAAAGAGAGTCCCTATGACCGACAACTCGCAGCCTATCGTTCGGGCCCTGCAATGCGATCATCGCGCCGACGACGAAACCGTCTACGCGACCCTTGAGCGCACAACGGCCCCGCTCACCCGAGCGTGGGAGAAGCTACAGCAAGCCCGACGCATTGCGGTCAAGTTCAACCAGGATTGGCCCGTGGATACGGTGGTCACCTACGCGGGGCAGCGTCAGCAGCTGATCAGCGACAGCGTGGCGCGCGCGGTGCTGCGGCTGCTCCGTGAACGGACGACCGCGGAGCTCGTGTGCGCCGACGCCAGCTACCACGTGATGTACAACGTCAGTCCCTCCGTTGAGCAGACAACGACGCTCGCCCACGTGCTCGAGGAGTTCGACGTCCCGCTGATCGACGGCACGCAGCCGCCCTACAAGACCGTCGGTGTGCCCGGCGGTGGGCAGATGTTCGAGCAGTACACGATGATCGAAGGCGTCGTCGAAGCCGATGCCGTGGTCTCGGTCGCCAAGATGAAAAACCACGCTTATATGGGCACCACCGCCTGCCTCAAGAACCTCTTTGGGCTGATGCCGGGTGTGCCGCACGGGCGCCCGCGTCACTACTATCACCACCTCGTGCGCATGCCCTATATGCTGGCCGACATCGGCAGGATCATCAACCCGGCGCTTAATATCGTGGATGCGCTGATCGCGCAAGCCGGACAGGAGTGGGGGGACGGCAAGGGCACCGCCCGTGTCATCGATGGCCTCATCGCCGGTGACCAGGTCATCGCGACCGATGCCTGTGTCGCCCACCTCATGGGCCACGATCCCCAGGCCGATTGGATGACCGAGCCCTTCAACCGCGACCGCAACGCGCTGCTTGTCGCCGCCGAGGGCGGGTTCGGAACCGTCGACCTTAACGAGATCGACTTCGTCTCAGAGCTCGCGCCCCAACCGTCGGGGACCTTCTACGCTCAGCAGTGGGATAGCGAGGACACCGTCGTGACGTGGCGCCGCACGATGGCGGAACAGGGTCTCTACTACCGCGACCACGCCGCCGACTTCCTTGACTACGCGGGAGAGTATATCCTACTCCAGGACGGTGAGGTGCGCTGGCACGCTGAGGACGGCATCATGCGCCAGAGCCGTCGCAAGCTGGCAGGTCGGAACAGGAACCACGCGATGTACTTCAAGTACGTCGACCCCGAAGAAACGGAACAGGAGCACTTCGAGGTCTACGAGCAGGCGCTGGCGACGATTCGCCGGCTCGGATTAT
>CAZYYC010000021.1:0-29200 GCA_964650935.1 uncultured Anaerolineales bacterium
CCCGTGACTGGTGCAACCTCTACTATCTCCACGCCACGATGTTCGGGATGACCTCGCTCTCGATCAATGTGGCGCACGGCAAGGTAGCAACCGACGTCGTCAGCGAGATGCCGAATGTGGATGCCGACCGCCTGGGCGTGATGGGCCTGAGCGGTGGAGGCACGATGACGCTCTGGATGACCCTCTGCGACGAGCGCTTCAAGGCCAGCGAGGTCATCTGCTATAGTGATCTGTGGTGGGCCTTCGGCATGCGCGACATCAACTACTGCGGCATGCAAGTCGCCCCGGGCCTCTTCAAGCTGGTCGACCTGCCCGATCTGCAGGGCCTGATCGCCCCGCGCCCGCTGCTGATAACGATCGGCGCCAACGACACCTGCTTCAAGGTGGACACCGCAATGCAGTGTTACCGGCAGCTCTCCACGATCTACGAGGCCGCAGGCGCAGCGGAACAACTCGAGCTCGACCTCCATCCCGGCGAGCACGGCTGGGCCGGCAACAAGTCGGAGGCCTTCTTCAGCCGCTATCTGGGAGCGTGAGCGAACGGTCAGCGATCAGTGACAGGCTGATCGCTGACCGCTATGTGCAGACCATTGCGCTCCGCCCTGCGCCGCACATGCCACAGCAGAATAGCCCCCGCAAGGGTCGCTGCCGCCGCCAGGCCGAAGGCGACCGGGTAGCCCAGGAAGTCGCCGGGCTGCAGGGCGTTAACGCCGTCGATCAGCGGGCCGCCCAAGCGGCTCAGCGCGCCGGCGCCCGCCGTCGCCAAGTTGGTGAATCCCAGGAACTTGCCGCTCTCCGCAGCCGGCACCAGGTCGGTCGCCAACGCCCAGTTGACGCTCACGAAAACCCCCGTCGCCATACCGATGATCGCGCCAAAGGCATAGACCGCCTCCACACTGCGCGCGAAGACCAGCAACCCGATGCCGATCGCGGCAACGGCGCCGGAGGCAATATTCAGGGACCAGCGCCCGATCCGATCGGAGAGCCAGCCGGCGGGGAAGACCAGGAGCGTCAGCGCCAAGCCGATCGCCGCCATCAAATTGCCCGTCACCGCCGCAGCGTTGGCCATCCCCAACCAGTCGCGGATGTAGTACTGCGCGAAGCTCTGCACCACGTAAATCCCCAGGAGGATCAGGAAGCGAGCGACGAGCATCTCCGCGTAAGCCGGGTAGCGCCCGAGATCCGCCCGCAGCGCGATCGCCTTGCCCGGCGCAATGTGCGGGATGCCGCCGATGGCCTCACGCGTCGCCAGGATGGTGATCGCCGCGCTCACCGTCAAGACGACCGCGATGATCGCGAAGGCGACAACGGGGGCATCGCCGGCCATCAACTGCCCCGCCACCAACGAGGTCACGACGAGACCACCCATATCGAAGAGGTTCTTGACGCCCGAGGCCAGGCCGTGGCGCGCGGGCGGGATCAGGTCCGGGATCAGCCCCTGGGCCGGGCCGTGGGCCATATTGGAGAAGAGCTGCAGCAGCACATAGCCGAGCGCGAGCGCGCCCAATTCCCGGGCGCCCGCCATGATCGCCAGACAGACCAGGCTCGCGAGCGTTCCTGCCACCATCCACGGGCGCCGGCGTCCCCACCGGCTTCGTGTGCGGTCGCTCCACGCCCCCGCCAACGGCTGCACCGTCATCGCCAGCATCAGGCCCACGAAGGTCATCGCCCCAAGGTAGGTGTTCTTGAGCGCTTCCGGTACAAAGCGGAGCAACAGCGCAGGGAGGACGATCGGGTGCAGCGCGTTCCACATGAAGGCCAACCCGAACCAGTAGATGTTCATCGTGATCATGGTGTGAGCACGGGGCACGGAACGATCGCGCGTCTGCATCGTCTTCCACTCCTGGCTGAAGGGTGTAGGATAATCGCTATGGTACCGCCATTCCCCGCAGATGCACGGGCGCTTGATGCGCGGCCCACGCCTCTTGAAACACCTGAGGCGGCGCCGAGTTACACGGTGCCGGCGAGCGTGACCTGGGGGCTGATCCGGGCCGCTGCCACAGGGCGGCGACGCTCCTTCGCGCTCGACGCTCAGGTCGCCACTCAGGCCATGCGTCCGTCGGTGCGCGTGACCGGCGCGGAGGCCATCCCCGCAACCGGCCCCTGCCTCGTCGTCTGCAACCACTACACGCGGGCAGGCCTCGGCGCTTGGTGGATCGCCCTAAGCGTCACCGCAGCGATCGCCGATCGCCGATCGCCCGGCGTGCCCCGTGACGTGCACTGGGTGACCACCGCTGCCTGGCGCTATCCACGCGGCGATTGGCGTCGGCGGATCGTGACACCCGCCACACGCTGGGCCTTCGCCCGGGTCGCCGGAGTCTATGACTTCGTCACCATGCCCCCCATGCCGCCGGATCCGAATGAGGTGGAGGCCCGCGCGATCGCCGTTCTTCGCACGCTGCGGCTGGCCCAACGCCTCGTGGCCGAGGGCGGACTGCTGGGGCTGGTCCCGGAGGGCCGCGACACACCGGGCCTCTTGGGCGAACCACCCGCAGGGGCCGGGAGCTTCATCGCTCTGTTGGTCGAGACCGGGATGCCGATCCTGCCGGTGGGCCTCGCCGAGTACGCCGGACGGCTGCACCTCAGCTTCGGGGCCCTCTTCGTCCCCGAGATCCCCCACCGACGTGCGCTCCGTGACCGCGTCGTCATCGCCCAGGTCCTCGACGCCATCGCCGCGCAGCTATCGACCCCAACCTAGCCCCGCGCTCGCTACATCGCTGAGGCTGACACAGATCAGGGCACGCTGCGTCCCGTCCGGCTTTGCCTTCGCCGCTGCACAGGCTAGAATGGCCTCTACCGCTTTGGTCAGGAGCCGACCCGGCAACATAGGTCGAGGAGACATGATGATCGAGGTCCATATTTACGGCAAGCTGTCGCAGCGCCTGTCCGACGAGGCCGCACGGCACAAGCGTGTCCTCCACCTGGAGGCTCGCCCTAACGAGACGTTGAGCACCCTTCTCTCGCGGCTGGGCATCGAGCAGGACGAGCTCTACACCGTCTTTCTCAACGGCAGCCTCCTGGTGACCCATAATGCGATGGCCCCATGGCTGCGCTATCCCCAGGCACGTGAGGACGTGTGGAGCTGGGACAAAGATGTCGCGCTCAGTCCCGGTGATCGCCTGGGACTCTTCGGCGAGGACATGGCCCTGCTCGTAGTCTAGGCACCAGGAAGCAGCCCGTCCAACTACAGCAGGGATCCCACGGTCACCCGCAGAGAACGGATATGCCCATCGCGGCGGAAGATGTGGTCGCTCAGTGACGCGTCAAGCAAGGATCCGGACACCGTCTGCGTGCTGCCGTCGCTGAAGGTGACCTCGATCGCCTGAGAATCACCTGGGACATACACCACGGGCACTTGGCAGAACGTGAAGGCGAGCGCATCCCCGGGCAGCTCAAGCCGCTGCCGTTGCCCATTCACGTCGATGTAGCTGAACACCGTCGGCTCATGCATCAACTCGGCCGCGCGTAGCAATCGAGGCACAAACCCCAGGGCCCCCTCCTCGACCACGACGCCGAGCTCGACCATCCGCGCGAGCATCTCCTCCTTCACCGCCCCCGTCATGCCGGGCTGCTTAGCACCCTGACCGGCCGGCGTGTGTGAGTAGGGATCCGTAGGAAAGGCCCCATAGGCCTCCGCCGTCTTGTTGAAGCCCAACCCCAGCCGAATGTCATGGTACGCCGCCCCCAGGTCATGAACAATCTCCTCGGCAGCGTGCGCCGCCACGGCCCAGTCGTGAGCCTCCTGTGCCGCCAGCAGCAGCTTGCCGACCATATGCCAGTAGATGCTGCCCAGACCCTCGTAGGCAAAAAAGGTACCCGACCGCCCGGTAAAGGCACTATGGTGGAAGACCTCCTCGAACAACACGAGGATCGCCTCGGCCTCCGCCTCTACCGGGTCAGCATACGTCGCGTGCTCCCTCAGTGTTGCCAGAGCACGCTGGACATCCTTGGCATTTCTGAACGAGCCGTTGAAGTGGTAGACATCGTTCTCGTCCCTAACGACTAATGAGGTATCGCCCGCCTCGATCAGCTTCGTGATGAGCGCGGATCCCGCGACACGGTCCGCGCTGACACGGTTCTTCTCCAGGAAACCCGGCAACTCACGATCAGGATAGAGCAGGTAGCTGTGTTGATCCTCGCGATAGAGGCGGCTCTGTCGCAGCGCACGCAACAGGTCCAGCGCCTGCTCGCTCGTTAACATCCCTGATGAGAGGATCGCCACCTGGCCTTCCAGCATCTCGTAGAGACGCTCCAACGAAGCGGTACCGTCGGCGAGGTGCAGCACGTTGTAGGCGTGATAGAGTCCATCGGGGCGCCGGTTAGCGTGCAGCGTCTCTTCGATGTAGCGCTGTACAAGGGTCAGGAAGGCCGTCAGCTCGACGCGGTCGAACGCTGCCATCTCGCCCGAAGGCCCCCGATCGTAGAGCTGCTGACGGTAGTCACCGCTCGCCCGGCCCAGCTCGTCCATCACCGTGCGGCGCTCGACATCCGTGAACGATGTCAGCAGCATCGCCTCGTGCTTCGCCAAGACGGCGCGCATCGCATCGAAGAGCGCACGCACTTCAGCGGTCACCGCAAAGGTGTCAGCAGCAGCCCCGGAGAGCAGAGTGCGCAGGAAGACGACGTAACGGCGGAGATAGGCGACTGTCACCACCGATAGCCCTTTGCCGACCAGGGCATTGTTGGCATCGTTCCATTCAGGGCGTTGCGTGTTCATCCAGATGCCACCCTCAGGCACGAAGTTTCCCAGCTTGGCCAACAGAAGGATGAGCAGCTTCTCAGCGAGGTTAACGTGGAGGACCTGCCCCTGTGCGTCAAGCACGAGCTTAGCGTCGGTCCCCATCTCACCCGCACGGTCGGTGATCTGCGCGTCGAGCGCGCGATCGAACTCGATCGTGTCGTACCAGTCCTCAATCAGCTCATGATAGGGCTTGATGCGATAGG
This sequence comes from uncultured Anaerolineales bacterium, assembly GCA_964650935.1. Taxonomy (GTDB): domain Bacteria; phylum Chloroflexota; class Anaerolineae; order B4-G1; family SLSP01; genus PWVB01. The sequence continues at coordinate 4,945 of CAZYYC010000021.1, forward strand.
GCACGTTAGCATGGCTGAAGATCGGCGTCCCGAGCAGGCGCGCGAGTCGTCCGGGGTGAGTTCTGGCGGAGATCTCGAGAAGCTTTTGTAGATAGATGATCTGGTGGTCACTCCAGTAGCCGATGTTGGCCCACGGGTCATCAGGCGCGGGCGCCTCCCACTCGATGCCGTCGCGCGTGACCCGATAGGGATTGTAGCCATCAGCGGTGGTGGCATTGACGAAGGTACTGATCATCCCTTCCACGAACTCCGGATAGCTCCAGGCCAAAGGCTCCCAGTTCTGAAAGATGTCGCGCCAGTTGCCCTCGTAGTCGAGCTTTCGCGAGCCATCAGGGTGCTTGATGTTGATCGAGAACCTATTCCAGGGCCTGCTGGGATCACCGTGCCGGCGGCTGAAGGTGAGCGGCAGGTAGCCGAGGCAGAGGCGCACGAGGTCCGGTTGTTGAGTCGCTTCCGCCCGTGCCAGGAGCTCCGAGTAGCCGATCCGCTCAGGAAGTGCCTCAAAGAAGGTCCTGTGTGCGTCCAACACGTGCCGATTCCGGACGCCGACGAAGTCGAGCAGATCGCTCTTCTCGACGCTGTAGTTGTCCGCGAAGATCCCGCCGCGCATGACATTGAAGAGCGTGTTGGACAGATGGTGCGCCGTAGCCACCCGGTCGGCGGAGACCTGCAGCCCGTCGGCAGCAGCGATATATCGTTCGAGCTCTGCAGTGCCTCGCGCGATATCCTCCTCCAACGCCCTCACCAACGCACCGGCTGCATCCCCAGCTCGCGCGGGTAGCAGCAGATTGATCAGAGAGGCCACCCGACTGCTGTCCTGGTTGACCTCAACAACCATGTGCCACCGCTGTGTCTCACAGGACGCCAGCGTGAAAATCGCCTGAACCAGGAAAGCCCCACGATGGCCGCGGATGTCGCGCTCCTCGCTGATCGCTCGACCACGCCGGAAGTCGTCCAGTTGCCGTGTCGACAGCAGGTAACGCGGACGAGGCAGACCCACCTGCCACGCCGTGGTCGCCATCAAGGATTCACTGGGCTCAGCCAGATCGGTCAGCGTCGAGCTCAGCGCAAAGATACCCAATCCGCTCTCGGCGTGGAGCTCGTTGCGCTTGTAGGCGTTGAGCAGGTTGCTGAAAGTGCTCTGTAGCACCGTCGTTGCCCCATAGGGCAGCAAGTTCTGCACGCCGCTGACCACGTCAATCTTGGTCTCCTCCTCGGCACCACTCTCGACCCAACTCGTCAGCACAAAACCGAAGCGATCGCTGAAGCGCCAGGCATAGCAATAGCGCAGCGTGAGGTCGTGGTTGATCTCCTCGAAGATCAGCTTGTCGCCATTGACGCTCTTGTAGAGATGACGCTCGATCCGGTAGGTCCCGCGACACTTGGAGAAGGGCTCCCAGACGACAGTACGCTGACCCTGAGTCACCAGCAGCACAGCGACGTGGCCTGTGTTGTCGCTGTTCTCGGTGATCTTGTCGTCGGTCGTGTAGGGGAAAAGCGCGGATTCGGCATTGATGCGGCCCGCCGTCAGCCCGCCTGTACTGGAGACGAAGAGCCAATGGTCCGAACTGCTGACCAGACTCATGAAGAAAGGATCCATCTGGTCGTAGTGCTGGATGCTGTGATAGGGTTCCCCCATCATATCACCAAGCTCGCACGCTACGCAGCCACAGGCATCGCGAAGCGGTGTATCACCTAGGTAGATGCAGCGGTCCTGAGTTTCCATTCGCCGGAAGGCCCCCTTTCGAGTAGGCAACTCTCACACCACCAGTTTAGACGTCCCCATCATGCTGTCAAACCCGCGATGGCACCACTGGGTTGGCAAATAAGAATGCAGGCCTATAATGCCAGCGATGAACGGTATGGACGACATCCCTCGCCGGACCCTGAAGCAGATCGTGGATCAGTTCGGACACGACGTCTGCGATGACGCACGGCGCTGCGAGGCCCTGCTACGCGACTTCTGTGGCGAGTACCGGCGCGAGATCTTCGTCCTGATCAGCGCCTTGCAGCACGGCGTCGTGGACGACCTGCGGACGATGATGGCGCAGCTGCCTTTCAGCGTCGTCCTTCCCCGATTGGCTACCGAACTGCACGAGACAACAGCCCTCTCCGAGAGCGCCGCGCGCTGGGCCGTGCAGGCTTGGGCCGAGGCGCTGGGCCTCGTCGATAGCGCGACGTCGGCCGGAGTGCCGACGATCACGTCCGAGCCCACCGCATCCGGTCCCCTGCCGTCCCGCTTCCAGCTGATACGCCGGTGGACGGCCCACCAGGGCGCCATCGGAGGCATTGCCTTCAGTTCCGATGGTCGCCTGCTGGCATCCGCCGGGCTGGATGCCGCAGCTCGCATCTGGGACATCAGGAGCGGCGCAGAACGGGCGAGCCTCAAACAGCAGACGGGGATTCTGACCTGCGTCACATGGCGCCCCGATGGGTTGGCGCTGGCACTGGGTAGCGGCGATATGGGGATCTACCTCTGGCCATGGACCGAATCCGCCGGTCGCGTGCCGCGCTTACGCGGACACACAGGCGGTGTGACCGGTGTGCTCTTCCTCCCCACAGGCGACCGCCTTATCTCCTGCGGACGGGACCACGTCCTCCATCTCTGGGACGTCGATCAGGGTACCATCGACAGCTCCCTTCATGGCCACGCTGACGCCGTGTTAGAGATTGCGCTCAGTGGAGATGGACGCACTCTGGCCTCCGCCGGTGGTTGGGATCGCACGGTACGCCTATGGGATGTGGCACAAGCGCAGGAGTTATGGTCCCTGCCGGGCCATACAGCGCAGGTGACCTGCGTGACCTTCATCCACAAGAGCGGGATGCTCGCCTCGGGTGGCTGGGATGAGACCATCCGGCTCTGGGATCCCAAGTATGGACGAGACCAGGGCCAACTGGCGGAGGAAAGCGAGGACCTACGCCTGATCGCGACCGTAGCGGCTGCGCCGAGCGGCGACATGTTGGCAGCAGGCGACGGAAGCGGTCAGATAGTACTTTGGAACCTGCCCGGCAGGACCACGATCGGAAGGCTCTCCGAACACGAAGGGCGCGTACGCCAGGTGGCGTTCAGCCCCGACGGACGCTGGATAGCCTCTGCCGACGATCGCGGCGACATCTGCCTCTGGCGCGCGGGCCAACCCAGCCCGTCCTAGAGTGCAACTCACCAGACCCAATTTCGTAGTAAGATCAGACAGGCAAGCACTCGCGCTGTCGCCTATTCGCCTGCTTGCTCATGCGCCGATGTGTTCATGTGTTGATGTGTCCATTTGCCGATTTCCGCTCAACACCGGGGACAGGATATGAATCGTACACGCTGGATTTTCGTTGGCATCGTGGTCGTCGCCTTGATCATCGTCGGTGTCTCCCTGGCCTACCAAGGCCTTCGCCCAGAGGGCGACACAGGGAGCACGCCGAGCAGTGGGGGGCAACCCATCACGATCGACCGCCCGGCGGCGGTCACTGTGCGGGTGATCAGCGCGCTCCCTGTGGAGACCTGGGTACGCAACGCCGCGGCGGCCTATAATGCGACCTCGCCCACCATTGAGGGCGTACCGGTGAACGTCGAGATCGTGGCGATGGATGGGCTGACGGCTCTCGGACGGTGGGACCGCAACACCTTCGGCGCCCTGGAGGCGGGGATAGCCCCCGAAGACCTGGACTCGGCGGCTCGCGCCGCACTTGACGACTTCCCCACGGCGTGGATCCCCGAGAGTCGCTATCTGGTCGAATTGGCCAATGCCTCTTACAAGGAGCGACTGGGCCGGGACGTCTTCCTGACTGACGGTGAGTATCGCGCCCGCCCTATCGCGACCAGCCTGCTGACCTGGGGCCTCTATGAGACCCGGGCCAGCATCCTGCAGGAGACCTTCGGCACGATCAGTTGGGCCTCTATTCATGATGCTGCCATCGCCAGAGGTGGATGGCCCGAGTTAGGCGGAGATCCCGGCTGGGGTTACTTCAAGCTCGTCGTCCCCAATCCCAACAAGAACGTCGCCGGGCTGCACGCGATGATCGCGGCTGCAGGCGAGTACTACGAACGTCCGGACATCAGCGTCGCCGACGTGACGAATCCGGCCTTCCAGCGATGGCTGCAGGAGTTGATGGGCGCCGTGACCGACTTCAGCAGCGCCAGCGCCTACACCGCCGAGGACTTCGCCCTCTTCGGCTACAGCGTCGGCGATGGCGGACAGCTGCTGGAGGCCGATCTTCTGCTCAACATGGAGGGCATCCTTACCCGCTGGGAGGACCCCATCCACCTCTACTATCCCCGTTACGTGACGTGGTTCGACTTCCCCTTCTCGGTCTGGGTCGGGCCCGAGACCAGCGCGCTGCAGAAGAACGCGGCCCTCGATTTCCAGCGCTTCCTGCTCAGCGACGAGCAGCAGCAGGCAGGGCTTGCCTTCGGCCTGCGCCCGGCGAACCCCCGCGTGCCGCTCGATGCGGTGCCGGACAGTCTCTTCGTGACCTGGCGTGGGCGTGGCGTGGAGACCGTCATACCGCGTGCGGACGCTATGCGCAATCCCGATCGGGATGTACTCCTCGCATTGCTGCGCTGGTTCGAGCTCAACGTGGCGGAATAAGATGAGCAATCGCTTCGACTCACCGCTGAACCTGCCCCCCGACCCCGCTCAGCAGCGGCGGCAACGACGGCTGGCCCTCACCTTTCTGGGCCTAGGGCTGCTATGCGCCCTTACCGGAGCAGCGCTCTTCGGAGGGCGCGTGGCCATAGGCTGGCTCAGCGAGCGTCTGCCCCGCAGCACGCCCGGCGCTCCGGTCGAGGCCGGGGCAGGCGAGGTCATCATCGCGGTCTCCCCAGGGATGAAGCCGACCTTCGACCAACTGGTCGAGACCTTCAACGCGACAGCCACTGAGGACATCCTTCCAGTCCGCACCCTCGAGATGGCGCCCGACAAGATGGTTGAAGAGAGCCTTGGGCCTGCTCCGGCCTTTCACGCCCTGGCGCCCGACAGCAGCCTCTGGTTCCATCAACTTGAGCAGCGCTGGGGTGAGACCCTGGGAAGCGAGGAACAGGGCACGGTGATCCCCATCGCGACCCGGCGAACGAGCACGCCCGTGCGCTACGCCGTCAGCCCGATCGTGATCGCCGCATGGGAGAGCGTGGCGCGTGACCTCGGTTGGCCCTTCGAGCCCTTGGGCTGGCAGGAGATTCAGCTTAAGGCGACCCGCGACCCGTCCTTCAAATGGAATCACCCCAGCACCCATCACGCCAGTGGCCTTCTGGCCACGCTCGCCGAATTCTACGCCGGCGCCGGACTGACCCGTGGGCTCACCGAGGAAACAGCCACAGATCCTGACACACTCGAGTACGTGCGTGCGGTCGAGGCCACCGTGCGATTCTACGGAGAGGACGAAGCCGTTATCCTTGAGCGCCTGCGTTCCGAGGGGCGCGCCTTCCTGGACGCCTTTGTGGTCCAGGAGCAAGCTGTGATTGCCTGGAACCAGAGCCGGCCGACCGAACGCCTGGTGGCGATCTACCCTGCAGAGGGCACGCTGTGGGCCGACCACCCGCTCGCGTTGCTGGAGTTGGATACGGTGAGCGAGGCCCAGCGGCGCACCTATCAGGCCTTCGCCGACTTTCTCACGGCTGACCAGGCGCAACGCACCCTCCTGGCGGTCGGCTACCGCCCCGCAGATCTCACGATCTCGCTGGATGACCCTGCAAGCCCCTTCGCCACCAGCGACGCCGTCGACTGGCGTCAACCACAGACCACGCTCCAGATGCCGCCCCAGCACGTGATCCGGGTCGTCCAGAACGTCTGGTGGTACACCAAGCGTCCCACCAACGTGATCTTGGTCGTCGACACCAGCGGCAGCATGAACGAGGGCAATAAGATGGAGCGTACCGTCCAGGCCCTGTTGACCTTTCTGAATAACATCCAGGGCGACCGAGATCAGGTGGGACTGGTGGAGTTCGGCAGTGGGATCAAGCACGTTGAGCCGCTGCGCCCGCTCGACGACGCCGGACGCCGGCACTTCGAGGCCCTCATCCGCACGTTGAGCCCACAGGGCAACACGGCGCTGCTGGATGCCGTCTGGGAGGCCCATCAGCAACTCCTCGCGCTGAACGACACCGAGGCCATCAACGCCATCGTGGTCATGACCGACGGCCTCGAGAACGCCAGCCGTCGCACCGAACTCGAGCTGCAGCGGGCCTTCGCCCGAAGTGAGTCGGAGCAGATCGTCGTCTTCACCATTGGCTTCGGAGCGAATCCCGATACCAAGCTCCTGCAGCAGCTCGCGGTGATCGGAGGCGGGCAATTCCGTCGCGCCGACGAGATGGATATCGAGGAGCTCTACAGAACGATCTCGACCTATTTCTAGGAACTCACCATGGCCAACCTAAGAGCCGAGATCAGGGGCAAATCCAGCAGCGCGTTCCTGCAATACGCCTTCTTCCGCATCGAAAACGCGATCATCGTCGCGGGCACGATCCTGCTGGTCGCCTTCTTGGAAGTTCCGTTCTTATGGTGGCCCGCATGGGCATTGCCCGTGCTTGGTGTGGCTGCACTGGCTACGATTGTCTACAGCAGCCTCACCGACCCTGAGACGTCAGCCAAGGTGCTCTGGCAACTGCTTTGTGAGCGTCTGGAGCTGGACAAGATAGAGGAGCAAGCGCTGCGGGAGCGGGTGGAGGCGATGAGCCGCTACATCCGCACAGCGGAGGCCGATCTCTACCGGCACTCCACCTCGCCGAATCGCGCCGGCCTCAACGAAGTAGTGGGCATGATGTACGAATGGGTCGGCCAGGGAGCGCTGTTCGCCCGCTATGTCGACACCTACCGGCGCGACTACCGTTTGGACGAACGCCGTGCAGAGCTGCCCAACCTCGTCGAGACGCTGGTCGCCCGCCTGAAGTACGAGAAACGACCGGATATCGTCGACCGGCTGAACACCGAGATGGAGCTCCTGAGCAAGGACTGGCAGAACCTGGAGCTGCTGGAGGCTCAGATGCAGCAGGCCGAGTCGCAGTTGAGCCGGAGCCTCACCGCGCTGGCACGCGCCACGGGTGAGATTCACGTGATCGCAACTGAGCGGGGCCCCGCACAGGATCAGTTGGACAATCTGAAAGCCGACATTCAACGACATCTGGGACAGACGACGGACCTGGTGACCCAGATCGCGCAGCTCTATACCGATGCGCTGCGCAAGCGCTAGACGGCATGAGACTCTCCTGGAGGAGACAACCATGAAGCAGATACTGCGGTGGATTGGGATGGGGGTACTGGCTCTCTCGCTGGTGGCATGTGGCGGACAGACCGTGAGAGAGCCCACCAAAGGCGACGCGCTGGTCTTCGTCGCGGTGCCGCTCAGCGGTTTTCAGGCCAACGGCGGGCAGACCGTGTTGGGCGGCGTACGATTGGCCGCCGAAGAGATCAACCGCAGCGGTGGGCTGGATGGGTACCGCGTCGTGGTGGAACCGCTCGACGACGAATCGGACAGCGATGTAGCGCTTGCACAGGTCGAGCAGATCGAGGCCGCGTTTCAGCGTGGCGCGGAGGTCCTCGGTATCATCGGACACCTCAACAGTGGGCAGACCCTGGCTGCGATGACACACTATGCAACCATGGACTTGGTGGTCATCACGCCCACGGCCTCCGAACAGAGCTTGACACAGAAGGGCTACACCAACTTCTTCCGGGTCAACGCCAACGACGCCGTGCAAGCTGAGGTGGATGCTCGTTTCCTTGTCGACGAGCTGGGCGCACAGCGGGTAGCCGTCGTCTTCAATGATACCGAGTATGGGCAGGGATTGGCCCGTTCGCTGAAGGAAGAGCTCATCGCCTTGGGTGCAGATATCGTCGTCGAGATCGAGGTCGAGGAAGGTCAGGCACACTACGGGACCGAAGTGGCGCAGATCCAAAGCGCCAATCCCGACGCGATCTTCTACGCCGGCTACGAGATCGAGGCCCCCTACCTGCGTAGTGAGCTGGTGCGCGCGAACATCATCGTGCCGATGCTGTGCAGCGATGGCGCCTTTCTCGCTGCCACGATCGACGAGGCTGAGGGCACGGCGGAGGGGATGTACGTTAGCGCCTTCGCGCCCAGCCCGCGTGCCGTAGGCGACGAGACATGGTTCAAGGCCTACCAGGCCGTCGAGTACCGCAACCCCGACACTTACTCGGTCAACGGCTACGTCGCGATGCAGGTGTTGGCTGAAGGTGCTCGACGCGCCGGCTCGCTCGATGCCGACCGCATGGCTCAGGCCCTACGACAGAACCCCGTGCCGACGCTGCTGAATGAGCTGCGCTTTGACGCACATGGCGATCTTCTCGATCCTCAGATCTGGATCTACCGCGTCGAGGACGGGGAGTTTCAACAGATCGACGGGTGACACACACCCACGAAAGGAGAAGCACTATGGATATCGTACGACTGGGACGCTCAGGCCTTAAGGTGTCACGTATCTGCCTGGGGACGATGACCTTCGGAGCCGGCGCCGATGAAGCGACCTCCTTTGATCTGATGGATCGTTTCACAGAGCTGGGAGGCACCTTCCTCGATACCGCCAACGTCTATAACGGAGGGCGCTCCGAGGAGATTGTGGGCCGCTGGATCAAGGAGCGTGGTGTCCGTGATCGCGTCGTACTCGCCACGAAGGTCTATGGCGCCACAGGAACCAGCCCCAATGAGGCCGGGCTCTCCCGTCTCCACATCCATCGCGCCGTGGAGGCCAGCCTGCGACGTCTGCAGACCGACGTGATCGACCTCTACCAGATTCATCGTTGGGACTTCGAAGCACCGCCGGAGGAGACGCTGGAGGCGTTGAACGACCTGGTACGCCAGGGCAAGGTGCGCTACATCGGCTGCTCAAACCTGAAGGGATGGCACCTCACCCGCTATCTGGCCCTAGCCGAGCAGCACCACTGGTCACGCTTTGTGAGCATCCAGCCGCTCTACAGCGCCCTCAACCGCAGCATTGAGAACGAGGTCTTGTCGATCTGCGCTAACGAGGGATTAGGCGTGATCCCCTACAATCCGCTGGCGGGTGGCGTGTTGACCGGCAAGTACAAACGCGGCGAACCGCTGCCCGAGGACACGCGGTTGAGCGACTCGGAGGGCTACCGCGAGCGCTACTACACCGAGACAACCTTCGATATCGTTGAGGCCTTCGTCGAAGCCGCGGCGGCGCACGGCATCACGCCGGCGCAACTCGCCCTGGCCTGGGTCCTGGCTGAGCCGCGCATCACCAGCCCCATCATCGGGGCGCGCAACCTCCGACAGCTCAACGACACGCTGGGTCGGCTCGACTTCCGGCTCACACCCGAGGAGCGCGCCGCACTCCCATCCGTCCTGCCGGGCCGCTGGGTGGGCAAGGACCCTGTGTACGACCGCGCCTAGGAACTAGGAGTCGTCCCCACCTTCGCCGGCGAAGCCTATCACACGCCCCACCCTTGCGAAGGCGGCCCAAGCCCGAGGGGACTCGGGCCGCCTTCGCAAGGGACAGAAGTTCCGCACCTTCGCAGAGTTCTATCCACAGCTAGGAGGCTAACACGATGCAAGTTCTAATCATCCATAGCAGCCCCAACCACGACGGCCTCACCGCGGCCTGCGCGTCCGCGGCTGCAGAAGGAGCGCAGGCCGCGGGAGCCAAGACCGAGGTTGTGCGCCTCAACGACCTGGACGTAGGCATGTGCCAGGCCTGCGACAACGGATGGGGCACCTGCCGAACTCAACACAGCTGCCAGGTCGAGGACGATTTCCAGGCGCTACACGCCCGGATCTGCGCTGCCGACGCCCTAGTCCTGGTCACCCCGGTCTATTGGGGAGAGATGAGCGAATCGGCCAAGGCCCTCACCGACCGGCTGCGCCGCTGCGAGGCTACGCGCGGCGAGGAGAGCTGTCTCGCCGGCAAGCCCGTACTCGCCGTGGCAGCTGCCGGGGGCAGCGGCGGCGGCATGATCACGTGCCTGGCGAGTATGGAGCGCTGGATCAACCATACGCGCGCCAGGATCTGGGACCTGCTGCCGGTGAACCGTTGGAGCCGGCCCTACAAGCTGACCGCGATCCGAGAGGCCGCTCGCGTGATGGTGGAGGCCTAGATCCAACTCCTATCAGCTGTAGCCGTGATAGGGATCGAACATCTCCCCGACGCTGCGTCCCTGATGTACCCGCTGGATCACGCCTGAGATCAAGGACGATACGGAGATCACCGTCATATTCGGCAGCAGCTTCTCGGGCGGGATGGGGACCGAATTGGTCATCACCAGCTCCTTGAAGGGATGCCGGCTGAGCGTCTCGTGAGCGTCAGCGGAGAGGATCGGGTGGACGAAGCAACCATAGATATCGTGGGCCCCATCTTTCGCCAGCGCCGTCGCCGCGTCGCAGATAGTGCCGGCGGTGTCTACCTCGTCATCCACGATGATGCAATCCATCCCCTTGACGTCGCCGATGACGGTCAGAACCTCCGTGTGAGTATCCACCCGGCGCTTCTCGACAAAGGCGACCGGAAGATCGAGTTCGGTAGCAAAGGCTCGGGCCTTCTTGGCAAAGCCCAGGTCCGCCGCCACCACCACCGCATTCTGGAGGTCTTTCTTGCGCATATAATCCGCCAACAACGGGAAGGCGGTGATCACGTCGCCGGGAATACTGAAAAAGCCCTGGATCTGCCCCGAGTGCAGATCGAGCGTGAGATACCGATCCGCGCCGGCGATCTGAATCATGTCAGCGACCAGGCGGGCCGTGATGGGGATACGCGGTTGGTCCTTCTTGTCGGAGCGTGCGTAGCCCAGATAGGGAATGACGGCGGTGACGCGGCCCGCCGACGCCCGCTTCAGCGTCTCGATGAAGATGAGCAACTCCATCAGATTGTCATTCGTCGGGGCTGAGGTCGTCTGGATGATGAAGGCATCCTGACCTCGGACACTTGAGCCCAGCCGCACGAATAGGTTGCTGTTCGGATAGGTGATGACCTCGCGCTCACACAACCTGCGGTCCAAGTTCTCTGCGATCTGAGAGGCGAGATCAGGAGAGCCGGTTCCCGCGTACAACACGATTTCACCGTAGCATCTCACGTTCGTCATACCTCCTCCTCCGCCTGTACCGTCGTCCGGGCATCCGTCGCAAAACCCTCCAGAAGATCCCGCAACAGGGTTCGGGCGACCGCTTCGGGATCCTGGTTGCCGTTGAGCACCGAACCGACAGCAGCATCTAGAGCCGTCCCATCCAACCGCGTGTCGATCAACTCCTGCAGGTGACGTTGTAACCAGGTCTCGACCTCCGCTCTGACATGGGCGACCCGCAGGGACTGCCAAAGACCGCTCGCCTCAAGGTAACCGCGGTGGCTGTCTATCACGGCGACCAGATCGTCGATCCCGCGAGCCTCCAAGGCGCTAACCTCCAGGATCGGCACCTCCCAGTCAACCGCAGCGTCGACCTCGGTGGCTTCCGCCTGTGGTCGTTCCAGCCGGGCGCTGCGCAACATCTGGAGCGTCCGGCGTGCCTCGGGTCGGTCCGACTTATTGACCACGATGATATCGGCGACCTCCATCAGACCGGCCTTCAGAGCCTGGACATCGTCGCCCATGCCCGGCGCCTCAACCAGCACCACCGTATGCGCCAGACGAGCCACATCGACCTGCGCCTGGCCCGCGCCCACCGTCTCGAGCAGGATCACCGGCGTTCCCAAGGCGTCCAGGACCGTCACCACATCACGCGTCGCATGGGCGATCCCGCCGGGATGCCCGCGAGAAGCCATACTGCGGATGAAGACATCGGGGTCCTCGAAGAGATCGCGCATGCGGAGCCGATCGCCCAAGAGCGCACCGCCGGATAGGGTACTCGTCGGATCGACGGCGACCACCGCCACCTTGAGCCCTCGGCTGCGGAATTCGCGGGCCACATGACCGACCAGGGTGCTTTTGCCCGCGCCGGTCGAGCCTGTGAAACCGACAATGTGCGCCTGGCCGGCTCTGGGGGAGAGCGTTGCCAGGGCGATCCTGCCCTCGGGATGACCGTTCTCGACTAAGGTGAGGAGCCGGGCCTTTGCGCGGCGGTCGCCGCTCAGCGCCGCCGTCGCCAGCTCAGGGCCATCCGGCAAGCACCTACGTGCCTGTGACACCAGCGCGGCCTCGCAGCGTCTCCCGGATATGGTCGATGATTGCCCGAGTCTCGGTCCCGGGACCGAACACCGCGGTAATACCCATCGCGCGCAGCTCAGGAAGGTCGTCACTGGGGATGATGCCGCCGAGGAACACCGGAAGGTCGCCCAGACCACGCCGGCGCAGGGCCTCCATGATCCGGGGAACCAGAGCCATGTGCGCACCGGAGAGAATGGAGAGGCCGACGATGTCCACATCCTCCTGCAGCGCGGCCTCAGCCACCATCGTGGGGGTCTGACGCAGGCCGGTGTAGATCACCTCCATACCGGCATCGCGCAGCGCGCGGGCAACGACCTTGGCCCCGCGGTCATGGCCATCCAGGCCGGGTTTCGCGATCAGAACACGGATGTTATTCCTCACGCCATCGCCTCACAAGGTCGCACCACAGTTGACGCAGAGTTGGGCCTGGGGCTCACTGAGGAATCCACATCGCCCGCAGACGACGGGCTGCGCCTCAGCAAGCGGGGCAAGACACGATCTACAGTTGTGGGTGCCGATGTCGTTGGGCGTACCACAGTACGGACAGGCCACGTGGGTCAGCACACCCGCCGCGCCGCGTGCGCTGCCGTGCGTGCGTCCAACCTCGTCGACCGCCGCCCAGACCTCCGAACGCAGCCCTAGCCAGCGCACGTTGCGAGCGATGTTGTCCAGATCGCCCAACAGCCGCACCGGGTTCAGCCACGCCTGCACGCCACGGCGGGCCATATCCGCTGCGACGCTCAGCACCTTCTGCTCACTGACCGACACAACCACGCCGGTTGGCGTGGGCGCAATCTGAACCGTGACCGCCGTCATCGGGTCATCCCGCTCGACCTGGCGGCTCTGTATCTGCACAACAGCACGCCCGGCCTCGCCCATCATCCAATGCGCCTTGGTCTCTCCGGCATCAAACCGCACCACCAGGGCGCGCGCCAGATCCCTAGGATTGAGGCTGCCGTGGTAGGCGCGCTGCTCTACCTTCTCCGTCACGCCTCATTGCCTCGCCGGCTCACCCGAGCTGGACGAAGTCCTCGGCCGGCAGCACGAAGATCGTTGCCTTGTGCTCGTTGGGGTTCTCCGGCGGTCGACAGGCCGATTGGATCGTGGCGAAGAGCAGTTCGATCTGCTCCTCCTCCAGCCCGATCAGCAGAGTCACGTAGCCCCGACGCAGAAATCCGCCCGTGCTCGCAATGCGCGTCATGCGGAAGTCATTCTCAACGAGGGCATCTGAAACATCCATGGCATCAGAGTCTTTGACGATCGCAATAACCAGTTTCATCTCTGCTCTCCTCACAGTTGCACGAAGCGCTCAACCGGCAACACAAAGACCGTCGCACCGCCAACGCGTGCTTCGATCATCATCGGATAGCCGGGTGAAAGCGATAACTCAACGCCCATCGGCACGTAACGGATGCGACTGGGACACTTCTCACGGACCAGGGAGAAGAAGAGTGGCAGGCGGGACTCGGGCATGCCCACCACCAGCGTCACCATCGCTTCGTGGAGGAACCCTCCTACAGCATCCAGGGTCGTCGCCACGAAGTTCTGCGCGTTCAGGGCCTTCAGCAGGTCCTTGGACTGTCCCCCATCGACAATGGTAATTGCCATACGATCGATGCGTTCGTCAGGCATAGTGCCCCCCATCAGGTTGCAGGTCTATCGTGCATTGATTATAATGCCTTTGCAGCGAATTGTAAAAAGAAGTCGAGTGGGACGCGCAGACTCGGAGTTTTGCTCAGGCGCGTCCCATCTACTTGGGATCACGAACGTCAGGAACAGACTTTGCCACCATCAGATACGACTCAAGATCAAGTTCAACACGACCCGGGCGACCCCGCCGTCGTAGCGGTGGGCGACCTCGTCCTCCTCAGCGGGCAGGATCGCAAACCCGCCATTGTACGTATGCAGCCGGGCCTCGAGTACCAGACCCATCACGGTGTGCTGAATCACAGCGACGTGATCGGCAGACGCTGGGGTGAAAGCGTCGAGACCCATATGGGCTATGCCTACACGATCCTGCCGCCCTCCCTCGACGAGATGATCCGTGATGTGCATCGCGCTACCCAGATCATTTACCCCAAAGAGATCGGCTACATGCTGATGAAGATGAACATCGGGCCGGGCACCCACGTGCTGGAAGCCGGCACGGGTAGCGGTGGCCTGACGCTCGCCCTGGCACGAATGGTGCAACCCATGGGCCACGTCTACAGCTACGAGGTACGCCCCGAGATTCAGGCCATCGCCGAGAAGAATCTCGCCCGCGTCGGGCTGGACGCTTACGTCACCTTCAGGACCCGCGATATCGCGGAGGGTTTCGATGAGCGCGACCTCGACGTCGCAGTGCTTGACGTGCGCGAGCCATGGCTCTATCTCACTCAGGTCCATGCGGCGCTACGCGGCGGCGGCTTCTTCTGCAGCCTGGTCCCTACGATCAACCAGGTCGGCGTGCTGCTGCGCAACCTCGAGATGCGCCCCTTCGGCTTCACCGAGGTCGAGGAGCTCTTGCTCCGTCCCTACAAGCCTGTCCCGGCTCGCCTGCGGCCCGTCGACCGGATGGTCGCCCACACCGGCTACCTCATTTTCGCCCGGGCGCTGCTGGATACAGTCGACCAGGCACCTGAGGACGACAAGGCTCGCTGAAGCACTCCCTATCAGCCTGGGCCGGCCCTCCGACCCACGCCGTCCTCACGCCACCCGAGTCGGTTACCATACCCGCCCGCGGGCTGCCACGGGCAGCATCACCGGGTCCTGCCCCGCCCGAACGCCGATGATCGCATCGAAGAGATTGCTCACGGGGCAGACGTGGTTGGGTATGACCGTAACCCGCTCGCCGATCACCGGGCGGCGCTCACAGGCCGAGAAGTCGACATGTCCGTGCTCCTCCGACATGCCGTAGAAGCGCGCCTCAGGATACTGCAGGATCAAGCCGTGCCCCTCGAGCCCCATCAAGTCCGATGAGAAGGTCTTGCTACCGCCGTCAAGGATCCCGCGTTCTGCCGTGGGCCGGCTCACGACCGTGCAGACGACGCTGAGTGCGACCTGATCCGGTGTCATAGCACCCGCCTTGAGCATCGCGCGGTCACCATAGACGTAAGTACCGGCACGGTATTCGGTGACCTCGGTCCGCTCGTGGGCCGCCCAGACGCCGGGCGTACCGCCGTAGCTCACGCACTCGATGGCTAGATCCTCCGCCGCCAGAAGTGCTCGGGTCTCGCGCACGAATATGTCACTGGCAGCATTGTGAGGAAAAGTCATCAAGCCGCCGAAATGCAGCCCGGGCGACCTTGCGATCACCCGGGCCAGTGCAGCGGCCTCGTGAGGTGACTGCACCCCACAGCGTCGCGTGCCGCTGTCAAACTCCACCAGCACCGTGAGCTCCCGCCCTGCAGCGTGTGCCGCTTCGGCGTAGCCCTGCACCGTGACCGTGGAATCCGCCGTGACACTTAACCGGATGCGCGCCGCAAGGCGCATCAGCCGTTCAAGCTTCGGCACCCCCAGGATATTGTAGGGGATGAAGATATCGCCGATCCCGGCGTCGGCCATCACCTCCGCTTCGCTGACCTTCTGGCACGTGATGCCCACCGCCCCCGCCTCCACCTGCAAGTGTGCAATCTCGGGCACCTTGTGAGTCTTGATATGCGGGCGATTGGCGATCCCATGCCGGTCCAGATACTGCTGCAGCCGGGCGATGTTCTCCGCAACGCGGTCGAGGTCGACGATGACCGCCGGCGTCTCCAACGGGTCGGCGCGCGTCATCGTCTAGTCCTGGGGCACCACAGCGATGCAGTCCACCTCGATCAACATCCCGGACATTGGGAGACCGGTGCGGACGGTCGTGCGAGCCGGGTAAGGCTTGGTGAGGTAACGTTGATAGACACCGTTCATCTCGGCGAAGTCGTTCATATCGGCGAGAAAGATGCCCACGCGCACCACGTGCTCCCACGAGCTACCTGCCGCCTCAAGAATCGTGGCGAGGTTCTCGAACACCTGCTCCGCCTGCTCGGCAATGCCACCCGGCTTGATCTGGCCCGTCGCGGGATCGACCGGCCCCTGACCTGAGACGAAGACCAACGGCCCATCGGCCACAATCGCCTGGGAGTAGGGGCCCACGGGGGCAGCACCCTTCTTGGCAAGGATCTCTTTGCGCATCATGCCTCCTTATGAGGATAAGTGGAGAGCCGGCTCAGGTCCTAAACCGTCCCCGGCTGCCTGGTCAACACGCCTAACAGGGTACTCAGTTTGTGGGGAAGTGCAAACATCGAGGTCGCAGATGATTGCACTTCATCAAACTGCCCCTTGCAATAGAACGTAAGTTCTAGTATAATGAGGACATCCGATAGAACAAAGGGTCTATACGTAGCGTAAGGAGCGACACCATGGTGAGGCGCGAACCGAGATGGAAGAGCATGGACTGGTGGTCGTTGGGGATCGCGAGCGGCGTACTGCTGCTTACTTTCGTGGTACGGATCGGCGAGTCGACCGCGTCAAGCGCGGTCTTCACCGCTGTGCTGAGCTTCCTCGGGCTGATTGGGTAGTACAGAGCGACAGCGGCGGTCGCTTAGGCGACCGCCGCTCTGTTGTCACGCTGTCAGACCTTAGCGTCGCTCTCCCTACTCCACCGTGACGCTCTTCGCCAGGTTCCGCGGCTGATCGACGTCGGCGCCACGGCGTACGGCGATAGCGTAGGCCAGCCACTGCAGCGGGATGACGTTGAGCACGGGGGCCAGGAAGGGCGGCGCCTCAGGTACCTCGAGCACGTAGTCAGCCTTGCTGCGCGCCGCGGTGTCGTGGGCCTGCACAAGCCCGATGACGATGCCACCACGCGCCTTCACCTGCTCGATCTGGCTGATCATCTTGTCATAGACGTGATCCTGCGTCGCGATGGTCACCACCGGCATCACTTTGTCGATCAGCGCGATCGGCCCGTGCTTCATCTCCCCCGCCGGATAGCCTTCAGCGTGGATGTAAGAGATCTCCTTGAGCTTGAGTGCACCCTCCAGCGCAATAGGATAGTTGATGCCGCGACCCAGGTAGAGAAAGTGCTCACGTCGATGGAAGACCTCGACCAGGTCATCGTAACGATCATCCATCTCCGACACCTGCCCCATCAGATCCGGCAATCGTGCCAAAGCGTCCACGTACCCGCGTAGGACGGCGCCGGAGAGCGTCCCCCGCAACTCGCCCAGCGCCAACGCCAGCAGGTAGAGATCCACCAGGCTGGTCGTGAAAGCCTTGGTAGAGGCGACACCGATCTCGGGGCCGGCCTGCATCAGAATGTAACCGTCGGCGATGCGCTGTGCCTGGCTCCCAAGGACGTTGACGATCGTCCAGAGCTTGGCGCCTTGCTCCCGTCCCTCGCCCATCGCGGCT
Source organism: uncultured Anaerolineales bacterium (assembly GCA_964650935.1). Classification (GTDB taxonomy): domain Bacteria; phylum Chloroflexota; class Anaerolineae; order B4-G1; family SLSP01; genus PWVB01. Next base: position 22,413 of record CAZYYC010000021.1, read on the forward strand.
AGCGTGTCGACCGTCTCACCCGACTGCGTCATGGCCAACACCGCCGTATCAGGACCGATCAGAGGGCTACGATAGCGAAACTCCGATGCATAGTCCACTTCGACAGGCACGTGGGCCAGGTTCTCCAGCATGAACTTGCCCACAAGGCCGGCGTGATAAGAGGTGCCGCAAGCGATGATGACGATCTTCTTCAGCGCCCTCGCTTCGGACTTCGTCAGGGCCAGCGTCTCCAGGCGTACGCGACCGCGGTTGAAGTCGGCCCGTCCGCGAATGGTGTCGGTAATCGCACGGGGCTGCTCAGCGATCTCCTTCTGCATAAAGTGGCGATAGGTGCCCTTCTCTGCCGCGACGGGGTCCCAGGGGATCGAGTAGACCTTCGGCACGACCGGGTGGTGGTCGAGATCGAAGATCTGAGCGCCCTCGCGGGTCACCAGGGCCACCTGGCGATGGTCGAGGAAGACAACATCGCGCGTGTACTCCAGAATCGCCGGGATATCGGAGGCGATGAAGGTCTCCCCCTCACCCTGCCCGATCACGATACCTCCGGCGTTGCCCAGACGGGCGGTGACAAGGCATTCGGGCGACTCAGGGCTGATGAAGACGAAGGCACTCGCCCCCTGGATGCGGGGCAGGATCGTGCGCACCGCCACCAGCAGATCCGCCCCCTGCATCAGTTCGCGCTCGACCAGGTGCGCCACCACCTCGGTGTCGGTCTCTGATGTGAACATAACGCCCGCTGCCTGCAGCTCGTCGCGGAGCGCAGCGTAGTTCTCGATGATACCGTTGTGGACCACGGCGACACGCCCGCGCATGCCCACGTGAGGGTGCGCATTCTGCTCCGTCACCCCGCCGTGGGTGGCCCAGCGCGTGTGCCCCATACCGACCTGACAGCCGACACAGGTCGGGCCTAGCTTCTCCTCGAGGTTGTGAAGCTTGCCGACGGCACGCTCCACACTGATCGCTCCATTCTGGTAGAGGACTGCCACGCCTGCCGAATCATAGCCCCGGTATTCCAGGCGCCTGAGTCCCCCAATCACGACCGATGCCGCGTCCCGTGATCCGATATAGCCAACGATGCCGCACATGGATGCCCCCCGCTCTAGTTTTGTGATTAACACCATCGACGGCTGTGGGCGAGCGTAACGAGTGACGAGTAACGATTGACCCGGAGCCCGCAGAACAGGGGCGGCACGATCGACCAGACAGCATCTGTCAACCGTCACTCGTTACGCATAGAATCACACCCACCGGGGTCGGTGGTTCGCCCTGCCTCACGTTTTGTCGCGGCAGTTACCTGCCGGTTTTGTCGTGAGACTCGTCTATGAGGGGGAAATAGGGGAGGGCTTGGTGTCCCCTGATGGCCATCCGCCGATGGGTGTGGGCACGATGCACCGCAACCACACACTCTTCGATCGACCATCTCCTCGTCATCCGTAGGCCCATTAGGTGGGCACGTCCACTATGTGAACGCCGGATCAGGCGCTGTTTCCCCACTATCTACCAGCTCAGGTCTTCCCGATCGTCACCTCCTCCTCAAGATAAGTTAGCCTATCATCTACATTATACGCGAGCTTCTGCGAAGCACAAGTAGGAACTCGTTGCAAGAAAAGGCCCACCCCTTGGTCTGGGGTGGGCCCGTCGATCCGAGATTCCTCCTAGGAATCCGCTATTCCATCAACTCGGCCTGCAGCAGGTTCGCTTCCTCGGTTAGGTCACTGAGAACCTGATCGATGTCAGCGCCCTGGATGATCTGATTGTAAGCCATCTGCGCCGCGTCGCGCACACTCTGATACGAGATCAGCTGCGGCTCGAAGTCACTGTAGTCCAGCAGATCCAGCGACTGCACCCACTGCGGGTCCATCTCGTCCAGGTTCAGGTACTCCGACGTCGACGCACGCGTCGGGAAGTAGGTGCTGATCTTCGCCCACTCCGCCTGCTGTGCCGGCTCGGTGAACCACTTCACAAACTGCCACGCCGCCAGCTGCGTCTCCGGCGTCGTCTTCGGGATCATCACGTCGCCACCGTAGACGTTCATCACCGGATCGGGCGTCGTGTGCGGGATAGCCGCCACACCCCACTCGTCCGCGTTCCCTGCCGCTTCCAGGTCCGCCCGGTAGAAGGCGATGCCCGACGTCGAGCCCTGCGCGAAGATCGTCCGCCGCGCCGCAAACTCCGTGTTCGGGTACCCCTCCGTGAAGAAGAACGCGCACCCGTTGTCGTACATGCGCTTCAGCATCTCCATCGCCTGCTTCGTCGCTTCGCCGTCGTAGACGTAGCCCGTCGCGTCTTCCGTCAGTACGTTGCCGCCGAAGGCCATCGTCCACGCCGCCACTGCCGAGGCGTCATCCCGTAGGATGTACCCGCCCGTGCCGTCGCCGTTAGCCTCTGCCGCCGCACACGCCATCGCCTCGAACTCATCCGGCGTCTCCGGCGGGCCTGAGAAGCCTAGCTCCTCCAGCCACGTCTGGTTGTAGAACAGCACTTCCATCGACCGGTTCGGCGGGAACCCCAGCCGCTGTCCGCCAAACGCCGCGTGCACGCCTGCTGCCAGGAAGCCCTCATAGAAGTCCTCGCGCGCCTCGCGGGTCAGGCCCCAGTCAGGGTCGTAGAGGTAGGGATCAAAGTCGGCCAGTCCGTCCGCCAGCGCGTAGAACGCCTGGTCGTTCTGGTAGCCCACCACCAGCCCGGGCAGCTCACCCGTCTGGATGCCCGCGTTCATCTTGTCGCGGATGTCGTTGTAGCCACCCTGGTTCTGGGGCTCCACCGTGATGCCGCACTCGTTGGTGGCGTTGAACTCCTCCACCATTGCGATCAGGCCTTCCTCGCGCTCGCGGCTGTGGTTGTGCCACCACACCACATTCTGCCCCCGCGGATCCACGCCCGCTAGGGCCCCGTAGGTGGTCGGAGCACATGGTTCGACCGCCGCCGGCTCGACACCCTCCATCAACTCCTCTTGCAGCAGATTCGCCTCGCGAGTCAAAGCCCCTAGCGTTTCATCGATGTCACCGCCCTGCATAACACGGTTGAAGGCTTGCTGCGCCGCGTCGCGCACACCCTGATACGAGATCAGCTGCGGCTCGAAGTCACTGTAGTCCAGCAGATCCAGCGACTGCACCCACTGCGGGTCCATCTCGTCCAGGTTCAGGTACTCCGACGTCGACGCACGCGTCGGGAAGTAGGTGCTGATCTTCGCCCACTCCGCCTGCTGTGCCGGCTCGGTGAACCACTTCACAAACTGCCACGCCGCCAGCTGCGTCTCCGGCGTCGTCTTCGGGATCATCACGTCGCCACCGTAGACGTTCATCACCGGATCGGGCGTCGTGTGCGGGATAGCCGCCACACCCCACTCGTCCGCGTTCCCTGCCGCTTCCAGGTCCGCCCGGTAGAAGGCGATGCCCGACGTCGAGCCCTGCGCGAAGATCGTCCGCCGCGCCGCAAACTCCGTGTTCGGGTACCCCTCCGTGAAGAAGAACGCGCACCCGTTGTCGTACATGCGCTTCAGCATCTCCATCGCCTGCTTCGTCGCTTCGCCGTCGTAGACGTAGCCCGTCGCGTCTTCCGTCAGTACGTTGCCGCCGAAGGCCATCGTCCACGCCGCCACTGCCGAGGCGTCATCCCGTAGGATGTACCCGCCCGTGCCGTCGCCGTTAGCCTCTGCCGCCGCACACGCCATCGCCTCGAACTCATCCGGCGTCTCCGGCGGGCCTGAGAAGCCTAGCTCCTCCAGCCACGTCTGGTTGTAGAACAGCACTTCCATCGACCGGTTCGGCGGGAACCCCAGCCGCTGTCCGCCAAACGCCGCGTGCACGCCTGCTGCCAGGAAGCCCTCATAGAAGTCCTCGCGCGCCTCGCGGGTCAGGCCCCAGTCAGGGTCGTAGAGGTAGGGATCAAAGTCGGCCAGTCCGTCCGCCAGCGCGTAGAACGCCTGGTCGTTCTGGTAGCCCACCACCAGCCCGGGCAGCTCACCCGTCTGGATGCCCGCGTTCATCTTGTCGCGGATGTCGTTGTAGCCACCCTGGTTCTGGGGCTCCACCGTGATGCCGCACTCGTTGGTGGCGTTGAACTCCTCCACCATCTCGATCAGGCCTTCCTCACGCTCGCGGCTGTGGTTGTGCCACCACACCACCGTCTGCCCTCGCGGGTCTACGCCCGCTAAGGGCCCCGAGGTCGCCGGAGCACATGGCCCCACTTCCTCCACCACGGTCTCTGCCGGCGCCGATGTCGGGGTGGCATCCGGGGCCGTGGTGGGCGCAGGCGTCTCGGTCGCGCACGCCGCAAGTAGCGGCAGCACCAGCGCGAGCACCATCAACAGCGCTATCGATGCTTTCGTCTTGTTACGCATTCTGTTCTCCTCCTCAGAGAAATCGTATCATTAGGTTGTCAGCCAACCGTCTCGATTCACGTTCAGGCCCGTCTCTCTCGTCGACCATCACCTCCTTTCGTCCTCCGATGGATTCGGGTGGATAAGACCGTCACTACCCCTTCAAACCGGAGGTTGCAATCCCCTCCGTGAACTGCTTCTGCGCAATCAAATACAGGATCAAGATCGGCAGAATCGTGATCACCGCGCCCGCCATCTGCCAATGGACATACGAGCCCGCATCATCCAGAAAGTGCTGCAGACCGGCGGAGATAGGTCGCCAAGCATCGGAGTTCGTGACCAGCATCGGCCACGCCAGGGCATTCCATGACCCCACAAAGCCGAAGATCACCACCGTGACCAGCGCCGCCCGCGAGATGGGTAGCACAATCTGCACGAGATAGCGAAGATGGCCCGCCCCGTCGATCTGTGCTGAATCCCACAGGTCCTCGGGCATCTGTGCGAAAAACTGACGCAGGAGAAAGATGTTGAAAGCGCTCGCCATGAACGGTATGGTCAATGACGGCCAATTGTTAATCCAAGGGATCGGCCCGATCCTGCCCAGCCAGGTGACCGTGATGAAGTTAGGAACCCAGGTCACCGCCTCGGGCAGCATGAGCGTCGTCAAGAGCAGTGAGAAGAGGAAACCCTTCCCTGGAAACTCCATACTGGCAAACGCATAAGCTGCCAGCGTGCAGAAGACGACCTGCCCCACAATCGTGATCGACGTGATCCGCACACTGTTGACGAAGTACTGGGAGAACTTCCCTCCCACCCAGGCCTCCTGGTAGTTGACCCACTGAGGTGCAGCCGGAAGAATCGCACGACCTGTCGCCTCGCCCAACGTCATCAACGAGGCACTCACCATCCAGAAGAAGGGGGCGATCGCCACGATGATGCCCACAGTCAACACCACGTAACTGAACCAAATCCAAAGATTGATGTAACGCGGGCGGCTACCGACCACGGACACGGCGGATCCGGACAGCGCTGAGCTCACTTTGCCCGTGCTAGCCATAGAACACCTTCTCCTCCGCAATGCGATTATTGATCAACGTCAACACCAGGATGAATCCCATCAGGATCAGGGCCATCGCCGAAGCATACCCATAGCGAGTGTTGCGGTTGAACTCATTGTAGATGATGACGCTAGCTGTATCCGTGGTGCCCAGTGCCGCCCCACTACGCAAGACCCAGATGTGGCTGAAAGCCTTGAAGGTCCCGATCACCGAGATGAGCGTGAGAAAGTAGGTCGTCGGAGAGAGCAGGGGGAGGGTGATGTGCCGGAACTGCTGCCATCGTCCTGCACCGTCGATCGACGCGGCTTCATAGAGCGGCGTGGGAATGCTCCCCAGACCTGCCAAGAAGATCACGGTGTTATAGCCCGCGAAGCTCCAGACACCATAAAGGCAGATCACAATCAGCGCCAAGCTGGGGCCGCTCAACCAGGGCGGCAGATTCAGGCCCGGCAGAAGGGAGCTGAAAATCCCCCTGGGTTGATCCAGCCACAGAAGAGGCGAGATCCCGAAGACGCTTAGGAGGCGATTCAGAGGGCCATTGACACGGCTGGAAAAGAGAACACGGAAGATACCCGCGGCGGCGACGGGATTGGTAACGTAGGGTAAGAAATAAACCAGGCGGAAGAACCCCTTGCCCTTGATGTTCTGGAAGAGCAGAATCGCCAGGAAGAGTCCGATAAAGAGCTGAACGGGTACCGTGAACATCGAATAATAGACGGTGTTGAGCAAGCCCGACCACCACGTGGTATAGCCGGCCCGGATCACCTGGGGGAGCTCGGCAATCAAGACCCATGCCCCCAACATCATCGCAATCGACATCAGCAGCCACCCAACGATACCGGCGACCGACGAGCGCACGCGAATCTCCTGCCAGCTTCGCCAGGAGAGGAACATCAGGATGACACCCAGCAATATCAGGAGGATCTCCAACATCGTGGCCTGTCCGGCATCGACCAGGAACCTCAGGCCCATCGCCAGTCCCGTGCCGCCTAGAGCCAGCAACGTCGTCGTCCGCCCGGCAAATCCCAGTCGGCGACCGATCACCGACACGAAGATCAGGGCAACGATGCCGCCACTGATGGCGAGGACCTGCGGCCAGATATTGACCTCCTCACCACTCTCCACCGCTCCGGCATAGATGTCACGAATGGTCGTCAGCGTCAGCCAGCCCATGGCAACCGCAACTCCCAGCAGTACAAGAGCCATGACCAGCTGTACGTAATAGCCGCTACCCCGCGGACCGGATGCACGCAGGCGTCCGACGACAACAGCCAAGGCAAGGCCTAGCGCGAAGATGAGGATCATCGTCGTGCGGGCAGACTGAACCGCCGGCACGCGCCACGCCTCACCAAGCAGCTCCATAAAGAGCTGTTGCGCCGGCGTCTTTCAGTACCTCCATCGATTCGATA
>CAZYYC010000022.1:0-29064 GCA_964650935.1 uncultured Anaerolineales bacterium
AGGTAGCCCTCATTAGGACTGAAGACGAAACCGCTGTAGGCGGCTGCGCCGCGATCGACGAATGCCAGGGCGATGGAATCCCAGTTCCACGGGCGCAGCGTCCGGCAGCTTCCGGTGCTGACCACAACGTCGGCGAGCGTGGGCAGCTCCGCGTTGGTGACCTTGGTCTCATCGTCGAGACGTAGGTAGTTGTTACCGCCATGTCCGGTGAAGGTCAGGTAGTCAACGCTCTGGAGCGCCTCCCGGAAGGTCTGGTGCGTTAGGGGATGCTGCGAGGGCTGTCCGTGCACTAAGGTGATGCGCCCTGCGTCAATATGCGCGGCAGGGTTGGGAGCGTTGACCGCTGCCATCGTCTCACCCCGCACCTCGGTGCGTCGCTGCCACAGCGAACGGGCCTGATCGAGCGTGGCGCCGGTGATCAGGCCTGTTGCGACGGCGGAGTGGTGGGGTCGTAGGGCCAGCCCGAACTCGATGATCGCCGCCTCGGACAGGCCTGCGGGCGACGCGACCCAGAGGAGGAACTCGGGATCATAGGCCAAGGCCTGGGCCGGCGTCGAGACCAGCGGTGCGCCCTCCGCCGCGGAGATCTCCGCAGCGAGCTCGAGAAAGGCGTCCTCGGGCGACGCCAGCACGACGAGCTCGCACATCGTCGGCGGGACCTGCTTCGATGCGGCGTTGGGTGCGCCGCACGACAGCAGTAGAGTGCACGCGGCGATCCATACGGCGACGGGACGCAGCTTTCCAGGCATATCGCTCCTGTCTGTTGTAGAGAGGGGTCTCTGATCACAGTGTAGCAGCGATGTTGTGACCGGGCACTGTGAAGATCACCAGGATGCAGAGCCGAAACGCGGTTCATGATGCAGGTCAGGCGAAAAGCTGCGTTTGAGGGAACCCGGGGTCCTTCTCCTTCGTCCCTATCATGGGATGCCATCGTTATTGAGGCACCGTCTCCACTGGACATTTCTGGAGACCGTCGGTATCCTTGGGTGTGACACCTGATTGAGTATGTGAGGTGATATGGGCGATAGCAACGTAGTGAAGGATAAGCCCCGGGGGCCGTTTCAGGCGCTCCTGGGCATGCTGTTGAAACCGCGTTCGACCTTGGCAGACCTCAGCACCGCGCGGCGCCGTTGGTGGTGGCTGCCGGCCTTGCTGATGGTGGTTGCTTTGACCCTGCACGGTGTTGCCTTTGCTTCGGCGAGCGCCGCGGATCAGCAGCGAGCAATGGAGGCCGTATTCGAGAGTGCTCCCGGTGACATGCGGGGCGCCTCCGCACCGCCCCAGATGTCGTCGGGGGTCTCGATCGTGACCGTGATTCGGGTCGGGGGCCAGGTGTTGGGCACCCTGGTGACATGGCTCATCTGGGCCGGGCTTCTCTATCTTGCCAGTACCTTTCTCGGGCAGAATGGCGCCCACTTCGGGGGATTCTTCGCGATGGTGGCGTGGACCTGGCTGCCCTATTCGGTGCGTAACCTGGTTCAGGCTGCCTACACAGCGTTGAGCGGGCAGGCCATCTACAACCAGGGACTCTCCGGCCTGGTGATCGACAAGACCCCTGCCGCACCTGTCGTATCAGCCGTGTCCGCCGTATCGGCTGTACGTGGGCCGTTGATGGCTCCGGGTGGGGCCCTGACGGCTCCTTCGCGAGGGGATCAGGTGCTGGCGGCGCTGCTGACGCGCGTTGACATCTACCTGATCTGGAACCTGGTGCTGATCACCCTGGGCGTAGCGGCCTTTGCCCGCCTGAAGACTAAGAAGGCGGCGCTGGGCACGCTGGTGATCTGGGCTGTTTTCACGATCATCAGTCTGCTGCCGACCATCGTGGGCTTCGGTCAGGGTCTGGGTATCTTCTAGTCGATGGCCGATGTGACCTCCGAGGGCGCCGTGCAGGCCGCCCCGCTGATCCGTATTGAGGAGCTGCATCGCGACTTCGTGATGGGCGATCAAGTCGTTCACGCCGTGAACGGGATCACGACCGAGGCCGCTGCCGGTGAGTTCCTGGCGGTGATGGGGCCGTCCGGATCGGGGAAGTCGACGCTGCTGTATCTGATCGGTGGGCTGGACCGTCCGACAGGCGGCGAGATCTGGGTCAACGGTCGGGAGATCGTCAGGCTGGATGAGAACGAATTGGCCGCCTATCGTCGGCGTGAGATCGGCTTTATCTTCCAGTCCTACTTTCTGGTGCCGACGATGACGGCGTTGCAGAACGTGCAGTTTCCGATGATCTTCGCCCAGGTTCCGGCGGCGGAGCGCGAGCCGCGTGCGCAGCAGTTGCTGACGCAGGTCGGACTTGAGGATCGTATGAACCACCGACCGACGGAGCTCTCCGGAGGACAGCAGCAGCGCGTCGCGATCGCGCGGGCGCTGGCTAACGATCCCAAGATCATCCTCGCCGACGAGCCCACGGGCAACCTCGACACCGAGTCGGGGGCGGTGATTATGGATCTGCTGGCTCAGCTGAATCGGGAGGAGGGGCGCACGATTGTGATCGTGTCCCATGACCCGTCGATTACGGTCTATGCTACGCGCACGCTGCACCTGCTGGACGGCAGACTGCGCGGCGGCACCGAGGCAGGGAGCAGAGCCGCGGTTGCGCCGCGGCAGGATGAACTACGTGAGTCTACGAGGTAGCTTTATGAAGAGATCCGTTGTGCTGCTAGGGTTGGTGGTCTGTTTGCTGGTGCTGAGCCTGCCCCTGGAAATCGGTGCGCAGGGCGAGGAGACACCGGAGCCGACGGCTTCGTCTACATTGGCATCTGTGGTAGATGACTTTGAGCCGAAGACGTTCGTGTCGGGCGTTGGGGGGACACTGAGCATCATCGGCAAGGGGTTGACCTCCGATATGGTGGTGCGCTTGGTGAACTATGGCCTGCTCACGACGTCGTACATCAATGAGGGCGCGCTGACCGCGCAGGTGCCGCCGACCGTACCTCCGGGCTCCTACGGGGTGCGTGTCACCGATGGTGGTGCCTATGATGAGTTGGTGGGTACCTTGACGCTCATCGCTCCCACGCCGACGCCCAAGCCGACCGCCGCTCCGACGGCGCCGCCGCCTGCACGGCCCGGTCAGCCGATCCTCACGATCCGCAACTACACGGTAACGCCCGAGCAGGTTCGGCCCGGACAGGAGTTCGAGGTCGCGATCGAGATCTACAATAACGGCAGCCGTGCCGGTGAGAACACGCTGGCGATCTTCCCCGGCGGCACCTTCCTGCCCGTGGGGGAGAAGGGCCACCAGTTGTGGCAACTGCACATCAACGCGACGGTCGTGGTGACGCAGAAGATGCGTGCCCCCTCCTCGATCGGCAATGGCGTACATCAGCTCTCCGTGCAGCTCGAAGCCAACGACTGGGAGGGCAACAACTACAAGTTTCCGCACACGATCCCCGTGGAGGTGATCGGGGCGAGCACGGGCGAGGTCACGGGCCGACCCAAGGTCGTGATCGAGCGAGCCGAGACGGAGCCGGCGATGTTGGTGCCCGGCGAGCCCTTTTCGCTCACGCTCCGGCTGGCCAACCGCGGCAGCCGCACAGCGGTGAACGTCTTCGCCTCGGTGGCGTCGAGTGAGCTGGCGATCCCGGCGAGCGGCGGGGACACCGTCTACGCCGATCTGATCCGCATCGATGGGGTGGTGACGATCACGCTCCCGCTGGTGCTCGGGAGCGTCGACAGCGGCGGGCGACAGAGCATGCCGATCGCGCTCGCCTACAGCGACTACAGTGGCGGCGGTCACAGCGAACAGCAGGCGATCGGCATAGATGTGAACACGAGCCTGGTTCGCCAACCCCAGCTGATCATCGAGACCTACACCACGATGCCGGATTTCATCGCGCCGGGCGATACCCTGACGCTGACGATGCGCCTGGCGAATGTGGGCGGCGGGGACGCGGAGCGGGTGACCGTGGCGCTGGGTGGAGAGGGTGGAGCAGCCCTGGCGCCCTTTGTCCCCCTCAAGGCAGGGAACGTGATCTTCGTCGACCTGATCGCCGCGGGCGAGGTGGTGGAGCTCTCGCGAGAGTTGCTGGTGGACGGGGCCGCCGACGCCAAGGCCCACACCCTCCCGATTCAGCTGGCCTACGATGATGCCCGATCGACGCGGCATCAGGAGACGCAGCGGCTCTCTATGATCGTGCGCAGGCGCCCCGAACTGCAAGCGAGTTTCTATCGCCCGCCGGATCTGATGATGGTGGATATGCCTGGGATGTTGTCTGTGGAGCTGCTCAATGTGGGTCGCAGCGCCGTCAACATCACCGAGATCATGCCGTTGAGCGACCGGCTGGAGCTGCGGTTGGAGGGCCTGCCCTTCGTCGGGCCGCTGGATCCGGGGGGCTCGGCGCCGGTTGATCTCTCCGTGACGCCTCTTGAGCCGGGTGAAGCCGAGCTGGTGCTGGCGGTCTGCTACCGCGATGACTTCAACCAGGTCCAGGTGATCAGTCAGACCCTTACGGTTGAGGTGCAGAGCGCCCCCGAGATGCCCGGCGGCGTGGATGGCCCCTACCCGGAAGGGCCCGGCGGTAGGCCCCCTGAGGAAGCACCACCCGAGACGCTGTGGCAGAAGCTGGGCCGGGCGCTCAAAGGTTTCCTCGGCCTGGGGAGCTAGGCGTTAGGGGAACGTCGTATGCGTTTGCGAGATCTAGCCCGCTTGGTGGCCAGCAATCTGAAGCGCATGAAGGGCCGCGTGATCATGACCTCGCTGGGCGTGATGATCGGCACGGCGGCCGTCGTTGTGCTGGTCTCGCTGGGTGCGGGCCTGCAACGTCAGGTCACCGAGAGCCTCGGGTCCGGTGGCGGACTGACGGAGTTGCGCGTGATGGCGTTTCAGGAGGGCCCGGTGATGGTGGCGCCGGGGGGCGGAGCTGTGCAACAGCAGAGCGACGCGCCGCGGTTGGACGCCGAGACCCTGGACCGGATCAGAGCGCTGCCGAACGTGGAGGCTGTCTATCCGCTCGAGTCGGCGCAGTTCGGCGGGATGATGTCGTTCGGGAAGCTGCGTGGCTATGGTCAGATCGTCGGTGTGGAACCGGAGATGTTGCAGGAGCTCGCCGTGGCACAGGGGACGACGGAGCTGTTCCGGGGTCAGGTGGTGATGGGTGCGAGGGTGCCCAGCAACTTCTTCGACTATGAGGCGATGGAACGGGGCGGAGGACGGGGCATGGTTGTCGCTATGCCTGTGGAGACCGAGGCGCCGGAGCTCTACCAAGAGGTGATTCAGCTTCAGCTTCAACGGTTCAGCCAGGAGGACGGCACCATGACGGAGAAGACGGTGCGTCTCCAGGTGGTGGGCATCTTGGAGCAGATAGGCTGGCGCCACGACTACACGGTCTACGCCCCGTTGCGTGACGTGATCGACTACAATAGCTGGGCGCTGGGCCGGCGCCGCGACCCGGAGCGCGATGGTTATCAAGAGGTGCTCGTAGAGACGACGGGACGTGCCACCACCCTGGGAGTCGAGCAGGAGATCACCCAGATGGGGTTTACGGTTTACTCGGAACGCCAGCAGATCGAGGAGGCGAACTCCTTCTTCCGGGTGCTCCAGGCGATCTTGGGGGGCATCGGCGCGGTGGCGCTGTTGGTGGCGGCGGTCGGCATTGCGAATACCATGCAGATGGCGATCCTGGAACGGACACGCGAGATCGGCCTGATGAAAGCGATTGGTGCCTCGAATCAGGCTGTGATGGCGGTGTTCCTCGCCGAGGCGAGTGGGATCGGCTTGCTCGGCGGCGTGGCGGGTGTGGTCGTGAGCGCGATCCTGAACGGGGTGGTCAATGTGGTGGGCCGGAGCCTCTTGGAGAATCAGGGCGGCATCTTTGGGCCCGGATCCGCGACGGCGATCACGCACACCCCGCTGTGGCTTCCCATCTTCGCCGTGGTGTTCTCGGCGATTGTAGGGATTGTGTCAGGAGCTTACCCTGCGAGCCGGGCGGCACGGTTGAGTCCCATCGATGCGCTGAAGTACGAATGATCCCTTAGCGAGGCGCCGAAGAGAGGTTGGTATGGACCCAGGACGTGTGAAGCTGATCACCTATTCGCCCACACGCACCACGCAGCGAGTCCTGACGGCGATCGCCGAAGGGCTGCAGGCGAAAACGACCATCGATCTGGATCTCACGATGCCGGATGCGGCGACGCGACTGTTGCCTGAGACGGATGAGGACCTGACACTGCTGGGCGCGCCCGTCTACGCGGGGCGCATTCCCGCACCAGCGGCGAGGCGGTTCCGGCGTCTACACGGTGACGGAACGCCGGCGGTGGTGATCGTTGTCTACGGCAACCGGGCCTACGAGGATGCGCTGCTGGAGCTGTCGGACCTGGCGATCAAGGTGGGCTACGTGCCCGTGGCTGCCGGGGCCTTCGTCGGCGAGCATTCGTACGCCACCGAGGTGACGCCGATCGCCGTCGGACGACCTGATGAGCGGGATCGGGCTCAGGCGGTCGCCTTCGGGCAGGTGGTGGGCGCGCGGCTGCGCCGCCTCAACCGGTATGAACGCCTGCCAACGCTCCATCTGCCCGGACAGCGGCCCTACCGCGCGGGCGTGCAGCACCGCGACGCGGCGCCAACCACGCGCCCTGAGATGTGCACGCATTGCGGCATATGCGCCGACGTCTGTCCGGTAGGCGGGATCAGCATCAACGGCGATGTGCACACCGATGGGCAAGCCTGCACCCTCTGCTGTGCCTGCGTGAAGGCGTGCCCCACCGGGGCCCGGGTGATGCTCGACGAGGGCGTCCTGCGCACGGCGCGCTGGTTGGCGAGTGAGTATAGCGAGCGCAAGGAGCCTGAGCTCTTCCTGCCGTAGCGATCGAGGAGGGTCATCGAAGGGAGTCGGAGATGAAGCGAGACATCGCGCGGCTGATCGGTGAGATGACGTTGGAGGAGAAGGCCTCGCTCTGCTCGGGACGCGACGCGTGGACGACGAAGCCGGTCGAGCGGCTGGGCATTCCATCGATCATGATGACCGATGGTCCGCACGGATTGCGCAAACAGACCGGCGATGTGCCGGCCCTGGATGGGACCGCAGCACCGGCGACGTGCTATCCTTCGGGGGCAGCCCTGGCGTCCAGTTGGGACCGTAACCTGTTGGCGCGCATCGGGCGAGCACTCGCCGGCGAGGCGCAGGCCGAGGGCGTGAGCATCGTGCTCGGTCCGGCGGTGAACGTGAAGCGCAGCCCGCTTTGCGGGCGTAACTTCGAGTACCTCTCCGAAGACCCCTATCTGATCGGCGAGCTGGCCAAGAGCTACATCAGAGGTATGCAGGAGCAGGGCGTCGGCGTGTCGATCAAGCACTTCGCGGCGAACAACCAGGAGACGCGGCGCATGGTGATCGATACGATCGTCGACGAGCGCACCCTGCGCGAGATCTACCTCCCCGGCTTCGAGGTCGCAGTGCGTGAGAGCCGGCCCTGGACGGTGATGTGCGCCTACAACCGGCTCAACGGCACCTACTGCTCTGAGCACCCGTGGCTCTTAACCCAGGTGTTGCGCGACGAGTGGGGGTTCGAGGGCGTCGTGGTGTCTGACTGGGGGGCGGTGAACGATCGCGTGGCAGGTGTCGCCGCCGGTCTCGAGTTGGAGATGCCCGGCAGCGGCGGCATCAATGATGCTGAGATCGTCGAGGCCGTCCGCTCAGGCGTTCTCGACGAGGCCATGCTCGATTGCGTCGTGGAGCGGCTGCTCTCGATCATCCTTAGAGGCGCAGAGGCCCGTCGACCCGAGACGACCTTCGACCCGGAGGCGCATCACAACCTCGCTCGCGAGGCGGCGGTGGCGTCCACGGTGTTGCTGAAGAACGTTGACGAGTTGCTGCCCCTGGACCTGCAGGGGACAATCGCCTTCCTGGGCGCGTTCGCACGGGAGCCCCGCTATCAGGGCGGCGGCAGCTCGCACGTCAACCCGCGGGCGATGACTTGTGCCTACGACGAGGCTCAGCGCCTCGCCGGCGATGAAGCGACGCTGCTGTATGCCCCCGGCTATGCTCTCGCCACCGGCGAGGTCGATCCGGCGCTGATGGATGAGGCGCGCAAGACCGCTGCGAGCGCCGACGTCGCCGTGGTCTTTATCGGGCTGACCGATCCCTATGAATCCGAAGGCTACGATCGCACCCACCTTGACCTGCCGCCCAACCACGTGGCGCTGCTGGAGGCGGTACTGGTGGTGCAGCCGCGTGTGGTCGTGGTCCTGAGCAACGGCGCACCCGTGACGATGCCGTGGTTGGAGCGCGTGCCGGCGGTGGTCGAGGGCTACCTGGGTGGACAGGCAGGCGGGGCTGCTATCGCCGATGTCCTCTTCGGCAGGGTCAACCCCTCCGGTAAGCTGGCGGAGACCTTTCCCGCGCGGCTTGAGGAGACGCCGGCCTACTTGGATTTCCCGGGGGACGTCAGCCGGGTGGTCTACAACGAGCGGCTCTTCGTCGGCTATCGCGCCTATGACGCGCGCGACCTCGCGCCGCTCTTCCCCTTCGGTCACGGGCTCTCCTACACGACCTTTGGCTACAGCGATCTCGTGGTCGATCGACAGCAGATCACGGATACGGAGGTGCTCACCGTCTCGGTGACGATCACGAACAGCGGTGCGCGGAGCGGCGCCGAGGTGGTGCAGCTCTATGTGCGCGACGTGGAGGCGTCGGTGATCCGACCGCCGAAGGAGCTTAAAGGCTTCGACAAGGTGACCCTCGCCCCGGGTGAGCGGCGCACGCTCTCGTTCCGGCTCGACCAGCGCGCCTTCGCCTTCTGGGACGAGGCCCTAGGCGACTGGCGGGTGGAGAGCGGCGATTTCGAGCTCCTGGTGGGGGCGTCCAGCCGCGATATCCGGCTGACCGCGACGGTCGCCGTCACGTCGACGACGGTCCTACCTGTGGTCTACCACTGGAACAGCACGTTGGCCGAGATCGCGCAGCATCCGGTCGGCAAGCAGTTCGTGGGGTTTGTCAGAAGGCCGCTGCAGGCATCGCTCGGCCCCGCCGATGAAGGCAATCCGCAGGCGCGAACGGTGGAGGCTGTGATGGCGGAGCTGCCCTTGCGCGCCCTGGTGTTGTTCAGTGGGGGGAAGTTGACGCGCGAGACCGGGCAGCTGCTGCTTGACGTGATGAACGGCAAGCGGAACAAGCTGGCGCTGCTGGGGTTGCTCAAGAACCTCGTCCTCTAAAGACGGCACGTCAAGCTCTCGCGATCCGACGGAGGCCCACGCATCTGCCCCGTCGACGGGGCATCACAACCTTCAGCGAAGGTGCTGCCGCGTCCGACGCCCCGAGACGGGGCTACAAGCTCCGAATCGGGCGCTCCCTGCTCCCTCGTCTGCCAGGGGCTACAAGCTTGCCGTTCGAGCTTTCGGGTCAACGGCGACGCGTCGCAGGACGCCGACATGATGCGGTATAATGTGGGCTATGTCCGGCCGATGGCAGATGCGGCGCATCCTGAGATCCTCACCGGCTTCCGCGATCACGCTGCGTCTGCGAGAAGCCGATCTCTTTGCGTTGCGTGGCGTGCCCTCGGAGTATCACGCGGGCATGCGCGCCTTCTGGCTGGACAGCCTCTTTGCCTCCATCTCGGACGCCTTCTACGGGACCTATACCTCGCTCTATGTGTTGGCGCTGGGTGGGACCAGGACCGAGGTGGGGTGGTTGGCCTCAGCTTCGAGCTTCCTGGGCATGGTGATGCCGATCCCCGGCGCCTCACTGACGCGGCGTTGGGGGCAGCGCAAACGCATGGTGGTCGTCTTTTCCGTGCTGTTTCGCCTGATGTTGCTCTTAGCGGCCTTGGTGCCCCTGGTTGCCGTGGGGCGCCCCGCGCTCTATGCCATCCTGGCACTCTCGGTGCTGCGTGTGGGCTTCGTGAACTTCTTCGCCCCGGCATGGGTCTCGCTGACGCGCGACGTGGTGCCGCTCACAAGCCGCGGACGTTACTTCGCCTCGCGCAACCTGATGATGGCGCTCACGAGCATGGTGATGGTGCCCCTGGCGGGCCAGATCATCCAGAGAATGGGTGCCCCCCGCGGCTACCAGCTGACGCTGGGCATCGCGTTTGCGGTGGGCCTCGTCGCCTCCTATACCTTCAGCCTGATCCCGGAGACGCGCAAGCACGGCGTCCGCGGGGTGACACTGAAGGCTCAGGTGCGCAGCCTTTGGGAGGCCCTGACGAGCGACCGCATTTTCCTGGTGTTCGTGTTGGTTCGCCTGCTCTGGGACTTCGGACTGCAGATCGGCGGTCCCTACTTCGCGGTCTACCAGGTGGAGCAGATCAAGGCGACGCCCGGCTTCATCGGTGTCCTGGCGACCATCTCCGCCGGTACACGGATGATCGGCCTGCGTGTGTGGGGGCCGTGGCTTGACCGGCATGGTGCGCGCTGGGTGACCACGGTGGCCGCCCTGGGTATCCCGATTCTGCCGGTGATCTGGGCGGTGTCGAGTCGCCCATGGCACCTGATCCTGGCGGAGCTTCCCGGAGGATTCCTGTGGGCGGGCTTCGAAATGGGGATCTTCGCGCTCTTCCTGGAGCTTCTGCACGGTGAAGACAACACCCAAGCGGCGGCGGGCTATATGGCTCTGTCAAGCGGTGTGAGCATCCTGGGCCCTTTCATCGGGGGATGGCTGATCGCGCAGACCGGCTATGCCGGCAACTTCTTGGTCTCAGGCGCCATCCGGTTGGTTGCAGCGCTTCTGTTCCTGGTCGTGCTCAAGCCCTTCCGGCACGCTCATCCGTCGCCGGAGAGCGTGGCCTCCGCCTGATGGCCCCGCGGTGATCGCGCGGGATCTTCCGGGAAGCTAGCAGGCCTGCTGCATTGGGCGGGTGCGGGCGTCCGGGGTCGACGTTGTGTTGCGGGGGGGCTCGGTGAGCTTCCCGGAAGAGGGGTGGTGGGGTGATCGCGCGGGATCTTCCGGGAAGCTAGCAGGCCTGCTGCATTGGGCGGGTGCGGGCGTCCGGGGCCGGCGTTGTGTTGCGGGGGGCTCGGTGAGCTTCCCGGAAGAGGGGTGGTGCTGATGGGCTGAGGTGACAGCTGCCGCATTGGAGTATACTACGGGAGGTGTCGCCTATGAAGCCATCATCATCACGTCTCGGTCGACTGCGCAAGCTCGATCCCTTCGCCATCCGTAGCACGCCGGCGGACTACCACCGAGGCATGCGAGCCTTCCTCTGGGACAGCTTCTTCACCGCGATCTCCGATGCCTTCTACACCTCGTATACCGCGCTCTATGTCCTGGCGTTGGGCGGGACGAGAACGGAAGTGGGGTGGCTGTCATCGGCATCGAGCTTCCTCGGTATGGCGATGCCCATTCCCGGCGCTGCGCTCACGCGCCAGTGGGGCTACCGCAAGCGCATGGTGGTGGTCTTCTCGGCACTCTTCCGGATCATGCTGCTGTTGGCTGCGTTGGCGCCGCTGGTTGTGAGGGGCCCTGCCGTCGTCTGGGTCATCATCGCGCTCTTGATGCTGCGTACCGGCCTGCAGAACACGTTCATGCCGGCATGGCTATCGCTCACGCGCGACATTGTCCCGGCGGAGCGTCGTGGTCGCTATCTCTCGTCGCGCAACCTGATGCAGGCCATCATCACGATGCTGATGGTCCCGGTCGCCGGCTATCTTATCGAGTACGCCGGCGAGCCGGGCGGGTACCAGATCGCCTTAGGCATCGCCTTCGTCGCCGGCATCGGGGCCTCGTGCTCCTTCAGTCGGATTCCCGATCAGCGGCAGACCACGGTTCGCCCGGCGGGCCTGGTCGAACAGCTCCGCAGCCTCTGGCAGGCTGTGACCGTTAGCCGGAAGTTCCTCGTCTTCATCCTGATCCGTGTGCTCTTTGACCTGGGCCTGATGGTCGGCGGTCCGTACTTCGTCACCTACCAGGTGGAGGTGTTGGGCTCGCCGGCCGGCGTGATCGGCTTGTTGGTCACGCTGCGATCGTTCACCCGGATGCTGGGGCTGCGGTTCTGGGGGCGGCTCCTGGATCGGCGGGGCGCGCGGTGGGTGATCACGACGGCGTGCCTGGGCATTCCGGTGCTCCCGATGATCTACGTCATCGTGACGCGGCCCTGGCACGTGGCCTTTGTGGATCTGCCATCGGGCTTTCTGTTCGCGGGCTACGAACTGGCGGCCTTCGCCCTGATGTTGGAGCTCCTAGAGGGTGAGGATAACACGCAGGCTGCGGCGGGCTACATGACGCTGTCGAGTGCCGTGAGCATCGCCGGTCCGCTGATCGGTGCCTGGCTGATCTCGAACATCGGCTACATCGGGGATTTCATGGTCTCGGGCACCATTCGCTTGGCGGCGGCGGTGTTGTACCTGGTGACCTTCAGACCCTTTCAGGCGCGTCGCGACTAAGCCTTCGACGCGCCCCTTTTCACCTTCTCGAAGGAGAGACTATGCTTGCGATCACGACGGATTATGTTCACGATACAGGAGATCCCGAACCCTACCTGCGCCGCATCGCGGAGGCAGGCTTCTCGCACCTTCATTGGTGCCATCACTGGAGCACCGACTTCCTCTACGCTCGACCCGAGCTCGATCAGATTGCCGCGTGGCTCAATGAGCTGGGCTTGCACATCCTCGACATTCATGCCAGCCACGGACGTGAAAAGGTGTGGGCGTCCCCTCGCGAGTACCAACGGTTAGCGGGCGTGGAGCTGGTTCAGAATCGCATCGCGATGGCCTCGCGGTTCGGGAGTGACGTGATCATCTTGCACCTGCCGGGGTGGGCGCCTGAGACAGCGGTCGTCGACGAGCTCATGGCGCCGGTCTACCGTTCGCTTGATACGCTCACCGCGTCTGCTCGCGAGCACGGCGTCATGATTGCGCTCGAGAACATGGCACGGGACAACTTCGACGTCATGGAGCGTCTGTTCGGCGACTATGGTGCCGACGTTCTGGGCCTCTGCTACGACGCGGGGCACGGGAATGTCGAGGGTCACGGTCTCGACCGCTTGGAGCGGGTGAAGGACCGGCTGATCTCGGTGCACCTGCACGACAACGATGGGACGGGTGATCAGCACAACCTGATCTTCTCGGGGACTGTGGATTGGGCGCGCCTGGCGCGCATCATCGCCACGTCCTCCTATGACAAGTGCGTGAGTATGGAGGTCTCGATTGGGAACAGCGGCATCGAGGATGAGGTCGAGTTCCTGCAGCGCGCCTTCGAGACAGGGGCGCGGTTTGCGGGGATGATCGCCGCCGAGCGGTGAGTCTAGGGCGTCCCTGGCCCGACAGCGTTCGGGTCAGGGACGCGCGTGTCCGTGTGGGGTGGTGGCCTTACCGGACGTAACGCTTGACCTTGGCGAGCAGCTGCTCAGGATCGACGGGCTTGGAGATGAACTCCCGAATCGAGAGAAGCTGGTTGGTGGGGAAGGTCTCCGCGTACTGCGACCCGGCGATGGAGGAGATCATGACGATCGGGATCTTGCTCAAGTTGGGATCGTCGGCGATCTGCTGAGTCGTGTGATAGCCGTCCAAGGGATGGGCCATCATCACGTCCATCAGCACGAGATCCGGCGGCGTCGCGCGCATTTGCGCCAGGCCTTCATCCCCTGTCGCCGCCTCGTCGACGACATAGCCCGCGCTTTGCAGAACCAGGCGGGTGGCAAGGACGAGGTCGGGATCATCATCGACGATGAGTATTCGCTTAGGCTCCATGGGTCTCCCTCCAATCTGAGAACGACGAACGATGCCCCTGACCTCCATTATCGCACAGAGATCGGGTGAAGGCCAGCGCGCCGGGCAGCCTGGCGCGCCCGACGCGACTCAGCCTTGGTCGGCGAGGGGCAGAATCACGGTGAAGGTCGTGCCCCGGCCCGCTGCACTCTTCACGCTGATGGAGCCCCCGTAGCGCGTCACGATGTCCTTGGTGATCACCAGCCCGAGGCCCGTGCCCTGTTTGACCTGAGCCTTGGCGTTGGGCGCCCGGTAGAACTCCTCGAAGAGGTGCGGGAGGGCCTCCTCCGGGATGCCGATGCCGGTGTCGCTCACGGTCAGGACGGCACGCTGCTGATCCCTTGCCAAGGTCAGGGTGACGGTACCGCCCTCCGGCGTGTACTTCAGGGCGTTGGACACGAGGTTGGTGATAGCGCGGTCGAGCTCCTCACGGTTGGCTGAAACGACCGGCGGCGTCCCCTGATCGGTTGGCTGCGCTATCTCCAGGCGCAGGCTGATGCGTTTCTCCTCTGCCGGCACGCGGTAGCGCTCCAGGATGCCCTGAACGAGGGGGGCGAGGTCGATCGGCTCGGTCCCGGCGCTGACACGGAGTCCGGCTT
The DNA here is from genome assembly GCA_964650935.1 of uncultured Anaerolineales bacterium. Classification (GTDB taxonomy): domain Bacteria; phylum Chloroflexota; class Anaerolineae; order B4-G1; family SLSP01; genus PWVB01. The sequence continues at coordinate 14,230 of CAZYYC010000022.1, forward strand.
TGCCGGCTGCCAGGTCAAGCATGTCGTCGATAAGGGTCTGCAGGAAGTCGGCGCGGCGCAGGGCGCGCCCGATCATATCGGCCTGTAGATCCGATAGCCGGCCCGCGTAGCCGCCGGCGAGGGTGTTGAGCAGGCTGCGCACGACGCCAAGCGGCGAGCGCAACTCATGGGTCACCATCAGCACGAATTTGCGCTTGGCCTCCTCGAGATGCCGGATGGCTTCATAGGCCATCGCGTTCTCGATGGCGATACTGCCGTGACTGGCGACCGTGCGCAGGAATTGCGCGTCTTCCTCGGCAAAGCGATGCACCCGGTGGCCATAGACGCGGATGATGCCCAGGGGGCCGGTCTTTCCGCTCAGGGGAGCAATGAGGGTCGAGCGAACGCTTTCGGTCTGGGCCTCGGCATCCGTGTGGACGCGGGGGTCGGCGGTGACATCGGGGATCGAGACCACCTCGCCGCTGAGGACCTGACGCACGAGCGGGTTCTGATCGACCAAGAGGCAGCCGTTCTGCACGTAGGCGTCGCTCAGGCCATACGTGCTGGCAAGGCAGAGCTCCGTGCTCGTCTCCTGAAGCAACTGGATCGTGCACCCCGTGACGTTCATCACCTCTGTCGTACTGCGTGTCAGTCGGTCCAGCACTTCCTGCAGGGCGAGGGTCGAACTGACCGCTTGGGCACCCTGGGTGAGGGCTTCGAGGCGATCGTAAGCACGCTGCAGGTCTTGAGCCAACCGGACCATGTCGCGCTCCCAGCCGCGCAGGCGGCGGGTGACGCGTGTGGCGAGGTAGGAGGAGATGAGGAGGGCGCTGGCGAAGAAGAAGAGGATCGCGGCGACGTAGGCGGGATTGGCGTAGAGCTCAAAGGGCAAGAGCCCCTCGACGTGATGGTGGGGTAGCACGCCGGCATATTCGAGCAGAGCAACGGCTGTCACCAGCCCTATGGCTAACGTGGTCAAGGCAAAAGTGTCTCGGGTGGAGAGCAACAGGGCCGCTAGGGTGGTGTGGAAGAAGAAGTAGAGGATGACGGGACTCTCCACGCCACCCGAGAAGTGGATAAGCAGCGCCATAGCGATCCAGTCCGCGGCGATCTGGGCTTGGGCCAGCGTTCGGGCGCGTCGGCTGATGCCGGTGAGGCTGCACTCGATGCGGGTGAGCCAGCGCTGGAAGACGAGATTGTAGGCCAGCACGGCCACGCCGATGAGGATGAGTGGGAGCGGATTGACGCCCAGCCCGAGCACGGTGCCGGTGAACCAGGCGGCGACGATGACGCCGGCACCGGCGAGCCAACGAAGGCGGCACATCCACGACAAGCTCAGGCAGAGCTCATACTCGACCGGCACCTGATCGAGCCGAATCGTTCTCTCAGGGCGGACGCTGCTGTTCATTGCGTCACTCCATCAGCGGCTGTTCGCGTGACCAACGTCCAATGATCTGACTCTAGCTTAGCCTAATGGATCAGATTGACAACTTGGCTGTCCGGCTGGTGGCTTTGATCTTGCCGCAAGAGGAAATCTGCGTATGCTGTAGGTCAACGTGAGCGGATCCCAGGAGTGTCCATGAAGGGTCATCGAACGACGTTCGTGATTGCCGGGTTGTTGGTGGTTGCGGCTGTGGTCTACCTGATCGTCTCGAGCACCGGCTCGGCGGCGCAGTTCTTCCTGACCGTTCAGGAGGTCCATGACCTGGCGGATGAGGTCGTAGGACGCAACGTCACCGTCTCCGGGGCCGTTCTGGGGGAGACCATAGTCTACGATCCTCTGGCGCCACACGTGACCTTCACGATCGTGCACGTGCCGGGCGATTCGCAGGCGGTCGAGGCTGCCGGCGGATTGGCTCAGGTGTTGCACGACGCCACATTGGACCCGACTCGTCCACGTCTCGAGGTCGTCTACCGCGGGGTGAAGCCGGATCTGCTGACGAACGAGGCGCAGGCGATCGTGCGGGGGAGACTCGACGAGGAGGGCCGCTTGATTGCGGATGATCTACTCCTCAAGTGTCCCTCACGGTATGAGGAAGAGATCCCCGGACAGGTGGAAGGCTAGATGGCTGCGGAGATCGGTCGGAGTCTGCTCTGGCTCGCGTTGCCGCTGTCGCTTTATGCAGCCTTCGCGTCGGTCTGGGGGATACGTGCGCGCGATGCGCGCTGGGCGGCGAGTGCGCAGAGGGCGACGAACGCGCTTGCTGTACTGCTCGGCGTGGGGCTGCTCTTGCTGCTCGTGGCCTTCCTGAGCGACGACTTCTCGGTGCGCTACGTAGCCCAGCACTCCTCAACCGTGATCCCGCTCTACCTCAAGATCTCGGCGATCTGGGCCGGGCAGGAGGGCTCGCTGCTATTGTGGTGCGCCCTGCAGGCGTTCTTTGCCGCTGTAGCGACCGGGCTTCCCAACGAGAAGGCGCGTCCGTTGGTGCCGTGGGCGACGGTCTTTCTGAACCTCATCAGCGCCTTCTTCCTCACGGTCACCGTGCTGCACTCTAACCCGTTTGCGACGCTGGACGTCGTGCTCGCCGAAGGCCAAGGCCTCAACCCTCTTCTGCGCCACCCGGGGATGATCTTCCATCCCCCGGCGCTCTACATCGGCTACGTTGGGCTGGCAGTTCCTTTCGCCTTCGCACTGGCAGCCCTCGTGACGCGGCGCATCGAGGGTTGGACGCGTGCTCTCCATACCTGGATGTTGGTGGCCTGGTTGGGCCTGGGGATCGGCCTGCTGCTGGGTATGCGCTGGGCCTACGACGTGTTGGGGTGGGGAGGCTATTGGGGCTGGGACCCCGTTGAGAATGCCGGGCTCCTGCCATGGTTCACCCTGACGGCCCTTTTGCATGGGGCCGTCATGCAGGAGGAGCGGCGTGGCTTCCACCTCTGGAATATGCTGCTCGCTATCTTCTCCTTCGTGCTGGTGCTCTTCGGGACCTTTGCGACGCGAAGCGGTATGATCGCATCGGTTCACGCCTATGCGCAGTCGAACCTGGGCGGTTACTTCCTCTCGGCGATCGGCGTGGTGCTGGTGGGCTCGTTCGCGCTGCTGATCAGCCGTCGCAAGGCGCTGCCGTCAGAGGCCGGCCCGGCGTCGCTGTTCTCGCGGGATGGGATGTTCTATCTCACGCTGATCCTTTTCTCCACGCTGACGGTCTCCGTCTTTATCGGTAGTGTGTTACCTACGATCACCGAGGTCCTGACCTCGCGGCGCTTCGAAGCCGGGCCGGCGTGGTTCGACAGGGTAACCGGACCCCAGTTCGGGCTTCTGGTGCTGATCCTGGGGGTCTGCCCCTTGCTGGGCCGCGCAGCGGCAACGCTGGTGCGCTTGCGCCGCCGGCTCTGGTTGCTCGCGCTGGGCGCTGTGGGCGCGCCGTTGGCAGCGGCGGCTTTCGGATTCCGCGAGCCTGTCTCGCTCCTTGGCTTGGGTGTGGTCGGTCTGGCAGGGGTGGTGACGGTCGCGGAGTTGGTCGAAGGCGCGATCACGCGCAGTCGGCGTACCGGGGAGGCACCGATCAATGCCCTGTGGCGCCTGTTACGCCTGCAGCGACGTACCTATGGCGGCTATCTGGTCCACGCCGGTGTGGTCCTGATGGCTGTGGGGATACTGGGGACGCGCCTCTATCCGTTTGAGGTGGAGCGGACGTTCCGGATGCTGGAGCCGGTCGATGTGGGACGGTACACGCTGGTCTACGAGGGACTTCGCCAGGAGTTCGTGGACGATCACGTGCGGACGTATGCAACCGTGTCTGTCTATGGTGAGCGCGGCTACCTTGTGGGGCTGGAGCCGCGCCTGGATCGCTACACGAGCGGGAGTCAGACGCTGACGACACCGGCTCTGCGCCCGAGCATACGCGAGGACCTCTACCTGATCCTCTCCGGCTGGTCGGACAATGGGGAGATCGCGACCTTCAAGGTCGTGATCAATGCGCTCGTGAACTTCCTCTGGGTCGGAGGGTTGGTCTTCCTTGCCGGTGGGGCGTTGGCCCTGTGGCCCCATGTGCGGAGCCGCACGTGGAACCTCGTAGCGCTGGTGGTGGCCCTCTCTCTGCTCGGTGGGGCGGTATGGGCGATGTGGGGTGCTACCCATGGCATGATCCTTGGGGGAACGGGGCGACCCTTGGTGGGAGAACCGGCGCCTGACATGCGTCTCACACTCCTGGATGGGTCAACCGTCTCCCTGGCGTCGCTCAAGGGGCAGGTCGTCCTGATCAACTTCTGGGCGTCGTGGTGCCCCTCGTGTGTGGAGGAGATGCCGGCTTTGCAGGCCGTCTGGGAAGCGTATGAGGAGCGCGGTGTGACCTTTCTGGGTGTGGCTCATAGGGATACGCAGGACGCGGTCGAGGCCGCACTGCGTCAATACGGCACGACCTATCCTGTGGGGCTGGACGCGGGCGAGCGCGTCAGCACCCTGTATGGGATCACGGGTATTCCCGAGACCTTCATCATCGACGCCCGGGGCGACCTGACGCTTGCGCACATCGGGCCGATCACGGCGGAGGCATTGTCCACCGTGATCGATGCTGCACTTGATATGTCGGATCAGTGAGGTCGGAGAGTCTATGGGCTGGGGATCGTTGCTGGTGAGTTTCGCGGTGCTGATCGGGTTGATGGCGTATGTGGGCTATCCGCTGCTGCGCACATCGTCTGACCCTAAGCGGGTGGTTGAGGCTTGGGTCGCGCAGGTCCGATCTGAGCGGCACGGGTCGGTTCACGCTGTGCCGGAGGTCCGGCTGCCTGTGGTCGACACGGCTGAGGTCGCCGACGACGTGATCAACTTCTGCCCGGGCTGTGGTCGGCGGGTGGAGCCGGACCACGTCTACTGCCCCAAGTGCGGGAGGCGGCTGACCAAGGGGCAGGCGCCATGATAGCCCGGTCGCCTCTTCGTGGTCTGGTGCCCTTCCTGATGGTGATCATCGCTTCGATCATCGCTTCCACCGGATGGCTGCCGCGAGGGGTTGTGGTCGGGGCCGTGCTGCCCCAGACGGACGCTGAGGCTGCGGGCGTGCAGATCGATCAATCCCATGTTTTCATTGTACCGGCGGGCGATCGCATTCGGATCGCCGAGTACTATCTGGTCGGCAATGATGGAGCGTCGACGTATGAGGGCGCCCCGGCTGAAGGCGATATCGCGACGACACTTGCGTTTGAGCTGCCCGAGGGGGCGACGGCGCTGAGCTTCGATGGTTCGGCTCTTGGCGAACGCTATGTCGGCGACGGGCGCCGTTTTGCCGATACCCAGCCCATCCCTCCCGGCACAGCGGTGGTCGAGATCGGGTTCAGCTACGAGCTGCCGCTGAGAGACGAGATCCAACTCACACGATCTCTCGACGTGCCCGTAGCCTCGATGGTGCTCCTGGTCAGTGGCGACGGCATGGGCTTGGTCGGAGATGGTTTGATCTACACCGGCGATATCGAGACGGGCATGGGCACGGCAGCATCGTACGTCGCCGAGGGGCTTGAGTCGGGTGTGGCGCTGCGTATGGAGCTGACGTCGCGCGAGGTCGCCGGACTGACGGCGCCGGCGGCGCCGATGACGCCCATGGCAAGCAGGGGGGAGCGTGACACGGGGATAGACGTCTTGGTTGGGCTCCTCGCTGTCGTGGTCGCCGGTGTGGTGGTGTGGCGACTCTGGACGACGCCCGCTGTCCCCCCGCTGCCCGAGTCGGCGCGGGCCATCGTCGTGGAGATCGCAGCCCTGGATGCGGGCTATGAGGAGGGGCGGATCCCCGCTGAAAGCTATCGACAGGAGCGGGAGAGGCTGGTGCGCGAGGCGCTGCAGCGAGTCCCCTCTGAGGATGGGGAGCGAATGGCGTGAGGTCCGGCGCGGCGCGGATGCAGCCGAAGGTCGTCCCGCTGATGCTGGAGGCGGTGGGGGTGACCAAGGCCTTCGGTCCGCGTCGGGCGCTTGTTGACGTGGACCTGTCGGTCAGCGAGGGCGACGTCGTGGTGCTGGTCGGCCCGAATGGCGCCGGCAAGACGACGCTGCTGCGCGCCTTCGCCACGCTGCTGCAGCCTACGTCGGGGATGTTGCGCGTGGCGGGGCTCGTCTCGACCGAGGCCGGTCATGAGGTGCGGCAGCAAATTGGTTATCTCTCCCACCGCACGCTGCTCTATGATGACCTGACGGCGGAGCAGAACCTCCGTTTCTACGCGCGGGCCTATGGCGTGCCTGATGCTGAGACGCGTATTGAGGAACTGCTCGAGCGCGTCAGCCTCGCGGAGCGACGGGGCGACCCGGTGCGCACCTTCTCGCGCGGGATGCAGCAGCGTCTGGCGGTCGCGCGTACGGTCCTGCATCGCCCGCGACTGCTGTTGTTGGATGAGCCCTACGCGGGACTCGATCCTGTAGCGGCGGACACGCTCACGGCGCTCCTCACCGATCTTGCCGAGGAAGGCCGTACGCTCGTGCTCACCACGCATCACCTGGAGGGGATCTCACTGGACTATGGACGCGCCGTCGTGCTGAACCGGGGGCGCGTTATTTACGACGGCGTCGTCGACGATCATGCGACCCTCCCGGCGCTCTACCGGAAGCTGGTGGCGATGCCGCCGTCTCAAACGTCCTCCTCCGAACCGGTCTCGCCGGTCTCGCCGCCCGATCGCTTGAACCCTGTCCGGGAGGAAGCGCCGACTGCGGGGGGAGCGGGCTATCTGCGCCAACTCGGCGCAATCGTCGTGAAGGATATCGCTGCCGAGTTGCGCACTCGGGAGATCCTGAGCGCTATGGCGGTCTACGCTATCTTGGCGATGCTGATCTTCAGTTTCGCGCTGGACCTGCGCGGCGTCGCGGCGCGTGCGGCGGCGCCGGGTGTGCTCTGGGCTACCATCGCTTTCGCCGGCACGTTGGGGCTGAGTCGTTCGTTGGCACGGGAACAGGAGACCGGGGGCATTGAGGGCCTCTTGTTGATGCCCGCGGATCGAACCGTGATCCTGTTGGGTAAGGCGGTCGGCAACCTGATCCTGGTGCTGGCGTTGGAGGTGGTGCTGTTGCCGTTGGCGACGGTGTTGTTCAACATCGGGTTGTTGACCCCGGATATCGGGGCCGTGGTCCTGCTGGGGACGCTGGGGTATGTGCTCGCCGGGACGCTGCTAGCGGCGATGGCCGTCAATACACGAGCGCGCGAGGTGATGCTGCCGATCTTGCTGCTGCCGCTGGTGGTGCCTCTGCTGATCGCGGCGGTGCAGGCGACGAGCGGTCTATTGGAGGGCCTGCGTTGGTCGGAGGTTGCCGGTTGGACGCGATTGATCGTGGTCTACGACCTGCTGATGGCAGCTGTCGTGTTGTTCACATCTGAGACGGTGGTGGAGGCTTAGGCGCGATGGCGGATCACGTACGAACTCGACACAACCTGCCTAGAGCTGATATCGTGCTGGCGGCGCTGAGCGTGATCGCGTATGTCGGCGCGATGTGGATGGTGTTCGGCTATGCGCCGCGCGAGGCGACGATGGGCGATGTGCAGCGCATCTTCTACTTCCACGTTGCCTCGGCATGGGTGGGGTTCTTTGGCTTCTTTGTGACGTTTGTCGCGGGCGTGGCCTATCTGGTGCGCGGTGCGCGGCGCTGGGACATTCTGGCGGGTGCATCGGCGGAGATCGGGTTGACCTTCATCACGATGACGTTGGTGACGGGTATGTTGTGGGCCAGGCCCGTGTGGGGCGTCTATTGGATCTGGGAACCGCGGCTGACCATCTCGGCGGTCCAGTGGCTGCTCTACGTCGCCTATGTGATGCTGCGGGGCTCGGTGATGGAGCCTGAGCGTCAGGCGCGCTTTGCGGCGGTGTACGGGATTGTAGCCTTTGTGACCGTGCCCCTTTCCTGGTTCGCGATCCGCTGGTGGCGCACGATTCACCCGATTGTGATCTCCGGCGAGGGCATGGCGATCACGTCGAGGATGGTCTACACGCTCGTGGCCTCGTTGGGGGCCTTCACGCTCGTGTACGTCACGCTGGTACGTCGGCGCACGGCGCTGGAGCAGGCGCGGGACGACCTGGCGGCATTGCAGTTCGCACGGGAATCAGGGGAGGGGTGATGCCGATCTATGTGACGGTCTCGTATGCGGTCTTCTGTGTCGTGCCGCTCGGATTGGCGTTGTCGATTCATCTGCGCCGGCGACGTGTCGTGCGCGATATGCGCCGGTTGGAGGAGCGGTTGTCGGACCGGGGTCAGGAGACCTGACGTGATGGATCAGGCAGGGTCGTTGAACCACGTCCTGTGGCTTGGGGGCTCACCATGTTCGGGCAAGAGCACGATGGCTGACCGGCTGTCGGAGCAGTTCGATCTGCATGTCTATCATGTCGATGAGGCTTTCGGTGAGTATGTGCAGCGCATCTCGTCGGTGCGCCATCCCGTGACCTATAAGTGGGTCCATACACCGTGGCAGGATCTGTGGATGCAGCCGCATGACGTGTTGTTGGAGGAGGCGATCGCAGCCTATTCCGAGCAGTTCGAGTTGATCCTGGAGGATCTGCACGCTCTTCCGGACACGGGGCCGGTGTTGGCCGAGGGGACTGCCCTGCTCCCCGGGATGGTGGTCACGCTTCTGTCACAACCCAACCAGGCGCTCTGGATGGTGCCGACCGAGGCCTTCCAACGGGAGATGTATCCCAAGCGCGGGGCATGGGTGCAGGAAATCCTGGCGACATGTGACGATCCCCAGGCTGCGCTGGAGAACTGGATGGACCGCGACGTGGCCTTTGCCCGTTGGGTCGCCGATGAGGCAGCTGCTCAGGATCTGCCCTGCATCTGGGTTGACGGGTCGCCGGGGATCTCGGAGCGGACGGTGATGGTGGCAGACTACTTCGGGCTGCGTGGGTGAAGTCAACAGCACAGCATCATCTGAGGAGGCTGGGATGAGCAGAGAACCGCTGGGTGTCTTGATTGTCCACGGGTTCACCTCGAGCTTGGATTGTGTGCGGGACATCGCTCCTCCGCTGGAGGCGATGGGACTCCCCATCCGTATGCCCGTTCTGCGGGGACACGGCGCCGATACGCCTGAGGCACTGCGCGGCGTACGTTGGGAGGACTGGGTGGCGGACGCCGCGGATGCGCTGCGTGATCTCCTGACCGAGGTCGAACAGGCGATCATCGTCGGTCACAGTATGGGCACGCTGGTGACGATCAGTCTGGCTGCCGACTTCGGGTCCGCTGTCGACAGTGTGGTGCTCGCGGCGCCGGCCGTACAGCTGGCCTCGCCGCTTGCGCCGGGGCGTCCCCTGGGCTTCCTGGTGCCGCTGGTCAAGCGCGTGATGCCGAAGTGGGATATGCCCCCCAACTATGCCGATCCTGCGCTTGCACAATACGACACCAACTATCCCTGGGCTCCTATGGAAGCCATCGCGCAACTGCTGGCCTTCAGCAAGGTGGCGCGCGAACGCCTGCCGGAGATCCGGGTGCCGGCGCGTATTCTGCAGAGCCGGAACGACAGCACGGTGGCGCCGGAGAGCGCGGAGATCGTCTATGCGGAGATCGGGACCCCATCTGCCGACAAGCACATCGTCTGGTTCGACGAGACCGAACACGAGATGTTCCGTGACTGCGAGCGCGATGCGGCGGTTGAGGCGGTGGCCGAGTTCGTTCGCGCGCGCGTAGCGGCCAGGGAGCCGGTGGCGAGTTCGGGGTGAAGTGCCGCGTGGGCTGCGGCGCGTGTTGCATCGCGCCGTCGATCTCCTCGCCGATTCCGGGTATGCCCGAGGGCAAGCCGGCAGGTGTGCGTTGCGTGCAGTTGACCGAGGATAATCTGTGCAAGCTCTTCGGTCATCCTGACCGCCCGGCGGTCTGTGTGCATCTGTGTCCCGATCCGGAGATGTGCGGCGACGCGCGCGAGGAGGCGCTGGCGTTTCTCTCGGCGTTGGAAGAGGTAACGCGTCCTAAGGACGCGCGCTAGACCAGGGCGTCCAGGATCTTCTGGAAGAGCCGCCCGCGCGTGCAGTAGATCTCCTGCTCGTCCTCCAACTGAGCACCGAAGGCGCGGATGAGGTCAAGCCCCATCAGCATATTGCCCAGGGGATTCACGTGGAGGGGATCCTGCATCAGCTCGCGGTAGAGCTCGAGGTGCTGCAGGCGTAGGGGCTCCCAGCGTCGGTGATGATCGATGAGCGGGGAACCGGTTTCCATAGCGACCCGGCGCACATCGGCCATAAAGTCGAGAAAGCGTGCGCCGTGTTCGGCATCCATCCGCGCGATGTCGGCAGCGTAGTAGGTCTGAAAAATGGGAATTGCGCCTATATCGCGGATCGAGCTCTCCAGGGTGCGAAGATGAGCCTCAAACGATGCGGCGTCGATCCCTGAGTCGGGCTTGGCGTCGTTGCCGCCGATCGTGACGAAGACCACGTGGGGATGGTAACGGGCGACGTCCTCGTCGAAGCGCGCGAGGAGGTCACGGGTCGTGTCGCCGCCGACGCCGGCGTTGATGAAGTGGTGCCGGCGACCGTAGGTCTGGGCCAAGCCCAGGTCGAGCCAATCGAACCCGTGTAGCCCGTGGATGCGCCGTTCGGTATTCGAGGAGCCGAAGGCCACAAAGCGCGTCCTCGGCTGCGTGCTCAAACGCTCGGTGATTGTGTTGATGCTCACGTATCTGTCCCCCTGGATTCTTGCACTCAATTGTACTCGTGACGGCACAGGTGTAAACTGACCGGGCGTGCGGATCAATGGAGGTGCCGATGGTTGAGTCACTGCGGGAACGTGCGATGCTGCTGTTGGCGCGGTGGGCTGACGCCGTGGAGCCCTACTGGCACCGTGTCGTGGGCGATGCGACGCAAGGGTGCTACGGTCCCGGCTATATCCATTGGGGTGTACAGTCGAACTGGAACTACGCTGCGGCGCTGGCGACGCTGGCCCATTCCTCGACCGATGAGAAGGCGGATCACTGGCGTACGCGCGCGCTCTCCGCGCTGCGGTTCGCCCTTGCGACACACATCACCGGGGAGCGGACCGGTAACGATGGACGTCAATGGGGACACAGCTGGATCAGTATGCTGGGGATCGAGCGGGGAATGCACGGTGTCCCGTTGCTGACCGACGTGTTGACCGATGACGACCGGATGGCGCTGCAGCGCGTGCTCACGAGCGAGGCGTCCTGGCTCTTGCATCATGCCCATCGCGGGGAACACCATGGTGTGGTGGCGGGACGCTGGAACGACAGTGGGTGCAACGTGCCGGAGTCCAACATCTGGTCAGGGGCGCTGCTCTGGCGCGCGGCACAGCATTATCCCGATGCGCCGGACGCTGCTGCGTGGATGGAGCGGGCGCACACCTATTTCATCAACGGGATCTCCGTGCCGGCGGATGCGGAAGACCAGGCGGTGGTTGCCGGCAAGCCTGTGGCGGAGCGCTATGTGGGCGCGAACTTCTTCCCCAACTATGCCCTGGATCACCACGGCTACATGAACGTCGGCTATATGGTGATCTGCGTGAGCAACGCGGCTATGCTCCACTTCGATATGCGCCAAGCGGGGCTCGCGCTGCCCGAGACGCTGATGCACCATCAGGCGGATCTGTGGCGGGTCCTGCGTCGGATGGTCTTCGGCAACGGACGGCTCGCGCGCATCGGCGGTGACAGCCGTGTGCGCTATAGCTACTGCCAGGAGTACCTGCTGCCGGCGCTGCTCCTCGCCGCCGATGCGCTGGAGGATCGACACGCTCTAGCCCTCATCGAGCGACAACTCGCGTTGATCGAGCGCGAGATGGCAGCCGGCGATGACGGCACCTTCTACGGTTGCCGGATGGGCGCGATGCGAGACGCCAATCCGCACTACTTCACCCGCCTTGAGTCGGATCGTGCTGTAGCGCTCTCGATGCTGATCAACTATCTGCCGCTTGTGAGGAGCCCTGATACGCCCCGTGAAGACTTCGAGAGTTCGGTGACCGGCGGATGGTGCGAGTTGGAACACGGCGCGGTGATGCACCGAACGCCGTCGCGGCTGGCTTCCTTTGCCTGGCGTGCACGGGGGCTCACGCAGGGGCTCTGCTTACCAGCGAGCGATGATACGGCGATCAGCACGGCGGAGTGGGCGCGCAACCTCACGCCGGTCGTGCGCTTCCTGGGTGATGACGGCGACGATAGCGGGAAGCACCGGCGTCTGCTGCACCACACGATCGAGACCTTCGACGGTGGCTTCGCTACCTGTGGCGCGGTGATGGAGGGCGTCGACATCCACGTGGACGAGGGCGCTCACTGCACCGATCAGGCCGTGACCTACCTCGCCTTCATCGCGCTGCCCGATGATCGTACCTGCGTGGGGCTGCAGCTGGTGATCGCGGCGAAGGATCGCATCGGCTATCTGGTTGAGCTCAAAGGGCTGCACCTGAATGTGGCTAACGATTGCTTCAACGGCTTCCGTCGGACGATCGACAGCGCCTCGGGCGCGCATACCCTCACCAGGTCGTCTCCCGATTCGGCGCTCCCTACGTCTGCGCCGGCAACGGACCCCCACTCGTCGTCCCTGATCTCCCTTGACAGCCCATGGCTCACCGTTGATGATGTCCTCGGCGTCAGCCTGATCTACGGGGCTGAGACACTCCTCATCGACCGTGCCGCAACACGTCGCGGCGGGCGCTACCACTCACTTTTCGTCGAAGAGGTCTGTAGTTCGGTCCGGACCACGCTCGGGCCGACCCGGCCCGGGGAGGTACTGATCGACGTCGGTTTCGCCATCCTCGCGGGCGGCACGGTGGGGGAGACGGCGGTGCCGCGGGCCGGGCCACTGCCGCGATCAGGCGAGTTAGAGCGCGGTGTCTGGGCCACGGGCGCCGACGGCGTGCGTTATGAGGTCTTCGCCGACTTCTCCGCGGGTCGGGTGCGCGTCTCGTCGTAACGCCCCGCAGGGGTTGGCAGCGCGATGCCGGGAGCCGATACGCCCCGGGCGAGGCGTTCCGACGACGGTGGTTGCCCGTCAGGGTTGGTTCCGCGTATGATGGGTGATGTCCGGCGGTGGCTCGACGTGGAATGCCTCGCCCCTACGGAACGACGCGGGGGCACGGTAGCTGGGCGATCATCCGTGCCGTTCGTGATTCAGACACCGCCCCCCCTCCTGCTGCGGGAGGGGGGCGGTGAGGTGCGCGCGATGGCCTCAGTGGCGAATGGTCAGGGGAAGGAAGACCTGATGCCCGGCGCCCAGTCTGATGATCTTTCGATCCTCGCGGGCGACGCGGTAGCCGCCGGCGCCGTCAGGGGAGAGGAGTTCGGCGCGGACGGCGGCCTCCCCACTGAGGGCGACTCGCCGGAAGGTGGCGGTCACCTGACCGGCGGCGTTGGTAGTGCCGGTTATGACCTCGCTGCCGTCGGAGAGCGTTCCCCGCAGACCGTCTCCCTCGACGCCGATGCGCACCAGCGCGCCGGCGACGGGGTTGCCGTAGGTATCGGTGATCGTGGCGGTGAGGCCGGCGCTGGTGGCGTCGTCGTCGAGCGTGGTCGGCGTGACATCCAGCCCAAGCCCGTCGGGCGGTGCAGCCTGGACGAGGATCATCGCCGTGTCGTCGGTGCCACTGGGGACTTGGGCCGTGAGCGTCGCCGTGCCCTCCGCTGCGCCGCTGGTGAAGGTGACGGTAGCCACGCCGTCGACCGTCGTCGCCGTAGCCGGTAGGCTGCCCAGGTCGGTGCCGAGCGTCAGCTCAGTGCCATCGGCGACGGCTGCACCGGTGTCGTCGAAGGCGTAGATACGCACCGGGGCGGTGTCACCGCCGGGGCGCACCTCGCGCTGCGGTGTGTAGATCTCGACGGTTGCGGCACCACGGCGCCGGGTCACCACGGCGGTGGAGCTGTCGCTGATCTCGCCCTTCTCCCACTCGACCGCGGCGACGGTGACGGTGCCGGATGCGCCGCCGGGGAGGTCGTTGGTGGCGGCGTCGGTCATGCGCACATCGACCTCATGCGTCATCGACGCGCCAGCGTCCACGCAGCGGGGAAAGGCATCCCAGACATCGTACCACCAGCCGTCGGGCACGGTGATCTCGAAGCGGTAGCAGTGGTCGACGGTGTCGTCGTTCCGCAGGTTGAAGGCGAGCGTGCTGGTGCCGCCGGTATTGACCACGTCACCCAGTGAGGTGTAGCTGACCGGCTGGAAGGTGTAGGGTGTGGGGTCGACGCGGACGAAGTCCGTGCCGTTGACCGCGCCGGTCAACCAGAGGAAGGCTGTCCCAGCGCCGGGCGGCATTAGTCCGCCCGCTCCAAAGCGTCCATCGCCGGCCCGGCCGTCTCCGTGGGTGCCGTCATCGTAGAGGGTGAAGGCGCTGCCGAAGGGGGAACTGCCCGGTGTCCGGAAGACGGCTGTGAGCGTGTTGCCATCAGCGACCGTCTCCAGATCGACGACCAGGTCCAGCGCGTCACCGACAGCGCGGGTGCGGTCGCCGACGCTCTCCGGCGCAAGCGGGCTAGCGCCGAGGCTGGTGAAGGCGAAGGTGCCCGAGCCGCTAGGCCCGGCGGCGACGGTGGCGGTCCATTCCCCGGTCCGCTCGCTCGTGTCGACCTGGATATACTGGACCTTCTTGTCGCCGGGGTCCAGATCGCGCAGGCAGAGCGTGCCCCCGGCACTGCAGTTGACCGGTGTGCCGCCGGGGTCGCGCACGATCAGGTCGTCGAAGCTGCCGCTGTACCCGGTGAGCAGAAAACCGACGCTCTCCATCGTACTGTCGACGTCCACGGTGTAGGTGCGGGTCGGCTGAGCGGGCACCGGCGTGAACTTGTAGCCTGAGTTGTCCATGATCGCGCCGCTGTTGTTGTAGGCCACCTGGACCGAGGCGGCGGTGGCGTTGCGATCCTCTATACCGATGGTAGCGCCGGCGGCGGCGCTGCCGGTCACGTCGCCGTATTGAAAGCGGATCTCGCCGGTGGCGCCGTTGAAGAGCACCTGGTACTCCTGGGC
>CAZYYC010000023.1:0-28858 GCA_964650935.1 uncultured Anaerolineales bacterium
TAGGCTAGCACTCTGTTGACACGTCTGATAATCTAGGTATAATTCTTACGATGAAGTGGAGGGTTATCCAAGCTGCAACGCGAAGCTGGCAACCCCACCTCAAGTGGCTTACGCCAGGTCTAGGCGTCAAGCGCTGGTTAATACTACTGGCCCTGGGCGTCGGGCTGCTAAGCTTCGGCGGTGCGTTGCTTCTGCGGGCGTATCTTGATCCCCTCCCTCGGCTCTTTTACTATCTAACGCTGCAGTTTATGCCGCGAGGGATGCGAACTGGTGTCATCATCGCCTCGGGTCTATGGCTGATCACGACTGGCATCTGGGGGCTCAATCGCACCATCCTGGAGCCCTTTAGAATCGGCAGGCAGGCGTCGATCCCCACCGTGCTTTACGACTACCGGCGGCGGGGACGCGGCCCGCACGTGGTCGTGATCGGCGGGGGCCATGGACAGGCGACCGCCCTACGGGGACTCAAGGCCTTCACGTCCAACCTTACAGCCATCGTCACCGTCGCCGATGATGGAGGATCGTCGGGTCGTCTGCGCCGTGACACGGGCATCCTGCCACCGGGCGATTTCCGCAACTGCATCGCTGCACTGGCCGACGACGAGTCGCTCGTCACACGTCTCTTCCAGTATCGCTATGCGCAAGGCAAGGACCTCAAGGGACATAGCTTCGGCAATCTCTTCATCAGCGCGATGGCCGGCATTACCGGCTCATTCGAGGGAGCGCTGATGGCCTCCAGCCAGGTCTTGGCGGTGCAAGGTGAAGTGTTACCGAGCACGCTCGATGCGGTGACGCTCTACGCCGACGTGAGCACCGACGGCGAGGCCGTTGTCCGCGTCTATGGAGAGTCGGAGATTCCGGCCACGCACGGCCATGTCGTGCGGGTGGCGCTGGCCCCCGATGCTCCCAGCGCCTATCCCGGCGCGGTACGGGCGATCTTGCGCGCCGACCTGATCGTGATCGGTCCCGGCAGTCTTTACACCAGCATCTTGCCGAACTTGCTGGTGCCGAGGATCGCCGAAGCGCTACGCGCGACCTCGGCTCTAAAGGTCTATGTGTGCAATGTCGCGACTCAGCCCGGTGAGACCGATGGCTACACAGCCCAGGCACACCTGGACGCGCTCGAACGGCACATTGGAGAGGGCATCATCGACATCATGATGATCAATGCTGAGGTGCCTGCCCTTCCTCCGGTCATGGCAGAGGTCGAGTGCGAATGGGTCAGGCCCGAGATTGACACGGGAGGTGACTTGCGCATCGTCAAAGCCGATCTCGCCCACGGGGACTGCAATGGTCAACATGACAGCCGGAAGCTGGCCCATGTCCTGATGGAACTTTTGGACTAGCGAGTAGGGATGTGCGATTGATGACTACACGCGCGCTGGTTTAGTCGTCAATCCTAGGTCTCTACTCAGGTAACCAACCCTTACATACAAAGGAGTGACTATGACCACAAAGATTGGGATTAACGGGTTCGGACGCATCGGTCGCTTGGTGCTGCGCACGATTCTCGAGCGACACCCCGATGAGTTGGAGGTCGTCGCGATTAACGACCTGTTCAACACCAAGACCAATGCACACCTCTTCAAGCACGATTCGACCTACGGTGACTTCCCCGGTGATGTCTCCTACACCGAGGATAGCATCATCGTCAACGGCAAGACCATCAAGGCCTTCGCCATCCGCAACCCCGAAGAGCTACCATGGGCTGAGCTGGGCGTCGATATCGCCATCGAGTCCACGGGCATCTTCCGTGACCGCGATGGAGCCGGCAAACACCTGACCGCGGGCGCGAAGAAGGTCATCATCACTGCCCCCGCCAAGGGCGAGGACGTCACGTTGGTCCTCGGCGTGAACGGTGACGACTACGACCCTGAGAACCACCACATCATCTCCAACGCCTCCTGCACGACGAACTGTCTGGCACCGGTCGCCAAGGTCCTGCAGGACACCTTCGGCATCGAAGCGGGTCTGATGACCACCGTCCACTCCTACACCAACGACCAGAGCACGCTCGACCAGGGCCACAAGGACCTGCGCCGCGCGCGTGCCGCTGCGATGAGCATCATCCCGACAACCACCGGCGCGGCCCGCGCGGTCGCCCTGGTGCTCCCGGAGCTCAAGGGCATCGTCGACGGCTATGCAATGCGCGTCCCGACGCCGACGGTCTCCGTCGTTGACCTCGTCGTCCAGCTGAAGAAGGACGCCACGGTCGAGAGCGTCAACGCAGCGCTCAAGGCCGCAGCCGAGGGCGAGATGGCTGGGATTCTCGGCTTCAGTGAAGAGCCGCTTGTCTCGATGGACTTCAAGGGCGACAGCCGCTCCTCCATCGTGGATGCCGAGCTCACCACGGCAATGGGCCCGCGATTCGTCAAGGTCGTCTCCTGGTACGACAACGAGTGGGGCTACTCCTGCCGCGTCGCCGACTTGACCGCGATCGTCGCCGGCAAGCTGTAACTGCAGGACGACATCGCAGAGAGATAGATCAAAGAGGGATAAGGAGCTACTCCTTATCCCTCTTTTTGCTAGACTAAGGAGAGACGATGAACAAAAAGACAGTTCGTGACGTGGATCTCAAGGGCAAGCGGGTCCTGATGCGGGCGGACTTCAACGTTCCGCTCGACGGAAGCACCATCACCGATGATACGCGCATTCAGGCGGCGCTGCCGACCATCAAGTACATCCTCGACCAAGGCGCATCGCTCATTCTGATGTCGCACTTAGGACGTCCCAAGAGCGGGCCGGAGCCCAAGTTCAGCTTACGTCCGGTCGCAGACCGGCTGGGAGAACTCCTGAACACCGCCGTCAAGATGGCCCCCGATGTCGTCGGCGATGAGGTCGAGGCTATGGCGAAGGCGCTGCAGCCCGGTGAGGTGATGCTCCTGGAGAACACCCGCTTCTACGCCGGTGAGACCAAGAACGACCCGGACCTGGCAGCGAAGATGGCCGTCCTGGGCGACGTCTACGTCAACGACGCCTTCGGTTCAGCGCATCGTGCGCACGCCAGCACGGCGGGCGTCACCGACCACATGCCCGCAGTCGCCGGCTTCCTAATTGAGAAGGAGATCACATTCCTTGGCAGGGCCACCGGCGACGCCGAGCGTCCCTATGTCGTGATCCTGGGTGGGGCCAAGGTCTCCGACAAGATCCTGGTGATCGAGAACATGCTCGCCAAGGCCGATACCATTCTCATCGGGGGCGGTATGGCCAATACCTTCCTCAAGGCACAGGGCTTCGAGATGGGCGACTCCCTGGTCGAGGACGAGGCGCTCGACACCGCGAAAGAGCTCCTGGCGAAGGCCGGCGGGAAGCTGGTTCTGCCGGTGGACGCTGTAGTCGCGGAGGCCTTCGACAACGAGGCGACGCGGAAGGTGGTGAAGGCGGATGCGGTCGAGGCCGGTTGGCGTATCCTGGACATTGGGCCCGAGACCGTCCACCTCTTCAAGACAACGCTCGCTGAGGCCAAGACGGTCGTCTGGAACGGCCCGATGGGGGTCTTTGAGATGCCGAACTTCGCCCAAGGGACCTTCGCGATCGCGGCGGCTCTGGCAGATCTCGACGCGGTGACCATCATCGGCGGCGGTGACTCCGCCTCTGCCGTAAATCAGGCGGGTGTGGCGGATAAGATGAGCCACGTCTCGACCGGTGGCGGAGCCAGTCTCGAGTTCCTGGAGGGTAAGACTCTCCCCGGCATCGCCGTACTCAACGATAAGTAACCACACACCAGACTCAGACGGTCGCCGTCGTTAGGTAGGCAGATCAGATCCGGGCACTGGAGATCCCAGTGCCCGGTCCACGAAAGGAGTACCCTATGCGCAGACCATTTATCGCCGGCAACTGGAAGATGCACAAGACGGTAGCCGAGGCTACTGAGCTCGCCAACGGGCTGAAAGAGGCCCTGGCTAACGTCAATGACATTGAGTTAGCCGTCTGCCCTACGGCGGCGGCCTTGGTCGCCGTAACGCAGGTGCTCGCCGACTCGAACATCGGCGTGGGGGCCCAGAACATGCACTGGGAGGCGAGCGGTGCCTTCACCGGGGAGATCGCACCTGCGATGGTGAAGGAGCTGGCCACCTACGTGATCATCGGCCACTCGGAGCGACGCCAATTCTTCGGCGAGACCGATGAGACGGTGAACAAGAAGCTCCTGGCTGCCATCGCGCAGGATCTGATCCCCATCGTCTGCATTGGGGAGAGCCTCGCACAGAACGAGGCCGGTGAGACCGTCGCCTTCGTCGGCGGCCAGATCCGCGGTGCGTTTGCCGGCGTCCCAAAGGAGAATGCCCGGAACGTCGTGTTGGCCTACGAGCCCATTTGGGCCATCGGCACGGGTCGCACAGCGATGCCCGAGGACGCCGACCGCATCATCCGCGAGGCAATTCGCGTCGTCCTGACCGACCTCTATGACGACGCCACGGCACAGGCGATCCGTGTGCAGTACGGCGGAAGCGTCAAGCCGGACAACATGGCCGACTTCATCATCATGCCCGAGATCGATGGGGCACTCGTCGGCGGCGCCAGCCTGACCGTGGAAGCCTTTGCCGGGATCGTGAACAGCGCGATCAAAGCGTTGGGCTATGGTTGATAGGACCCGGCTGCGCGCGACGATGCGCCGCGCGGAGGCTGACCTGCGGCGGAACATCCTGCCCTTCTGGATTGAGCATGCCGTCGATCACGAGAGAGGCGGCTTCTATGGTGTGGTCACCAATGACCTGACCGTTCGACCTGAGGCACCACGGGGCGCGCTGCTGACATCGCGCATCCTCTGGACCTACGCCGCAGCCTACCGCCGCTATCAGGGCCCCGCCTATCTCGAGATGGCCGATTGGGCTTTCGAGGATCTGCTCGGCCGTTTCTGGGATGCGGAGCATATCGGCCTATACTGGATGGTCGGCGCCGATGGTGAACTCATCCGGCCCCGCAAGCAGCTCTATGGGCAGGCCTTCGGTATCTACGCCCTCGCCGAGTACTACGCCGCCACGAAGAACGACATAGCTCTCGAGACCGCTCAGGCAATCTTCCGGGCCATTGAAGAGCACGCCTATGACCCGGCGAACAAGGGGTACTTCGAGTCGTTCAACCGCGCATGGCAGATGACGGACGATGTACGCCTGAGCGCTGTCGACTTGAACGAGATGAAGTCGATGAACACGCACCTCCACGTGATGGAGGCCTTCACCAATCTAATGCGCGTCTGGCCCGATCCGCTCCTCAAGGCGCGGCAGATCGAGCTTCTGGATGTGATGATGACCCACATCATCCGCCCGGAGACGCATCGTATGACGCTCTTCTTCGACGAGACGTGGGCACCGCGTTCACCTCACGTCTCCTACGGTCACGATATCGAGGCGAGTTGGCTACTGGTGGAGTCCACGGAGGTTGTTGGCGACCCTCACCTGCACACCAAGGCGGAGGGGATCGCCGTGAAGATGGCCCAGGCGGTCTACGACGAGGGTCGCGATCCCGACGGCGGCATCGTCTACGAGTCGGGCCCCGAGGGACTCATCGATGCCACCAAACAGTGGTGGCCTCAGGCAGAAGCCGCCGTCGGCTTCCTCAACGCCTACCAGATCAGCGGCACCCCGCACTTTCTGGCGGCCTCGCTCAGCAGCTGGGACTTCATCGAGGCTTACCTGATCGACCACGATCACGGCGAGTGGCTACGCTACGTCGAGCGAGATCTCACGCGTCCTGCCGGTGATGACGAGGACCACGCCAAAGTCAGCTTCTGGAAGTGCCCATACCATAACGGGCGAGCCTGTATGGAGCTCACCGAGCGATTGCACAAACTGCTCGCAACGCTCTAACTTACCGACCCGCCGGCGCCAAGGCGCCGGCGGGTCGGTCTCCAACACCAGATCCACGTCGTAGCCGGCCGCCTCAACAGCCTCCTAATCCTCCGTCGATTCGCCGTCTCCGGATGCCGTTGAACTCGCGCCATAGGCAGACGGGTGAAGCTCAGCATCGTAGGATTCCGGCTTCGCCAGTTCCTTAGCACTGACAAAGCCGGGGCGGCGATAGGCAGCGACCTCATAGTCATGGTCCATCTTAATCGCGTCGAAGGGACAGAATTCAGCGCACAATCCACACGTCATACAGAGGCTCGTATCCAAATAGTAGGAGACCGGATAGCGGCGTGGGCGTCCGCTCTCCGGCTCTGTGGCGCGCTCAATCCAGATACACTGCACCGGACAGATCTGAGCACATATGCCACAGGCTGTACAGCGGAGCTGGGAGGTCTCGGCATCGATGACGAAGAAAGGTAGATTGCGATAGGCCTCCGGCAAGGCCCGCCGTTCAGCCGGATACTGGATGGTGAAGATACCACGCCGGCGCGCCGCCGACGCATCCGCGCCTCTCAGGCGCCCGCCTCCCAGGCGCTCCGTCCACGCCTGTACGTCCTCGACGTAGGTCATCACGAAGTGGCCCAGCGTCATCACCAAGGTCTTGAGGACCCCCCAACCGACGATCACCGGTCCACCTCGCCCATCGTCAGATCAATACTCCCCAAAATCGCTACGATATCGGCAATCTTCACCCCACGGGTAAGTTGACTGAGCGGGGTCAGATTGATCAACGATGTCGCGCGGATGTGGTAACGATAGGGGTTAGCCCCACCATCGGAGACCAGATAGAAGCCCAGCTCCCCCTTGGGCGCCTCGATGCGCCCATAGGTCTCGCCCGGCGGGATCAACATCCTTGGTGAGAGGCGATGAGACTGAACCGGTCCCTCGGGGATCGCATCCAACGCCTGTTCGAGGATGCGCAGGCTCTGCCAGATCTCGTCGAATCGCAAAGCAACGCGATCGAAGACGTCCCCGTGCTCACGGGTCACGACGTCGAAGTCGAACCTTTCGTAGATTCCATAGGGCTCCGCCCGCCGGACATCGTAGGGCACGCCGCTGGCGCGCAGCACCGGACCCGTCACCCCACAGGCAATGGCCTCCTCGCCTCCCAGGATGCCGACGTCCGCGCTCCGCGCCCGCACAATCTCGTTATCCAGCAGGAAGGACTGCATCTGACGTACCTTCTTGGGCAACCGATCGCGAACCAACACGCGCGCCTGATCCAGCCACCCCTGAGGTAGATCACGAGCGACGCCACCCGGGCGCATATAGTTGAACATCATTCGCCCGCCCGCGACACTCTCAAACAGGTCGAGCACCAACTCGCGCTCCTCAAGGGCATAGAGCGAGCCGGTGAAGTAGAGGCCGATCTCGTTACTGAAGAAGCCCGCCGCGAGCATGTGGTTCACCACACGCGAGAACTCCGACATGATCACCCGAAGGTACTCCGCACGCTCCGGGATGTCCCACCCCAGCAACTTCTCCATCGCCAGGCAATAGGCCAGATTGTTGGTCATCCCGTTGATATAGTCCAGGCGATCGGTGAACGGGATGTTCTGAAGCCAGGTGTTGCGCTCGCCGATCTTTTCATGGCAACGGTGCAGGTAACCGAAGACCGGCTCGAGATGTTTGACGGTCTCACCATCCAGCCGCACCGCCATACGGAAGACCCCGTGAGTGCTGGGATGATGGGGACCCATATTGAGGATCATCTCATCGGTCTTCAACGGCTTATCGGGTTCGCGGTCCGCGGAAAGCATCCGCTCATACAGGCGCTGGTCGGCCTCACTAAAGTCCGCATCCATCAGAAGCTCGTCTGCTGAGAGGTCCGCACTGAGTCGGAGGTTCGCATGGGCAGGCGTACGTTCCTCTGCATAGAGCGGGTTGCCGCCACCGGGAAAGCGGCTACGGAAGGGCTTGTGCTCCTCCTCGTAGTAGACTTCGCGCCAGTCCTTGCGCAAGGGAAAGCCGTCGAAACCTTCCCACATCAGCAAGCGGCGAAGGTCAGGATGCCCGTCAAACTGCACCCCAAACATATCCCATACCTCCCGCTCCTGCAGGTTCGCTGAGGGGAACTCAGCTGTCACGGAGGGTAGGATGGCACCATCGCGCGCCGTATGCACGTGCAGAGCCACGTAGCCGCCGCCCTCCAGGCAGAAAAGATGGTAGACCACGTCGATGTGCGGAGGAATCCCCTCAAGCGATGCCGGATAGTCCGTTGCCGTGAGGTTGGAGAGCATCGCATAGCCCAGTTCGTCGCGCACAAAGCGCAACACGTCCAGGAGGTGTCGCGCGTGGACCAGCACGCCCTCGTACCTCGGCTGGTTCATCAAGGACGATCTCGAGACCGCACGCGTCATCCGATGCTCGACCGGCTGACCATAGGTCTCAGCGTCTCCCCGCACCGGGACTTCAGCCAACCTTAGAACACCCGGGAACCGCGCCTGGAGGCTCTGCCAGACCTCAGGAGGCATACCACCGGTGGTCGCTACCATATCTAGACGTCCTTCTCGCGCGGCCCCACCAACTCCTCCAGATCCCGCCAATTCACCAGGTCGGGGCCAAGCACGGGCTCGGGGATCCCGCGATCCTCACCCGACTGGAATGCCCGGATATCCTTGATTGACTCGTGTTCGAAGCGTGCGTGGAGAGCCAGTATGCCGTGGATCAAAGACTCCGGCCGTGGCGGGCACCCGGGGATATACACATCCACCGGGATCAGGCGATCCACACCCGACACGACGTTGTAGCCTTCCTTGAAGGGCCCCCCCGAGATGGCGCAGGCGCCCATCGCGATCACGTACTTGGGCTCCGCCATCTGATTATAGAGCCGCACCAACAGGGGAGCCATCTTCTTGGTCACCGTGCCGTTGACGATCAGCAGGTCCGCCTGGCGCGGGCTCGCCCGCATGATCTCCATACCGAACCGTGCTGTGTCATAGCGCGACGCTGCCGTCGCGATCATCTCGAAGGCACAGCAAGCCAACCCGAACAACATCGGCCACAACGAACGCTTCCGAGCCCACGCATAGACCTGGTCCAGTGTCGTCAGCCGCACGGAGGACTGGAGTTCGGGAGGCACATCGGGCAGTTGACTCATTGCATCGATCCGAGGTTGGCGTGGCATACCACTACCTCCTGGCCCAAACTGATACGAACAAGGGGCGAGAGTGACCTCGCCCCTCCGTTGGGGAAGGCGGGATTTGAACCCGCACGCCTTGCGGCACATGATCCTAAGTCATGCTCGTCTGCCAATTCCGACACTTCCCCGTTGCCCTCCGATTATACAACCGATCAAAGATTGATCAAGCGCTACGGCTTCTCCATCTCCTTCAGCGCCTCGTATGCCGGTCGAACATCCCCCCCACCCCACGCCTCGAAGTCGCCGTCAAAGCCCCACCAGAACGGATCCGCAATCGACCACCAGTACTCCTCATTCGCCGGCGTCCAGCTGGGATCAGGAAGGTTCCAGACGAACATAGGGCCCACCCACGGCGCCCAATGCTCACGCGCATAGGCAAACGCCCGCACCAGATAGTCGGCCTGCTCTTCCGGCGTGACCGCGAACCAGGCATAGTCGGGATGATCGGGGCTTGAGGCCGTGTGCCAGCCGAACTCCAGGATGGCCACCTGCTTGTCGCCGTCCCCGTACGTCTCCATGATTGCGCGCATCTGTTCAGCGTGGCGGAAGCAGAAGAAAGCGTGTCCTCCATAGCCGTTTTCGGGGTCCGCAGCCTCTGCGGGCGAGACCTCAGGAGGTGCCTTGTAGCCCGGGGCGTTCAGCCCGAGCAGGTCGAAGTAGGGCGCCGCGCCCGCCTCGTAGAAGGCCCGCAGATACTCCACGTCAGGGATGGCCTCGGGAGGCGGAGATCCGGTAGGCGCCAAGCCGGCGGATATCACCAGGGCTTGGGGATCAGCCATCTTGATCGCAACGTAACACGTCTTGAGCAGCTCAGCATAACCTGCCGCGTTGGGTACGTGCCCACCCCACTCGCGAGCGAGGTTCGGCTCGTTCCAGATCTGATAGCCGTGCACGCGTCCGGCGTAGCGCGACGCCAGCGTCGCGCAGAACCCCTCAAAGGCCTCCAGCGAAACCGGGACCGTCAGAGCCTCTCCCGCCGGTACCGCCCAACTGGGAGGATGATCCACGCGTAGAAGGAGACGGACGCCGGCTTGCTCCGCTGCCTCAACGATCAGGTCAGCCGCACGCCACTCGTAAGCGCCCGGGCCTGCCCCTTCGACATTCTGCCAGGCAAGGGGCTGCTTCACCCACGCAAATCCGGCGTCCTGCACTAGGGCCCAGTCGCGACGCACGGCAGCCCAGGGATCCCACCACATGTGCACGTTGATCCCGTACCCGGGTGAGGCCAAGCGCTCCGGCCGAGGCCAGGATGTAGGTGTAGGCTCCACGTCAGGACCGAGCCCCTCAGAGTCCGGAAGGCGGAATAGGAGCGCCGAAAGGATCACAACCAGGAAAAACGCTGTGAGGACAACGATACGTCGCCGTGAGGTGCCGTGCATCATAGGGGGTCTCTTCGCTCGAACCAGCCGGTGTGGGGCAGCAGACCGTGCTCCTCGCTAGGCTGAGCCGGATCGTATGCTACCCCGCGCCGGTCGATGGACGCTCGAGATGCTCGGGATCAGGGCACCTTGGGCATATCGGCGATCGCCCCATAGGCCGGACGCGCAGCGCCTCTGAGGTCAAGGATGCTGTAGGGGGCATTAGGATCGGTGGCACCCAGGCCACCCTTATAAGAGTAGTCCAGGTTCCACAAGAAGGCGAGGTGCACGAAGCCCCACTCCCGCATCAACCGAAAGGCCTCTACATTCCAGCGCGCCTGATCCTCGAGGGAGATATCGTCAGCGAACTCAAAACCCACGGGTCTGCCGTCAAAGCCTTCGGATGAGGCCCAACCGAACTCGGTCACACAGAGAGGCGTATCACGTTGTGCGGCACGAATCATATCGTGGTATCCCCAGAGCGTGCTCTTGAAGGACCAGGAATGGTGCGGTGCGTCGAACGGACCACGAAAGCCCGCGTCAGGGTTGTTGTACCCATCATCCCATGCGACGTCAGGTGGCAGGTTGTACCCGTTGTGGTGCGCCCCCACGCAGTCGGCGTAGTTCAGGAACCCGGCATCGATCATCTGCTTGAAGTAGATGAAATCATCAATGACGGTATACCGCTCCACGTGCTGGGTATCGGTGGCGACAACGCCCGTCGGCGACAACGCTCCACTGATGACGATGATGTTGGGATCGCGGCTCTTGATGGCCTGATAGGTCAACCGCAGCAGCTCTACGTACCGGACGGCACTGACACCCTCTTCGGTGTCCCACTCACGATCGAGGTTCTGCTCATTCCACACCTCGATCGCGTGGATCCTACCCTTGTAGCGGTCGACCAACTCACCGACGAAATCGACAAAGAGCGACAAGTCATCGGGCGGGGCGGCCTCAGGGCTATCGTCAAAGTAGCTGCGCGACCAGTCAGGCGCGCCCACGACGCTCAGCATCACCTTGAGCTCGCGCTCTGCGGCGAACAGCACCATCGCATCGTAGCCACTCCAGTCCATCTGGCCAGGCGCGGTGGAGAAATGGTCCCAACGAACCTGCTGCTTGACCCACGAGAGCCCCAGGTGATTCTTGATCTGGTCCATGGTGTAATCGGGCATGCCGATGCCATGGGCCGCAATTCCATAGCCGAAATCACCCCACGGCAACGGCGGCAAGGCACCTTCGATCGCCGCCACCGTCGGCGTGGGCGTCGGCAACATCAGCCCACCACCGGAGGGTTCCGCGTCCTCCGTCGGAGGCGTCACCTGACCGGGAGCAAACGGATCGCCCGCCGCGCCGGTCGGCGTCGGAGATCCTGCAGCAGCGTCACCACGGCGGCCCGGCAGATCGATAGCGCCGAGCGCACATGACAGACCGACGGCCATCAGCAGGATCCACACGACGCCCGCAGCGATCAGTGATCTACCCGATAGCCTCGCGAAGAGATCCCGAATATGTTGCCAAAACGGATTCTGCATCACATGCCCTCCAACTCAGACGTGCTCACCTCATCCCCAACCAAGATCGGGGGCCTTTCGCCGCGATCGGTCCGCATCCGGCTCACCGTGCTCACGGTCACGCAGTGCCGACCCAGCCTGCCGTCTATCTTCGTCGTCCTCAACGTGCTCCGGTGGACCTTCCGCTGCAAGCCGGTTGTCAACCTTGTCGGCAAGGGCAACGGCGCCCGCCATCTGTGCAACCTCGGTCAGCGCGGCTTGACCGACCAGATCGTCCACAAGATCCGTAAGATCATCATCCGCAGCACCCTCAATGCGCCGCTCGATCAGCTCGCGGTAAGCCTTACTCCCGTAGAGACCGGCGGCATCCTCCAGTCGACCGGATGCCTTGAGTGCCCGAGCCGCCGCCTGAGGATCTTCATGATCCACCGCTACGACCTCCTCACGCAACGCCTGCGTGTGATGCGCCTCACCGTGCACCAGATGACTCGCCGAGATGAGACGCTCCACGTGCTCATTGCCGCAGCGAGGACAAGGGGGCGTAGCAGCATCCATCCGACGAGCCAGGTGACTGAAACGCCCGTGACATCCGCGACAGTAGTATTCGTAGATCGGCACGATCAACCCCATCAAAAGGCGAGGTGCGACCGAGGTGCTCAGGCGCTCCCCTGTCTGCCGGACCTGACATTAGCGTAGGCTCCCGACCTGGTTGGGAGCCTACGCAGCAGAGTATACCCTTGTTCGCCTCCTGAGCAAGCCTCTCGGCGGGTCGCCCCGGCTCCATCCCCGCCCAAGGCCCGGTGGGCGGTGACCCTAGAGAAGGCCCCAGGATTCGGGGCCTTCACCGCGAGGCGATGCTTCCGCCGGTCTCGACATCCATCCCGGCACCGATAGCCTTGGCAGCAGCGGCAGCTCGGGTATGAACATCCAGCTTGGCGAAGATCGCCCTCAGATGACGTTTGACCGTGTTGGGAGAGATGACCAAGGACTCAGCGATCTCCTTGTTGGTCTTTCCGCGCGCCAGGAGCGCCAGAACCTCTGTCTCGCGGGCGGTCAAGTCCGCCATCTCCCGCGAGGTCGCCGTGGTCGCACGCGCCTCAGCCAGCGTCTCCAGAAAGGCGCGCCGATCGAATGAGGGCTTCTCCAGGTACGCGAAGACCCCATACTCGTCGTAGGCGCGCTCGATGACGCCCGGGTCTACCATCCCGCTGACCACGATCGTGACCACGTCGTCGTCCCGTGCCAGCGCTAGAAGCTGGTAACCGTCGAGATCACTCGCCGCTGACCGCCCGCCCCACGGGGCAGCGCTAAGCGCGAGGTCGACCACCGCCAGGGCATAGGACTCACGACGCAGACAGCCGACTGCCTCTCCATAGCCGTTGCACAGGCGCACCTGGTAGCCCGCCTCGGCGAGCAATTCGGCCAGAATGCCGCGCCAACCGGCGTCATCTTCGACCACCAAGACGACACCCAGCACAGCGTGCTCCCCCCTGCGTGGCCCCACGTGCGGGCGCTGCGTGGAACCGTCCCGCAGCCCACGCGCAGGCGTGAGCTCAGCGGACAGAGCGCGCTGCACCAGGGTCTGGAACTCAGCCCGATCGAAACTCGCCTTCTGCAGACAACTCGCGGCGCCGTACTCACCCATCGCCTGCACGGCCAATTCAACCGTCGCGTAGCCGGTGAGCAGGACCGCCACGCAGCCAGGGTCGTGCCTTCTCAGGGCTGCGAGAACGCTCAACCCGTCGCGATTGGCTGCCTCACCCTCACCCAGGGCCAAGTCCACAACCGCTAATCGATGTGGAACCCGGCGGATGAGCGACGTGGCCTCCTCCGTGGTCCCTGCTACATCGACGGCAAGCCCGCATTCCACCAGGATCTCCCCGACCAGCTCCTGCCAGGCGGGCTCATCCTCGACCACGAGCGCTCGATCGACACGCCGCTCGGACATCGCTCACTCCACCCGCGGCAACCTGAGCCGGAAGAGTGTGCCGCGCACGCCGTCGCTTTCCACGGTAACCGTCCCGCCCAATCGCATTAACAGCGTCTTGACCCACCAGAGACCGAAACCGAGCTTTCCGTTGCGCCTCACAGCTCGTTCGGGCGGGGAGAGCTCGAAGATCCGTTCGTGATAGATCGCAGGTATGCCGGGACCATCATCCGCAACCTCAATCTCAACCCAATGCCCCTCAGCTCGCCCCCGGATCAGCACCTCTCCAGCCCCCGCCATCGCCGCCAGCGCGTTCTCCAACAGATTGGTGAAGGCAAAGACCAGGCTGCGGTCACTGGCCTTGACCTGCGGCAGATCATCCAGATATTCACACCGCACTTCAATGCCCTCAGGCAGCTCCACAGCGTCAAGTGCGCGCCGGATACAATCGGCGACATCGACCGGCGTCGCGTGGATCGGATGGAGAAACGTCAAGCTCTCACGAACGGCGTCCATCGCCTCCCGAGCACTACGCTCGACTTCAAGAAGGTTAGAGGCCAGATAGGGGTCCCCGTCCAATGCCGCTGCGGACTTGGCCCGTATGCCCTGCACGCGCACCGGGATGGTGCCGACCTTATTGTTGAGATGGTGAAGGACGTTCGCAGCCACATCGCCCACAGCAGCGAAGGTCTCCGCCACGGCGTGGCGCTCTTGAGCCAGGCGCAGCGCCTGCTGATGTTCGGCGTTCTGGAGCGCCAGGGCTCCATAATGAGCCAAGCACGTCAAGACCTTCTCGTCCCACGTCGACTCGGTGAAGCCAGCGGGCTCACCCAACACCCCATAGACGCTGAAGGCACCCATCGCCTCCTGACCATCGCTCGACAGCAGCGGCAAGATAAGGGCCCGGGTCCAGCCCTGCTGATGGGCTAGGTCGGCGCGAAAAAACCGAGCATCGCTACGCACGTCGTCCGAGATCACCGGTACGCGTTCAAGAACAGCCTGACCGGTCAGGCTGTTGAGCAACGGCAACCGATCACCCCGCTGCCAGCCCTCGGTTGTGACCTCAAGCACCAGCTCATCGCCCTCTCGCAACCAGATCGCGCTAGCCGAAGCGTTCAGCAGATCGCAAGCCTGCGCGACCAGACGCTGCAAGACGGCCTCCGCAGGCTCGAGCAGCAGCAGACGGGCCACGTCGAGCAACGCATCGAGCAGCCGGGCCTCCTGGATCGCGATCACGGCCTGGGTCGCCAGAGACTGCAGCAGATGCCGATCCTGATCGTCAAAAGCACCGACGAACGGGCTCTCCAGGTTGAGTACACCCTCCAGCCTGCCACCGGCGCCTACCAACGACACAGCCAGCTCGGATCGCATGTGCAGATCAGCGTCCAGCGGATGATAGAGCTGAACCCAGGGCGCGGCCTCAAGATCGTGAATGCAGAGCGACTGACGATGTGCAGCTACCCATCCCATGATGCTGCTGCCGTCGATGGCAAGATCCTCCATCTGCGGACGTCCGGGGGCTCCGGCAATGGCACGTGCCACAAGATGCGATCTCTCCTCATCGACCAGGCGGAAGATGCCATGGTGAGCGCCGGTGACATCGAGCGCCATCTGCAGAATGGCCTCCAGCGTTTCGTCGAGGCCCAACCTGGATGAGATAAGCATGCCGGCGCGCCACAGACGGTCGATCGCTTCCTCCGTGCGCACGAGCTCGCGTTGAGTGTCAGACATGCGACGTGCCTGATGGATCGCCATCGCGGCATGATTTGCCAGCGTCGCGATGAGCAGCTGGTCAAGGGGCAAGAAGCGCTCGGCACGGCGCAGGTACACGTAGAGAACACCCACAGGCTGATAGGCGACGATGAGCGGATGAGCGGCGACGGTCCGGACCCCCGTTCGTGCGGCCCGATCGACCATCGGCATATCAGATTCCGCGTAGGAGAAGATGGGTTCCCGTCGCCGGACGGCGCGCATACCCAACCCATCAGGGCGCGGCGGATCGTAAGGCACGCTCGAATCATGATCGCCCGCGAAGACCTGAGAGGCGAGATCGAAGCGTCCCTCGACGTTGTCGTAGGCGTAGAGCACCACCGTCGAATCCGCCACCAGATCCACGAGGCCTTCAGCGATGAGGGACAGCACTTCCTTGAGACTGAGCGTGTCGACGCTGACGTAGCCCCGAGGGGCGAGACGATTGATCGCTGCCCCGATCCGGTTGAGGCGACACAGGATCTCCGGAGTCAGGGAAGTGGCTTGCTCCGGATTGACCTCGCTACGACGTGCTGCTGACGCAGGATGTGACATCTAGCGGCATTGTAACATGATCGTCATCTCGAACAACGCCATTCATCGGCTGCAACAGCGCGGGGCCTTCCCGGCACAGTCCAACAAGCACCTCTCCTCCTCCGGCGCTCTTCCCCAAGAGCGCTGTCAGGACCATGCCGGAAAGACCCCACGCGACGCTGAGACTAGATGTCGTAGTAGAGGGTGAACTCGTAAGGATGCGGGCGCATCTGCATAGGGTTCACCTCAGCCGTCCTCTTATACTGGATGTACGCTTCGATCAGATCCGGCGTGAAGACATCGCCCCTGAGTAGGAACTCGTAATCCGCCTCGAGCGCTGACAGCACGGCTGAGAGCGAGCCCGGCACCTGCTTCACCTTCCTCGCTTCCTCTGCCGGCAGATCGTAGAGGTCCTTGTCCATCGGTTCCCCCGGATCGATCTGGTTCTGAACGCCATCCAACCCCGCCATCAGCAGGGCAGCAAAGCAGAGATAGGGGTTACATGCCGGATCCGGCGCACGAAACTCCACACGCTTGGCCTTGGGGCTCTTGGAGTACATCGGAATGCGGCAGACCGCAGAGCGGTTCCGCTGCGAGTACGCCAAGTTGACGGGCGCCTCGAAGCCGGGCACCAGGCGGCGGTAGGAGTTCGTCGTCGGGGCCACGATAGCCAGCAGGGCCGGCGCATGAGCCAACAGCCCGCCGATGTAGTACTTTGCCGTATCGGAAAGCTGCGCATACCCGGTCTCATCAAAGAACACGTTGGTGTCGCCACGCCACAGACTCTGATGGACGTGCATCCCGCTGCCGTTGTCCTCGAAGAGCGGCTTGGGCATGAACGTAGCCGTGAGCCCGTTCTGACGTGCGACATTCTTCACCAGATACTTGTAGATCTGAATGCTGTCCGCCATGCGCACGAGCGTCCCGTAGCGCAAGTCGATCTCTGCCTGTCCGGCCGTGGCCACCTCGTGGTGGTGCAACTCGACCGGTACCCCGCTCGCCTCAAGCGCCATCACGATCTTGCTGCGCACATCCTGCTTGGTGTCAGTCGGAGGCACGGGGAAGTAACCACGCTTCGGGGGTATCTGCCCACCCTTACCGCCCTCACCACCGCTGTTCCACCAGGCTTCCGCGCTGTCGATATAGTGGAAGGCGCTGTTCGTGCCACCGCCATAGCGCACACTATCAAAGAGGAAGAACTCCGCCTCCGGTCCCCAATAGCTGATGTCGGCCACACCCGTCTGCTTGAGATAGGCCTCGGCCTTCTTTGCCACATAGCGGGCGTCCCGCGTGTAAGGCTGGAGCGTCACCGGATCGTAGATATCGCAGATCAGGACCAGCGTCGGCACCTCATAGATCTGATCCACGAGCGCCGTCGATGCATCCGGGATCAGGATCATGTCCGACTCGTGAATCTCCTGGAAAGCCCGAATCGAGGAACCATCGAAACCGATGCCCTCCTCAAAGAGTTCCTCGGTCAGCTCACGGGCCGGCACGGTGAAGTGGTGCCACATCCCCAATAAGTCAGTAAAGCGGAGATCGACCATCTCCACTTCCTTGCCCAACTTCAATACGTCAGCAACGGTTTCCAGCATCATGTCTCTCCTTGACCCGGTGGTCTGTCGTATCCATGCACCCCTCAAAGGATTACGCCCGTATCATAAAGCGCTCAACTCGACCTGTCTATGACCCAAACGGGCCATCTTAATGGGGCACCCGCCATACCCACGTTGACAACCACGTGAGCGCTTCCTATAATCAGCCCTATGATCCCAATCGCCTCTCACGCCTCCCACGAGTTGCTTTGCGAGGAGCCAAGCGCCGACGATATCAGTCGTTGGTTGCATCCGATCGGCTTCGCTGATTGCGTGGGAGCGTATCGGCGCCTCCGCCGCATCGCGGAGCGATCCGGTGCCACACAGGCCCTTGCCGAACTGATGCCGTCTCTCATGACCGTGCTGGCCGAGGCCCCGAACCCTGACCGCGTTTTGGTCAACATGGAACGCTTCCTACAGAGCAGCCCATCCATGAAGGGTCAGTTGATCTGGCTCGCCGACAACCTACGTGCGACCGACATCCTAGTCAGACTCTTCGCCGGCAGTCAGTTCCTCACCGAGATCTTGCTCCGCAATCCCGAGTACGTCAGCCTTCTGGTGGATCACCAGCACCTCCCTTTACCTCGACCGCTCGAGTTCTCCGCCGAGTTGGCCTACCTCGATGGCCTACGACGCTTTCAGCGCAGCGAACTGCTGCGCATCGGGGCCTGCGATCTACTGGATCTGCTGAGTTTGCCCATCATCACCGCACAGCTCTCGACCTTGGCCGACCACTTGATCCAGGCCTGCCTTCTATCCGCCGCGGGCACGGATACCCCACCCCGAGACGGGCGGCCCGCGGGCTTCGTTGTGCTGGCACTGGGGAAGCTTGGCGGCTTTGAGCTCAACTACAGCTCAGACATCGACCTGCTTTTTCTGGCGGAGGACATCACCGATGGCCACCGGCAGCTGGGCGAGCGCCTCATCGAGGGCTTGACGCAGGTGACCGCGGAGGGCTTCCTCTATCGCGTGGATATGCGCTTACGTCCGTGGGGTCGCTCCGGCCCCCTAGTTACATCCGCAGACGGTTACCTGATCTACCTGCGAGAACACGCACGTGTGTGGGAGAAGCAGGCGCTGCTGAAAGCCCGCATCGTCGCCGGCGACACGGCATTAGGTGAGCGCTTTTTGGCAGAGGCCCGCCCCCTCATCTTCGATGTCTCCGACAACACCGCCCGCGAAAGCGTGCGCACGATGAAACGGCTGACGGAGAGCCACCTCCGCCGTCGCGGGCAGACCTGGGGCGAGGTCAAGCTTGGGGAAGGATCGATCCGCGATATCGAGTTCGTCGTCCAGTACCTGCAGCTGGCTCACGGGAAAGAGCATCCGGCGGTCTGCACGTCCAACACCCTCGACGCGCTCAACCGTCTCACAGCCTATGGATATCTGGCTCAACGCGATACCCGCATCCTGACCGACGGCTACATCTTCCTGCGTACCATCGAACACTACCTCCAGATGATGCACTATCGTCAGACTCATGCCCTCCCTGAGGACCTGATGTCGTTGACCCAGTTGGCCCAGCGACTCGGCTTCATGGGCCGCTCCGCCGGTCATCTCTTGATCAACCGTTACGAGGAGCACCGGGCAGCGATCAGAGCCGTCTATCTGAAGTTCCTGGGGGAACCGCCAATGAACGAAGAGCCGACGACGCTACAATCGAACGGGACCAGCAGTGCACACATCGCCCGGATGGATGCCGCCTACACGACGGTCTTCACACCCCAGGAGATCCGGCGCCACGCTCTCCTGGCGGCGCGCCTCGGTGATGCACCGGCGCCCGATGACGGACACCTCATCGAGGTCGAGGCAACAGCTCTCGATGACGAACGCTGGCGCGTGACGATCGTCGGCTTCGACCAACCCGGAGAGCTCTCACTCATCTGTGGTCTGCTCTTCGTCTACGGCTTCTCCATTGAAGAGGGACAGGTCTTTACCTACGAACCAGAGACCGCTGGAGCGACCCAACGTCCCCATCCGGCGCACCGCAAGATCGTTGACGTCTTCACGGTCCACGCCGTGCACGTCGAGGCCGACGGTACAACCTGGAGAACGTATGCCGACGAACTGACCGATCTGCTCCGGCGAGCGCTACACGGACAAGCCCAGGCAGCGCATGGGGCCCTCGCCAATCGAGTCGCCGCCGCGGTCGCTACGACGCTGGAGGGCGAACCGACGCTCTATCCCATCGAGATCCGGATCGACAACGAGACCTCCGATCGATATACCGTGCTGCATATCACCGCCCCGGACACCCTGGGGTTCCTCTATGAGCTCACGAACGCCCTGGCCTACAGCCGCATCTATATCGGGCGGATGAGCGTCGAGTCCTTTGGAGAACGCGCACATGACACCCTCTTTGTGACCGATGCCAACGATCGCAAGATCGTAGCACCAGAGAAGCAGCGCGAGTTGCGTGCTGCTGTGGCGCTGACCAAACACTTCACCCACCTGTTGCCGCGTACACCCGACCCCGAGACGGCGCTCTTGCACTTCCGGGAGTTCATTGATCAGCTTTTCCGTCAACCCGACTGGCCCGGCGAACTGGCATCACTCGAGAATCCCGAAGTGCTCAATAACCTCGCCCATCTCCTGGGCGTCAGCGAGTTCCTTTGGGACGACTTCCTGAGAATGCAGTACGCCAACCTCTTCCCCGTTGTGCGCGACGCCGATGCCCTGGCAACCCAGAAGACCCGGGAGCAACTGCAACGTGAACTCGAAGTTGCTCTCGCCGTGGTTCACGCGGGCCCGCAATCACCAACTCACGAGAGTGCTTGGGCCGACACCCTGAACGATTTCAAGGATCGTGAGATGTTTCGCATTGATATGCGTCACATCCTGGGTCATACGAAGGAGTTCTGGGATTTCTCGGAGGAGCTCACCGCCCTCGCCGAGGTGGTCGTCAACGCTACCTATCATCTGTGTCATGAGGATCTGCGCACACGTTACGGCACACCCTATTTGGAGAGCGGTGAGGTCAGTGAGATGAGCGTGTGCGCCCTAGGCAAGTGCGGAGGCCGTGAGTTGGGCTTCGCGTCCGACATCGAGTTGATGTTCATCTATAGCGGCAACGGCACGACGTCAGGCCCCCACGTCATCACGACGGCGGAGTTCTACGAGAAGCTCGTGCAGATGTTCCTACAGGTCATCAGGGCCAAGCGGGCGGGCATCTTTGAGATCGACCTTCAGCTCCGCCCCTACGGTAAGGCGGGCAGCATGGCGGTCTCCCTGGAGGCCTTTCGGCGCTATTTCGCGCCGGATGGGCCGGCCTGGGCCTATGAGCGCCAAGCCCTGGTGAAGCTCAGACCCATCGCCGGCAACTCGGGGCTGGGGACGACCATCGTCGCGCAGCGCGACGACCATGTCTATCGAGGTGGACCTTTCGACGTTGCCGCTATGCGCGCGATGCGCGAACGACAGATCCGGCACCTGGTGACAGGCGGCACCTTCAACGCCAAGTACAGCCCTGGGGGTCTGGTCGATGTTGAGTACCTCGTTCAAGGCCTGCAGATCAGACACGGCGGCAAGCATCCGTCACTGCGCACGACCAACATTCGTGAGGCGATGCTCGTGCTGGCGCAACGGGAGCTGCTGTCGCAAGAAGCGTATGATCAGCTGCGCCGGGCGCACACCTTTCTGCGCTGGCTAATCGACGGACTGCGCATGGTCCGGGGAGACGCCAAGGATCTCACCGTTCCCCCGGTCGGCACGGAGGCCTTTGCTTTCCTCGCGCGCCGCTTGCGCTACGGTCAGGATGTGAACCGGCTCAGCCAGGACCTGAATCAATTCAGCACCTCGGTTCAGACCCTCAATCGCCGGTTCCTGGGCGCCTAGCCGCGTTGCACCGAGAGATGTGTTGCCTACCCGATAAGGAGTGAGATGGTTGATCCGGATGATGTTCTCCATTACTCAGCCGCGGGCGGCGTCGTGGTCAACGAAACGGGAGACAAGGTCCTCCTCCTCATCCGCCCGAGTCGCGATGAGGTGCGCCTTCCCAAGGGACACATCGAAGGCGAAGAAGCGCCGGTGACGACGGCGCTTCGCGAAGTGCAGGAGGAAGCAGGCTATGGAGATCTGGCGGTGATCGCGGATCTGGGAGAACAGCTGGTCACCTTCCTGCTCGAGGGCCGGAGGATCTGCCGAATCGAGCGGTACTTCCTGATGCAGACACGCAGCCAGCGACGTATTGAGCGCCCCACAGTGGACGCAGAGCAATTCTACACCGTGTGGGTCCCGTGGGCTGAGATCAAAGAGCACCTCACCTTCGAGGTCGAACAGGAATGGGCAGACCGTGCCCGAGAGACATGGGAGACGAATCCATGAGCCAGGAAGACGACAAGCCCACCTCCGCATTGACCGAAAAAGCGCTCGAGGTCCATCGGCGCCTGATCGAGGCCTATGGGACACCGGCAGCTCCCACCGGCACGGAGCGCGATCCCGTCGCCAGCCTCGTCAACACGATCCTCAGTCAGAACACCAACGACCGCAACCGGGACATCGCCTTCCAGCAGCTCCGCGAGCGCTTCCCTACGTGGGAGGAGGTGCGCGAGGCGCCTACGGAAGAGATCATTGAAGCCGTCACCCCTGCCGGCCTAGCGCCGACCAAGGCGCCCCGCATCCAGCACGCCCTCAGGGCCATCACCCAGAGAGAGGGCAGGATTTCCCTCGGGTTTCTACGTGAACTGCCACTGGAAGAGGCGAAAGCGTGGCTACTCGACTTGGATGGGGTTGGCCCCAAGACCGCGGCGATCGTCCTGCTGTTTGCGATGGATCGCCCCCTATTCCCGGTGGACACCCACGTCCATCGCGTCACCCGCCGTCTGGGTCTGATTCCCGAGGGAACATCCAGAGAGAAGGCACACAGCCTCCTGGAGGCATTGCTGCCCGAGCAACTCTACTACCCCGCCCATCTGAACATCATCACGCATGGGCGTCAGGTCTGCAAGGCACGCAGCCCGCAATGCGAACGCTGTACCCTTCAGGATCTCTGCTGCTACTACCGGCAGGGTGATGACGCCGCGAGATAGCGAGGGCTGCGCACGGCGGGTTGATGCAGTTCGCCGGTACGCGGGTGCGCTTCAGGTTGGCGACTTAGCCCCACAACACAAAATACCCTGCCGGCGCAAATCGAAAGAGGTTATCCACAGAGATACTCACAGCCCAACCGGCACAGCTAGGGGTACGCACCGTCATAAGTGGCACATATAGGTATATATATAGTTGCAATTCACAGCCCTCAGTGCATTGTTAAAGTTTACGACTTTTTAAGGAAAAAGGGGGGAATCTCGGTTGCGTGATCCGGGGCTTTTTGGTAGAATGTGAGTGGTGATTTGGAAGGGATGGGATCCCCGCACTGGAGACAAGCTCTCTCGTTTCGGGTAATGCAAAGGGAGCCCGTCAGGCGCGAACTCGACGTAACTGAAGTTCCACCGAACCATCGTCGAAGCGCGCAGTCGATCAACCATTCACCACCTCTGGGTGCCCGGTAGCTGGGCAACGAACTGAGCAAGACGCTCTCTGTAGTCGTGTGTTGCATCTGCAGCGGGGGTCCTCTGTGTCACATTAATACAAGGATATGTGCGTGAGCGATATTAACCCACAAAGATTGTGGCAGGCCGCGCTGGGCGAACTCGAGCTGAAGATGGCGCGCGCTACCTTTGACACGTGGCTTCGTGATACACATTGCATCGGTGTTGAGAACGGCTGCACACTGGTCATCGGCGTCAAAAACGGCTTTGCGGTAGAGTGGCTGGACAATCGACTCTATCCCGTCGTCAAGCGCACGCTGGCCAGGCTTACAGGCGATGAGACGGAGGCGCGCTTTGTCGTATGGGACGCCAAACAGACGGATAACGGCACACCCGTGATCTTTCAGGAGGAATCCGTCACGCCACAGAACCCACCACGAGATCCCGGCTTGAACGGCGATTACTCCTTTGAGTCCTTTGTGGTCGGACCGAGTAATCGGCTGGCGCAAGCCGCATCCCTCGCCGTCGCGGAATCACCGGCACGAGCCTACAACCCGCTCTTCATCCATGGCGGTGTCGGACTCGGCAAGACCCACCTGCTTCACGCAATCGGCCATCACTGCTATCTCAAGGGCATGCAGGTTCTCTACATCACCTCTGAGACCTTCACCAACGGCCTGATTGAGTCGATCCGTATGCACACGACCGAGCAGTTCAGGGAGAAGTACCGTACTGCAGACGTGCTGTTGGTCGATGACATCCAGTTTATCGCCGGGAAAGAGAGCACTCAAGAGGAGTTTTTCCACACCTTCAACGCCTTGCGCGACAACGGGCGACAGATTGTGCTCAGTAGCGACCGCGTCCCCAAGGCGATGGTGACCTTGGAGGAGCGCCTGCGCTCACGCTTCGAGTGGGGATTGATTGTCGATATCCAGCCCCCAGATTACGAGACCCGGATGGCCATTCTGCAGTCCAAAGCCGAGCGTATTGATGTCGAGGTGCCCAACGATCTGTTGAGCTATATCGCCACCAATATCGAAAGCAACATCCGTGAACTGGAGGGCGCCCTAAATCGCGTCCTGGCGATGAGCCGGCTGACGAATCTTCCGCTCGACAAGCAGGTCGCCGAGAGGGCTCTCGCGGACCTCCTACCCAACCACCCCGAGGTCTCCGCCGAGGACATCGTCAAAGCCGTAGGCGACTTCTTCAGCGTCACACCCGAGGAGCTTAGAAGCTCACGTCGTACGCGCCGCATCGCTCAACCGCGCCAGATTGCGATGTACCTGATGCGCGAGGAGACCGATGCATCGCTCCCCCAGATCGGCGCCGAACTCGGCGGGCGAGATCACACCACGGTGCTCTATGGGTATGAACGGGTGCGTGCACGGCTGGAGCAGGATGATGCATTCAAGCGCGAACTGATGGTGCTCAAGAGCCAGCTCTACGGGCAGAACTAAGCGTCCGGCCTCAGACCACCTCCCTGGTCTCACGAACAAAGAGCAAAAAGCCGGCGCCGAACAGGCGCCGGTTCTTCGTGGGCAACCCTAGCGTTTTGGCTCACCGGGCTTTGTGTTACAATGGCGCCTAGCTACGCAGAAAGCTCACGTCAACCGAACGTCGCCAGGCACGGCAAAGGCAGACCACCATCCGGACGCTATAGGAGACACATCGCTTGGATACCGTATTGGCTGCATTACCCCTGATCATCATCTTGACACTGATGGCAGGCTTCCGTTGGAGCGGAACCAAGGCCGGAGCCGTGGGTTGGCTCTCGGCATTGCTCATCGCGGGCCTGCGATTCGGCGCTAGCACCCAGGTTCTTCTGTGGTCACAGATCGAGGGAGCCTTCCGCGCCGGCTATGTCCTTTACATCATCTGGGGCGCCCTCTTCCTCTTCCGGGTCACGGAGGCGGACGGCACCTTGAGCGCCATGAGCGACATACTGCGGCGCGTCGCGCCCGGGCGCACGCTGCAGTTGATGCTCCTGGCTTGGGGCTTTGGATCGTTTCTTCAGGGCGTGGGGGGCTACGGCGTCCCGGTAGCCGTTGTGGCCCCGATGCTGGTCGGGCTGGGATTCTCGGCGTTGGATGCCGTGGTCATCTCCTCGTTAGGCATCAGCTGGTCGATCTCGTTCGGTTCGCTGGGCGCCTCCTACGAAGCCCTGATCTCCACCATCGACATCAACGGGCCGATCCTGGCCCCCTGGATGGCAGCGCTGCTGGCCGTCGTCTGTTTCCAGTGTGGCTTTGTGGTCCTCTGGATGGGGCGCGATAAAGCCCATCCCTGGCGGGAGGTCGTGCCCGCTCTGTCGATGGCTGTGGGTATGAGCCTGACTCAGTATCTGGCAACACGCATCGGTCTCCCCAATCTCGCGACGATTCTCGGCGCGCTGGCCGGTCTGGGGATCGGCGCCCTCTGGGCCGGCCTGAGACGACGCGCATCCACCGAGGCCGTCCAACCGTTGGTTCCGCTCAAACAGACGCTCGGCCACCTCCTGCCCTATCTGATGCTGATCACGATCATCATGCTGATCAGCTTCGTACCGTTTCTCAACTCCGCACTGAACCGTTGGGTGCTGAGGGTCGACACACCGCAAATGCTGCTCCGCGACGGCTCGATCCTGCCGGCAGGACAGACCCGGGCGATCTCGGTCTTGGGCAGTCCCGGCGCACAGCTCATCTACACCGGCGCAATCACGTTCTGGCTCGCCAACCGGCAGGGCAGGCTGTCAGCCGGGAGTAGAAAGAAGATCCGCTCCGGGGTGCTGAGAAGCGGTCTGCAGTCGACATTCGGCATCCTCGCTTTGATGACGATGGCGACCACAATGCAGATGTCCAACATGGTCTCCCAGCTCGCCACGGCGATGGCCTCCTTCGCGGGCCAGTTCTTCCCGCTGGTGGCTCCTTTCATCGGCGCGCTGGGGGCCTTTATGACCGGCAGCAACACGAACTCCAACGTCCTCTTCGGCGCCTTCCAGCTTGAGGTAGCCCAGACACTCGGCCTCTATGCCCCCTTCGTCCTCGCGATTCATAACGCGGGCGCTGCCGTGGGTTCGGTCTTCTCTCCTGCTAAGATCATGGTCGGCTGCAGCACCGTCGGCCTAAGTGGACGGGAGAGCGACGCGATGCGCCGCACGATCCAGACCGGCGTGGTCATGGTGGCCATCATCGCGGTCGTTGGATGGATCATGGCTCAGATCTTACCGTTTTCCAATATTTAGGCGTTGCCCACGCGTGGCTCAACGCTTGATTCACCCCTTGTATCAGACTATAATCAGGCGTGGATCACAGTTCTAGAAAGAGGATGCGTATGGAACCGCGCCGGATTCTGATCGTTGATGACGACGTTGATGCCCTCAGACTCGTCGGCATGATGCTGGAGCGTGAAGGCTATGAGATCGTTGCTGCCGCCAACGGACAGCAAGCAATTGCGAAAGCTGTCGAGTTGGAGCCGGCCCTCATCATCCTGGATGTGATGATGCCCGACATCGACGGCTACGAGGTCGCAGCACGACTCCGCGGACACCCGGTCACCGAGTCTATTCCCATCCTGATGTTCACCGCGAAGACAGCTGTCAGCGATCGAGTCGCCGGCTTCCAAGCCGGCGTCGACGACTATATCACCAAGCCCGTGCGTCCCAAGGAACTGGTCTCCCGTGTGGCAGTCCTGCTCGAGCGCCGACCCCAGATGGAGGACACCTCGGGCCATGGCGACATCATCGCCTTTCTGCCGACCAAGGGAGGGCTAGGCACCAGTACGCTGACCCTCAACGCCGCCATCGAGCTTGCTCGTATGCATCAGGACAAGCGGTGTGCCGCTGTCGAGCTCCAGGAGGGCAACGGTACACTCGCCATGCAGCTCGGCCGCGACAGCATGCGTGAGACCGGCGTCGGGCTAAGTGCCTTGCTTGAGCGACCGCTTGCCGATCTGACGCGGGAAAGCGTACGGCAGTATATGATCAGCCACCCATCCGGCCTCCATGTGCTGCCTGCAGGCACCCAGCCTGCAGGGTTCGGACCGAGCTTAGACAAGGCCTACGTGCAGACGCTGCTACGCTTTTTGCGCAGTGAGTATGACTACCTCTTACTCGATCTTGCTCCACGCCTCGATGCGTCCTATCGAGAGGTCTTGGCCCTGTGCAACCAGGTCTTTGTCACGCTTGAGCCCAACCGCATCGGCATCGCGCTGACCAAGGCTGTGCTGAAAGCCCTGGAGGACCTCCACGTGGGTCGCCACAAGACAAACATCGTGCTCATCCACCGCGTACCCGCCTCAAGCGCCCTGAGCCGCAGCATGATCGAACAGAGCATTCAGCGCAACATGGTTGCCGGTATTCCGCCGGCGAGCGACCTCGCCTATGAGAGCATCGAGAACGGTAAGCCGATGGTCGAGATGCAGCCACAGGGTCTGGTCGCTCAACAGGTCCGCCGTGTCGTCCAAGCAATTGTGGAGGACTGAGTCTCTGCCCTAACACTGTTTCCGTCCGACTTTACAAAGCGCAAATCGAATGGTATAATGGTCGAACCTGTGAGCCCTGGGGCTCTCGGGTTTTGTTTTTATCATGGCCCGGATCATCGATCCATGGGCCCGGAGGGAAGTCTGTATGAGTAGTCGTGCTGTCGTTTACTTGACCCCGGAAGGACTGAAAGCTGCGCAAGAGGAGCTCGAATACCTCAAGTCGGTTCGCCGTCAAGAGGTAGCCGAGAGGCTACACAACGCACTCAGTGAAGGTGAGCTGATCGAGAATGCAGAGCTCGAGATCGCCCGAAGTGAGCAGGCTTTCGTCGAGGGCAGGATCCTCGATCTTGAGGAGATCCTGCGCAAGGTTCAGGTGATTACCAAGTCTGAAGAGGCCAGCGATATCGTCGGGATCGGCAACACGGTCACCGTCAGAGAGAGCGGTGAGGGTGAGGACGAGGAGTATTTCGTCGTCGGCTCCGCCGAGGCCGATCCGCGCAATGGACGGATCTCCAACGAGTCTCCGCTGGGCAGGGCGCTGATTGGGAAGCGGGTCGGGGACAAAGCCGTGGTACGCGCGCCCGATGGCGATCTGGTCTTTGAGATCGTCGCGATTCTTTAGGAGCCATCGATGGATCTGAACGACCTTGAGCAGCAGCGTGTGGAGAAGGCCGATCGGCTGAAGGCAGCCGGCCTCTCGCCCTATCCGCACCGTTCACATCGCACCCATACCGTCCGGCAAGCGATCACTGCCTTTGAAGCCGCTGAGGTCGAAGAGGCCCCTGCTCCGCAGGTCGTGGTGTCCGGACGCATCGTCAGCTTTCGCGACATGGGTAGGCTGACCTTCGCCCACCTAGAGGATGGCTCAGGGAAGGTGCAACTCTTCATCCGCCGCAATGATCTCGGAGAGGACGCTTACGATCTGTTGAAGAAGGTCATCGATCTGGGCGACTTTGTCGAGGCCACAGGAGTGATGATGCGCACACGGACCGGCGAGATCAGCGTCGGTACCCAGGATCTGCGGATGTTGTCCAAGGCCATCACGCCGCTGCCTATCCCTAAGGAGGTCGAGGACGACGAAGGCCATGTAAGGCGCTTCAGCGCCTTCTCCGATGTCGAAGAGCGCTATCGACAACGTTATGCCGATCTGGCGGTCAATCCCGAGGTGCGCGAGACCTTCCGCGTCCGCTCGCGCACGATTACGGCACTTCGTGCCTGGCTCGATCACCACGACTACCTTGAGGTGGAGACGCCCATCCTCCAGCCG
>CAZYYC010000024.1:0-28666 GCA_964650935.1 uncultured Anaerolineales bacterium
CGAGCCGCGACGCGTCTTCCTGCCCTTGACCGTTCGCTCGCGATAGGTGAACCGGGGCTCGCTATAAGCTAGCGTGCTACCTAACGACGACCGCGCAGACCCCCTCGGTCTGCGCGGTCAGTGTTCTTCGGCGGTTGCGTTCTGCGTCGTTTGTGTTACAAAGAGTCCGGATGTCGAACGACTTACGTTGCCGACCGGACTCAACATCATCTGAGGTCATCGAAAGCTGTCCATGCCCGATCCCAGCCACGACTATCTGACGCTGCTTCTCGACCGGTACTGGTTCGCCCCTCCGGTCGCGTTGTGGCGGGCTATCGAGCTGCGCACTCTCGCAGCGGAGACCTTCCCCCGTCCCATCCTCGATGTGGGGTGTGGCGATGGATTGATCGCCCAAGCGCTTTTCCGGCATGACCCGCCGATTGAGGTGGGATTCGACCCATGGGCGGATCAGGTGCGCAAAGCCCCGGAGACGGGCGTCTACGCCGCCGTACAGCAGGCGGTGGGTCATGCGATGCCCTATGCCGACGGGGCCTTCGGCTCGGTGCTCAGCAACTCCGTCTTGGAGCACATCCCCGACCTCGATCCTGTGCTGGCTGAGGTCGCCCGCGTGGTGCGCCCCGGTGGCCGTGTGCTCTTCACCGTGCCCAGTGACGCCTTTCGCACTCTGCTGGCGGGT
This sequence comes from uncultured Anaerolineales bacterium, assembly GCA_964650935.1. Lineage (GTDB taxonomy): Bacteria > Chloroflexota > Anaerolineae > B4-G1 > SLSP01 > PWVB01. The sequence continues at coordinate 677 of CAZYYC010000024.1, forward strand.
TACCGGCAGCGCGCTGCTGCCGGAGATCGCGCGGGAGCTGAGGCCTATGCAGCGGGGATCGATGCATGGTTGTCCCACTATCGTTACCCAGCTCCCGGTGAGTGGGATGCGATGCTGAGCCGCGTCGGGCTGCAGCTGGTGCGCACGACCTACTACGTGCCGGCGGAGGCGATGACCCTATGGGACAGGGGCAACGCGACGTACGGTGTGCATCCGGGTGTGGGCCTGCCCTTCTTCCGCTGGCTCGCCTCGCCTCGCCTCCGTGGACTGGGCTACCAGCGCTGGGTCAGACCGTGGGTCACGCGTAAGTTGAGCCGGCGCTGGCGCACAGCGTATGACATGGATGTCCCTGCGGGTGAGGTCGGCGGTGGCCTACTGGTTGTGGGAGAGAAAGTCGGCTAGATGGTGACCTCAGGTGTGCGCAATCCGATTAACGACGGCGCTAGATTCGACGCGTGGGACCACTTTGTCGCGCAGCACGGCTCAGGCAACCTGCTGCAGACCACGCAGTGGGGCCGCCTGAAGTCGGCGTTCGGATGGGATTGGGAGCTGGTCACGATCGCTGCCGAGGGGCACTCAACGCCGGATGCGGGCGCTATCATACTCTATCGCAAGCTGCCGCTTGGCCTGGGCTGCCTCGCTTATGTGCCTAGAGGGCCGCTCGTGACGTGGACGGACCGTGCCCGAGTCGATGAGCTTTTCACCGCACTGACGGCTGCCGCACGACGCCGGCGCGCGTGGGCGTGCTGGATCGAGCCCGAGATCGTCGAGGGCGCGGGCGCCCCCGAGTTGCCTGAGGGTGGGATCGCCCCGTTGTTGACCGGCCTTGGCTATCGGCAGGCCACACGCACGATTCAGCCGCCTCGTACCATTGTCGTGGACATTGCCCCGAGCGAGGACGACATCCTCATGGCGATGAAGTCGAAGACGCGTTACAACATCCGACTCGCCGAGCGCAAAGGGGTCACGGTGCGTGAGGGCGCCTTGAGCGATGTCGATCTCTTCTATGACCTGATGGAGGAGACCGGTGAACGCGACGAGTTCGGCATCCACGCGCGCGGGTACTATCGTCGGGCCTATGAGCTCTTTGCCGACAAGGGACAGGTCGCGCTGCTGCTCGCCGAGTACGAGGGGGAGCCGCTCGCGGGCCTGCTGGTCTTCGCCGTCGGGCACAAGGCATGGTATATCTCGGGCGCCTCGTCGGATCGACACCGCAATCTGATGCCTGCCTACGCCGTTCAATGGGCGGCGATCCGTTGGGCAAAGGCACGTGGCTGCACCACCTATGATCTCTGGGGTATCCCGGATGCGGACGAGGCGACGCTCGAGGCCGAGTTCACGGAGCGCAGCGATGGGCTTTGGGGCGTCTACCGGTTCAAGCGCGGCTTCGGTGGCGAGGTACTCCGCTATACGGGGATGTGGGAGCGGGCCCTCAACCCTCTCTATCCGATCGTCGCGCGGCTCTATCAGGGGTTGCGCTGATTCGATGACTTAACGTCCCGTGGAGTTCAGGGACCCAACGTGCTGAGGAAGCGATTCGATGCCTTTTACATTCGAGAAGTTGCAGATACCTGATGTCCGGTTGATCAAGCCCCAGGTTCATGGGGATGATCGGGGCTTCTTCCTGGAGACCTACAAGCGCTCAGCCTTCGCGGCTGAGGGCTTGGCAGACGGTTTTGTACAGATCAACCACTCACGTTCCGCCGCCGGCGTGTTGCGGGGTCTGCACTATCAGAAGCTTCCCCGCGCCCAAGCCAAGCTGGTGATGGTTAGCTCGGGCGCGATCTTCGATGTCGCCGTCGATATCCGCGTTGGGTCGCCGACCTATGGGGCTTGGGTCGGTGAGACCCTGTCGAGCCGGAACCACTATATGCTCTATGTCCCACCCGGCTTTGCTCACGGGTTCTGTGTGTTGAGCGAGTCAGCCGACGTGATCTATCAGGTCACCGACGAGTATTCTCCCGATCACGATCGCGGCATCCTGTGGAATGACCCCGAGATCGGCATCGTGTGGCCGATTCGTGAGCCCGTACTGTCGGCCAAGGATGCCGATCAGCCCCGGATCCGCGACGCGGACAATAACTTCGTCTACACGCAGCCTCAGGGCCAATAGGGAACGGTCCACTCCTCCAGCAGTTCGGCTGCCGACGATTGGAGGCGCCAACCCGCCGGTGTGTTCACGGCATCCCATTCGACATTCCAGCGTCGCCCCGCGATGACGCCTCTCTCGTTATCCCACGACGTGACCATCGCCGCCACTCGGGCGCGCCCGTCGCTCGCGGTACCCGGGATCGTGTGGACGGATCCCACGCTTACGCGGAGCGTGGTCGCGTAGCCCAGGGCCCATGTCTCATAGGCGCTGCGCCCTTCCGCTGCGAGCAAGTCATAGGCGCCCGGTAGGTCCCGATCGTTCAAGGCCAGGTAGAAGGCGATCACGGCGTAGTCGGGGCTGTGGGTCGGATAGCTCTGCGGGCGATCGGTGAAATACCAATCGTGGTGCTCCGACGTCCACCCGTAGGTGTTATCCTGCCAGGTATAGACGATGTACCAGGCTAGCGTGGGGGCCCCGCGGACCCTGAACCCCTCCCAGATCTCTTCCTCCAGATCACCATCGGTGGCCACGAACCGCACACCGGCATCCCCGGAGAAGAAGCCCAGACGGCGGTAGTCCGTGCCGCTCCAGGCGAACAGGTGCATCAGGGTCACGTTGCCCTCAGCATAACCGAAGATCGCGATCTCGGGCAGGCCATCGGCGTTCACATCGCGGACAACGATCTCACACGTCGGGTATTGTCCGAAGCCGATGTCCGCAGCGCCGGGCCTGGGATCCACAGGTTCCAAAGGATAGACCTCCTCGTCATCGAGCACGAAGGCGCTCAACCGTGAGGTCGTACCGGTCGTCTGATGGACGAGGGCGACCCACTCTGCGGTGCCGTCGGCCCGGGTCTCCTCATAGCGCAGACAGATGACTCGCGCATCACCGGCGAGGGCTTGGGCACGCACCGCGGCCCCGGCAACCAGCACCTGCGCTTGTTCAGCGTCCGGCGTCGGCAGCTGGGTCGGGGTTGGCGAGGCGGTAGGGATGGGCGTGAACGTCGGTGGCGGTGCTGTCGAGGTAGCGGAGGGCGTCGTCCGGGTCGCTGTCGCTGTGGACGTCGCGATCGGCGTTGCGGAGGGCAGGCATCCGGTAGCGATGATGGTTGCAGCAGCCAGCAGTAGGCCCAGGGTGGCCCATGGTTGTGCTCTGCGACTGACCCTCATCGTACACACGTCTCCCGGGTGCATCGCAGCTCCTCACGGCATAGCGGGCAAAAGAGAAGCACGGAGCCTCAAGGCCCCGTGCCTCAACGGCATCATCATAGGTCAGATGTCAGGCTTGGCGCAGCCTTCGCGCAGCAACCATCACCGCTACAAGGAGCATGGCTAGGCCGATCAACAACCATTCACTGAGCCCGGTCTGCGATAGCTGCCCCGACGAGGCGCTCAGGTCTGTCCCGGCGTCTGATCCCCGCGGCGTGGGCGTGGCCTGGGGCGTAGGCATCGGTGTGGGGGTGCGTCGCACAACCTGAGTCGGTTCTGCTTCGCCTTCATTCTCATCTTCACCCTCACCCTCAGTGACCCCGACTGCCGTTACGGTGTCGGGATCCGCCTCCCCCTCTGCATCCTCACCGTTGGGCGTGGCAGTGGGACCCAACAGCGGCGTGGGTGTCGGTTCGGGCGTTTCGGTCGGCGCCGGCGTCTCGGTCGGTTCCGGCGGTTCGGGTGTCGCGGTGTCCTCTACCACGATGACCTCAACCGTAGGGGAGGCTACGACCTCGGTGGGGGGCGGGGCGGCCTCCTGCGGGCGATTCAGCACCAAGGCCCAGACGCCGAAGGAGATCAGCGACAGGACGAGCAGTCCTGCTAGTATGGCGACCGCGATGATGAAGGTGCGATCCTGACCGCCACCCTCGGACTGCTGTTGCGGTTCCTCGTCCTCCGTGAAGATATCATCGTCGCCAAAGGCTTCAAATACGTCGTCTGACATTGAGACCCTCCTTGCCTACGTGTGCCGATTCAGCGCCCCGAGAAACCATCCCTCTCCAGTGAGAGCACAACGACGGTGCACCAGAACGTCAGATCGATGACGCGTTGGTTATTCTATGGTTATTGTAAACAAAAGACAGAAAAGTTGCAAGCAGTCCTTGATACCCGGGTAAGAGACACGTCAGGATGCGGAGTCCTTCAAGGATAACGCCTTCTCTCCGCTGGCGTCCTCAACAGGCACTTTGACCTTGACCGTGTCACCCATCAGGAAACGGCGGATCGCGTGCAGCGACGCCTTGAGGATCATCTCCCCAAGCGGCACCATCTTGATATCGATGAAGAGGTCCTCATCGGGGATCGCGTCGTCGAGGACTTGAATCTCCTCTCGGAAAATGGCCAGCAAATCCTCCTCATGGTCGTTCAGGAAAGCGGCCAGATCTCGCCGTGCCAGTTCAAAAGCGCTGTTACGAAGTCGTTTACGGATCGGCATAGGTTGTCGAGCTCCTGCAATTGCGGCTGTGGCTTACCTTTAGGGCTCCCCACCTTCGCCGCTCAAAGTAGGCGTTCTAGGTTCGTGTAGGGTACGGATAGGGTTATCTCATCCTCGAGTCTGACCTCGGCGCCCGGCAGCCTTGCACCGGTCTCCAGCATCACGAGCTCCTTCAAGAGCCGCGAGACGCTGCCCGAACGGTTTCGGTGCACACCTCTGAGGATGCGTACCCGATCACCCGGCGCTAGGGGCGCGTTGATATCGATCGTATGTGCGGCTTGCGTCGGCATCGGCACGATGACGCACGGTCGCTTGCCATGCCAGCGACTGCCCATATCGCCGCTGACGGCGGCCTCGCGCCCGTCCAGCGAGTGCAGCAGCTCGAAGAGTATCGATGTCATCGGCGCCGAGCCAACACCCTCGGTGGCGACGACGGGGAAACTGACCTCACGAAGCGGGCCTAGCAGTGACGGCGGCACGCTACCCACGATCACACCTCGCACTTGCATCGCCTCGGCCTGGGTCAAGCATTCCTCATCCAGGCTTGATCCTCCTACCAGGATGGCCCCCTGCGATGAGGCATTGATGTGCGTCGGACGCAAGGGGTGTTCTCGATCCCGTACGACCATTCTGAGCAATCCATAGGCCTCTTGCCCGTTGCCCCATGTGGTCTCGATCCAACCTCCGATGGTCTCGATCACCACCCCTTCGCCGGGTCGAGCCTCGACAACGTAGCCGGGCACCAGGGCATTGAGGCGCACGATCTCCGGATCGGCCTCCAGCAGCAGCCGTCCACGGCCGATGCCGATGACCTTGCCGCTGATGGGCGAGAGGCAAACGCGGTTGTTCAGCCCCCCGCGTGCGGCGAGGACGTCTCCCTGGGCGATCGCCTGTCCGCGCTCTACTTTGAGGTAAGCTGCCGCTTTCTGCGCGGGAATGTCCAGCTCTTGGGCGACCTCGACGATGCGAAAATCCGGCGCCTGGACTGACTGGGCGACGACCTGGCTCGGCGCGACGGAGTCCCCGGCGCGCACCATCACCTCTACCTTGTGTGCGCCTGTGATAGGACTTGAGAGGAGTCTTGGGACACGAATCGTGGTCAAAGGATTGGCTACGCAGTACGGTGTCAACATCCTACCCTCCGACATCCCACAGCCATCGCTTGAGCAGGCGACGACGCTGGTCTGGCTGCTTGGGCAACGCTAGAGGACGCCCTCTGGCGTCGACAATGAGGCCCGCCAATCCACCCAGAACCTCGACCCTGCCTCCCTGACCGGGTCCCATACCGATGTCAAATCGTCGGTGTAGCCGGATCTCCAGGGTCGCTCGCTGTCCAACCAGCAGGGGCCAGACCTCAAGTTCGCCATAGTGCGCTTCAACGGCCAACTCACTGCCATTATCGTAGATGATCTTCACACGCATCACCACGTCACCTCGCCGGGTCTGTCCGACCGGTGAGATCACCGTGCCCAGCGAAACGAGGGTTCCCGCCTCCAGGGCCGAAGCAGCGATCAACGGTTTGATGCCGGCGACAGCGCCGATGGCGGTGGCGGCGTGGTTGACGTCGAGCAGCACGGTCGTGATACCGATCGGCTGGAGACCGTCCAGAATGGCAAGGAGCGCTTGGCCTGGGCGAGGCGTGTGGATGATGCCACCGCCGGTGAGCAGGATAGGATCGATGCGGGGCATAGGGGTGTAGCCCTGCGGCAGCGCACTGGTGGCGAACTCCGCGCCACTGATATTCCACGTCGGACGCGCAATGTTCAGGGTTGCTCTCAGCATCTCACGCACGATCGCTAGCTGTAGCCCAAGCTCGTTGGAGGCCTGGGGAACGCTGAAGGGGTGCAATTGCTGATCGAACAGCATGGCAGCCAGCATCTCCTCATCCATCTGTTCAGGCATCCACTGCATCAACCGGGCCAAGCCGTGATCGGATGCCCACTCAACGATGCCGTGCGCAACGCCATGTTCGTAGACGGTTGTGTAGGGGCGGCCTCCGAACGTCGCCGCCATCGTCGTGTTGGCTGCCCCGAGATCGATGCCCAAGACGCCGCGGTCGTCATTTCCCTCACGATGCCACAGAAAGTCGATGATGCGCGAGAACGCGGTGGCCGAGGGCACAAAGGGTAGCCGGCTCCATACACTGAGGCTCTCGGCACCTGGTGCCATGCGTAGGCGTTCCTCGTTGTAGATTTCCTCCAGTGCGCTCTGGGTCGGGCCCAGGTGCTCCGTTCGTGCTGAGGGATGTACATTGTCGGCGATCACGACCTGTGTGATGTCACCCAGCAACCGCGAGACCTGAGAACGCAGTGCTGCGTTGCCCGCGTAGAGCACGGTCGGGCGCTGCTCTTCGTCGAGCATCGATGCGCCCAACGCCACGGCCTCTGCCAGCTCAAGGACCGGTCGACGCGCGCCGCCATCGATCCCGCCCACCAATAGGACGACATCGGGCGCGAGATCCCTGACGGTGCGTGCCCAGACCTCCTGCGAGGATCGACCCGCCGAGTCTCCATCGCCCCGCACCCTCTCTCGCGAGAGCGTGGCCTCGATCTCCGTATAGGTCGACGCTGCTGCGCGTCGCCCACTTTCCAAGCTCATCTCCTTGACCAATCCTGCCAGGATCAACCTGAGAGGGGCAACGGCGTTCAGGGTGATGACAAACGCGTCTACACCCGAGAGATCATGTCGTGGGGTGATGATCCGCCCACGCTCATAGAGCTGCCGGCCCGTGATAGATTCCAGTTCCTGGACGGCCTGGACGACGCCAACACTGAGATCGCTCCAAGGTGCCTGGCCCGTTGTCTGAGCCTGAGCCTGCGCTACGACGCGGTAGGCGTCGTCAACTCGGTCGACCAAGAGGAGTTTGGTGATGATCGTGCCGCAATCGGCGACTAGGATAGATTCGATCGTCTGTCCCTCTGCCATCTATCCTCCTATCAGGACCGTCCAGCGGCTCAGGAGGTCTGCCAAGTACCACAGACGCATCATCAGGGCCGTCAGAGCCGTTGTGATGGTGCCGGCAAATGCCGTGCCCAGCGCGATGGCGATGATGGCCTGGCCCACGCCCCGGCAAGTGCGCTTCCACCCATCTCCCCTGCGTCGACCCCCCTCTTGTCCCGTGCCGGCCCCGCGCTTGTAGTTCATAGAGAAGGAGAGCAAGGTAATGATTGTGCTCAGTGCGATGACGATGCCTTGGACGAGCGTGAGCCATCCATCGGAAAGCCCATTGACGCCATTCATAGTGAGCTCAGCGCCCGTTGTCAGAACCTGAGGGATGAGCGTGCCCATCAGCGCGCCCGAGACGGCGACGGCCGCGCCGACACCTACCAGGTAGCCCAAGGGGATGTTGCTCAGGGTCATGATCAGCCCGGTGAATCGCGTTGGCGTGAATCCCTTGAGAAGCATGAGACAACCCATCAACAACACGCCGATATAGATCATTCTGACGCTTGTGTTGGGTTCAGAGAGGGCAAGCGATATCCATTCGTTCATCACGAAACGCACGGCGATCGCCATGGCGTAGCCCGAGGCTGTACCGACAAGGAGCGCCAGAGCCCAGCGGTAGAGCTGGTTATCCCGGAGGAGGTAACTGAAGATCATCAGGGTCAGCACGGCACCGATGATCAGACCAAGTAGATCCATGGCTAGCCCCCTCCTTTCTTGTTGATCAGATTCGCGATCCAGGCGACGAGGAGCAAGGCCGCCACCGCCCAATGGGCTAGCGTAAGGATGCCGAGAAGGGATGTTCCGCCGACGCCCGTGCCACTTCCTCTGGCGTCGCGGTACATAGCAGCCTGCGGGAATCCCGCAATCCAACCGGTGACGATGTCGCTTCTGAGATAGGGGGTGACCAGCGGCCCGGTCGCCGCGCTGACGCCCGCGCTGATGACCATCTCGGCATCGGCACGTCGCTGGTTGTGCAGCGTCGTCTGTTCGATCCACCATCCGAACCGTTGAGGGTCAGAGGCCAGGATGATCAGCTGCCGTGCCGTCTCAGCTTCCGATCGGTTCAGAAATGCTGCGATGCCGCTGGCGTTGCCCGCAAGGTAATCACTGCCGGTCAAGGTCTGCCGGTTGCGGGGTTGCGGTGTGAGCGCGTAGCTTAGCCCTGTGCCCTCAGGCAGTGTGCTGACGATCAGAACCTCGACATCGCGCGTGTTAAGGTGCTCCAATAGCGGCGCTGCGATCTGTGACATCTCGTCGGCATAGGCCGGGGTATACTCCACCGCGAGGATCACGGTATCGCCCGGGCCCAACCGATCGAGGCCCTCAACCAGGGCCGTCGCCCCAGGTGCGCCTTGCGCTGCGGAAAGGGGCGGTTGCAATGACCGAACCAGACCTTCCGGCACTAACCAGAAAGCTGCAAGGATCCCGATGACCAAGATGGCGGCGACGATCCAACGCATCACTCGGAGATGCGGCGCGCGCTGAGGACGCTGCTGGGCCACGGGGCGTTCGACGCTGCGGGGTTGCTCTAGGAGCTGTTGCCAGAGTTGGGCCTGTGCGATCACCGATTCTGGGAGTGGGGGGGCCAAGACAGGGCCCGGGGCCGGTTCCTCATCGGTACCGGTCGCCATATCCACCATCGCGTGGCTGGGGAGTACCCCGGGTATCCCTTGGAGGGGCCCTTCGGGCTCTGCAGGGGTCGGCAGCACCATCTGGCGGCGTGGGAGCGGTTGTCCCTCTTCCTGGGGGCCCGGACGCAGTTGCTCGATCCAGTCGGGAATGTCCGCCGGCGTCAAACTGCCCGATACTCGCGGTTGACGTGCCCCTTCCTCTGCCCCCTCGTGTATCTCAAATCCGGACGCCCCTGTGTCATCGGCCTCCGGTGGCGCTAACTCCTCTAGCCAGGGCGGAAGCTCCGCACGGGCCAGGGGCGGGGTAGCTGTGTCGTGCGTATCAACATCATCGACGGAGGGCTCGGAGGCGCCCACGTCCAGGTCGCGGAGCCACGCGGGTATCTCATCCGTTGCCTCGATGGGCTGCGTTCCTGAGAGATCGTCCTCCACAAACGCCACCGGTGCTTCCGTGGGTTCGAGATCCAGGAAGACGGAGCCTGCAGCGGTGTCCTCGGTGGTTTCTTCCCCAGCTCTGAGGCCCCTGAGCCAGGCGGGCTCCTCATCGGAGGAGGTTAGGCGCTCCCATGTGGGTTCCGCGGTTGCCTCTTCTTCCTCGAGAATGTCGCCGGTCGCCGCTTCGGATGGAGCCGGGATACTCTGATCCCCTGTGAATGAGTCGTCTGGGGCCGTCCGCGCCAAATCGAGCCCGGCGAGCCAATCCGGTACGTCGTCGGACACCTGAACGTCCGGTGTGGACGGCGCTTCGTCCGTAGGGAGGCGTACCGCTTCATCTCCGTCATCCGGCATCAAGATCCGGTCAGCGGCCGGCGCGATGTCTGGCGCCTCCGCTTCGCGCACCTCCGGCGCCAGTTCAGTGAGCCACGAGGGCAGGGCCTCAATCGCCTCTTCTGCGGTGTCCTCTGTGACGTCTTCCACAGTATCATCAGAGAGCTCCAATAGCCAGTCCGGTAGCGCGGCGTCGGCGTTGTCCATCTCATCGATAGCGTCGTCTGCCGGCTCGTCACCGGCACTAGGCGGCGCGGGTTGCCGGGCCGCCGCCTGCGATGCCTCCGGCTGTGACTCGAAGAGCCAGTCGGGCAACTCGGATTCGGAGAAGATGAGGGGTTCCTTATCGTCCTCGGTGGGGCCCACGGGCGCTTCGTCATCGGCGACGATCTCATAGTGCGCATCGGCGACCGGCTCCCGGTCTGCGGTCGCCGGCATCTCGTCGGCTGACCGATCGTTGCCGGCTCCACGAAGCCAATCGGGCAACGTCTCGTCGGGATAGGCGTCGTCGGCCTCCGGCAAAGAAGGCTCGCTTTCCTCCGCCATCGCGGCCAACCAGTCGGGCAGAGCCTTCGGCTCATCTTCGCTTTCGTCCGTGAGAGCATCGCTCTCCACGCTTCCTGCGCGCAACCAGTCGGGAATCTCGTCAGGATCTTGGGGCTCGATGTTGCCCGTCATGTCGAGTCCGGCATCCAGGAGCCAAGAGGGCGTGCCGGTTTCCTCGGTCTCGTCCTCTGCCGCGTCGTCCAACGGCTGCACGTCATCCATCAAGCCGGACAGCCAGTCCGGCAAGCTATCGGATGCGCTCTCGTCGTCCTCGGCGATGTCGGAAGGAAGGCGGCTGGGTAGGGAGATCCCTTTGACGGCGGAGGTGGGGAACTCCTCCTCACCGCTCTCAGGTTCTTCGGGCGGTATGGTGTCCTCCGCATGGACGAGGCGTGTGTTGCATTGATCGCAGAAGAGATTGCCGACGGAGTTCAGCGCGCCACATTTCGGACAGCGCAGCTTGGTCTGAGGGAGAGCTGTACCGCAGACCCTGCACGCCCGGCGATCATCCTGGTTCTGCGTTCCACATGCTGGGCAACGGATCATAGCTTGCCTCTGGATAGGCCTTGATTGGGAGTGATCATCGAGAGACGGTCCGCTTCGGGCTGTGCGGTCGGTCGATGGTCAGGATGACGCGCAGACCGGCGATGATGGTGCCGATGGCGACACCGAGGATGAGTCCTCGTATACCCCCGGTAGCGACCGAGTTGACAAGATCGACGACAATCTGGAGGGCCTTGGGTAGGCCAATGAACGGTAACCCGCCCGGACTGACGGTCAGGATCGCCAATATCGCTGCCATGAGGAAGAGGAGGCTGTTGACGTGACGACGCACGCGATAGAGGCGCATCCCCGCCACGACGAGGGTGACGGCGGTCAGGGCCAAGAGAGCCGACTGCCCCGGGATCAGCACGGCCTCCATCAGGATCTGTGAGGTTGACCCCGCCGGCCCCTCCAGCAGGACCACGATCAGGCTTGCCAGGGCCGATAGAACGAGCAGGATGCTGGCTAGACGATGTTTTTTAACGGGACCGCTGGATGAGGGCTGGTTCACGATGCGTCCGATATGGACGCGCAATAGGTTCCCAAACGCCAGCAAGAGCGCAAACGCGGCCAGGACCGTGGCGCCACGCAGGAGGATCTCGCGTGCATTTTGGAAGGCCGAGATAGGCACCAAGGTACCTAACAGCACAATCACCGCGACGATCACGGCGACGAGGGTAGGTAGGAACCATCGAAACATGTGCACCTCACCCCTACGAAACGCTAATCCCCATCAGGGACAGGATAGCCATGATCACGATACCGATGATGACGAGCCAGCGCAGCAGGTCCTGTGCTCTGAGTCCTGCCCAAGACGAAAGGCGCCCCGTCGCCTCGGCGCCTCCGGCGAAGAGCTCTTCACCGATGGCAACCTCGTCAGCCTCGAGCTCCGGATAAAGCGCGGCCAGACCCGGCGCGGCGGTGGTCCCGCCATAGCCCTTGATGCCTTTGGCGGCGGTGGTGTGGGTCAATAGGCTGATCTCGGCCCCGAAGCTTCCGAGGCTGATGTTAGTGCCTACCGCCTCATCGTTGCAGAGCGTCCCTGCAGCGGCGGCATACAGTGAGGGGGTGGGAGCGACAAAACGAACGGACGCTGCTTGATAGTGGTCCATTGTGCCCAGTCGCATATGCGCTTCGCGGATCTGGTTATCTGCAAGTATGTAGAGCGTCGGATCTCCTGTCGTGATGAAGGGCGGGGTATCATAGGCGGTGGAGAGCTCGGTCAACCCGCTCAATCCCTGCAAGGCCGCGACGGAGACCATGCTATCTTCGCCCAGCAGGCCACCGTTGCCCAGCGCTACGTGGATGGAGGTCCCTTCCTCCGCAGCACGTCCCACCTCATCGGCGAACGCGTGGAAGAGCGGGACCACCGATAGGGTACGCGCCTCACGAGCCCGCCGTCCTCGTTGCGCACCATAGACGGCGAGGGCCAAGGCACTGAGGAGGATGATGCCGATCGAAAGCGGCGCTCCGTATGCGATGAGTTGGCTCCCCATACTACCTTCCTTGTACGCTACCTTTGACCACACCACGGTCAACCACGCGGGCATAGAGCGCATCCATTGCTTCGTCGTCCTCCAGGGTCCTGGCTAGGGCGGACACCCTGTGTTCCCCGATGAGGGGGGCCGCCATCCACAGGATCTGGCCGATCAGGAAGCCCCACATGTGGAGCCCTCTGACGAGCAGGATCGTCGCATCACCCAACGGGCTGTTCTGCAGGTCATCCACCCAGAGGTCGAGCGAGGATGGACCAGCTGGATCGATCCCCTCTCGGACTTGATTGTTCGCAGCCACGTTAACGCATCCTTGCCGGGTAAGAATTCCGCAGTGCTCGCAGTTTGGTGTTGCAGGGTCCAACGACTTTCTCAGTATAGCACGGTCTGAGAACCGTGTAAAGCAATCCAAATCCTAACTATAAAGCCGATTGCCTAGCCTACGCCTGGCGTTATACTACACTTTATGCGAGGGGGAAAGTGGGTGGAGGATCTTTGCGCGTTCTGATGGTGTCCAAAGCCTGTATCGTCGGCACTTATCAGAAGAAGCTGGAGGTGATGGCAGGCGCGGCTCCCGATCTCTCTCTCGTCGTTGTGGTTCCTCCTGCATGGCGTGACGAGCGCGGCACAACGACCCTGGAACGGGTTCACACACGGGGCTATCAGCTGGAGGTCCAGCCCATTTGGTTCAACGGTTCCTTCCATCTGCATCTCTATCCCGGATTGGGCCGCACGATCGCGCGGGTGCGCCCGGATCTGGTTCACATCGATGAAGAGCCGTACAATTTGGCGACCTACCATGCGAACGTGATCGCCCGGCGCCGCGGCGCCAGAACGCTCTGGTTCTCGTGGCAGAACCTCGCGCGGGGCTACCCGCCTCCTTTTAGCTGGATAGAGCGCTACAACCTCCGCCATGTAGACCATGCCATCGCAGGCAGCCGGACGGCAGCCGACGTCTGGCGGACGAAGGGCTATGCAGGGCCTCTGAACGTCATCCCCCAGTTCGGTGTCGACCCGGAGATTTTCTCGCCTGACCTCGATCGTGCGCGGCGGCACGACGGCGTTGTGCACATCGCCTACGTCGGGCGTTTCGTACCCGAGAAGGGGCCGGATCTGCTTCTGCAGGCGCTGGCTCGGACGGCAGGCGCTTGGCAGGCCACCTTTCTCGGTAGCGGCCCGGAGGCCCCCGAGATTCCCCGGCAGGCGGCAGCGCTGGGGATCGCGGACCGGGTCACCGTGCGCGACTGGTTGCCCTCGACGCAGATGCCCGAGTTCTACCGTGAGATCGATGTCCTGGTGCTCCCCTCGCGCACGCGGTCGAACTGGACGGAGCAATTCGGGCGTGTCCTGATCGAGGCGATGGCCTGTGAAGTTACCGTGGTGGGCTCCGGGTCGGGAGAGATACCTCACGTGATCGGTGAGGCGGGCATCGTCTTCTCTGAGGATGATGCGTCGGCGCTGAGTGAGGCGCTCCAGGATTTGATAGTGTCGCCGGAGCGGCGTCGTTTATTGGGGCGGCAGGGTCGTGAGCGTGTCCTTAAGCACTACACTCAGCAGAGAGTTGCTGAGGCGACGTTGGCTGTCTATCGTGAGATCCTCGCGAGCGGGTAGGTGATCGATCGTGGATATCCGTGGTTGGATCGCGATGGCGATGGCGCGCTTCTACTATCTGTTGGCAGAGAGCTATCGCCACTTCGGCAACAAGTACCGCCTCATATCGGAGTACGAGCATGCCATTGATGCCTTCACGCGGGCGATCGCCCATCGACCGGACTTCGCCCGTGCCTATCTGGCACGGGGCATTCTCTACTGGCGTGAGATGGATGATCCGCAACGTGCGATCCTCGATCTGACCCGAGCCTATGAACTCGACGCCGGCCTGATCGAAGCGCGCTTCAATCGCGGCATCGCTTACCAGCAGCTGCGAGCCTATGCTGAGGCGGTCGATGATTTCCGCGTCTATCTGGAAAAGGGAGACCATCCACACTGGCGGGACTATGCCGAGAAGATGGTCAGGGAGCTGACAGAATGGATGTCCGACGCACAAGATGGCGATGCGCCTGTCTCGTCGCTATCGCACTTTCCTCAGTAGCCTGTCGCCCGCCGGTGAGCCCCGGACCCACGGCGACGCCGACGCGGGTGCCGGTTGTGGCATCCCTGGAGCTGCCGGGGGTGGTCTGCAGCGCGGCAACGCAGCTCCGGGCATGGGTTGAGACCCCGGAGACCTTCCCGGTCGATACACCGGCGCGGTGGATGTTGCGAGATGGGGCGGATCGCCGGGTCGATGAGGGCACGTGGGTCGTCCGCGATGGCGTGATCCTCGTGCCGTTTCCCGATAATCAGCCCCTGGTGCCGGGGGACTACGCACTCGACCTCATCTGGGATGGGACCACGATGGCGCGATCGAGCTTTTCGATCAGGTCCGATGCACCCACGGTCACGCGACTGAGCCTACATCTCGTGCCGGGCGGCGCATCGGTGTCCCGCCTGCCCCCAGATGCCCGCGTGATCTATCTGGGCTATGCTTTTGAGGGTGTCTGTGCCGGTGCTCCCTACTGGATCACGATGCGAGATGCCGTGGGGTCAGTCGTTTGCAGTGACAGCGGACTGCTTGCCACGCTGGATGGGACGGGGGAGGTGGCTTGTTATCATGATGATGGCCGGCCCTTCCCGGAGGGTGCCTATACGGTCACGCTGACGTTGATGGATGAGGTGCCGGAGGTCCTGGGTTTCGCGGTCGAGGTCGAGCCCACACACGTTCCCCCACCACCCACACCAACCGCAACTCCACGACCGGTCGTCTGCACTCCGCTCTTCACTGCCGCCGGTCTTGCAGTTGGGGGTGAGGCTTTTCGCCCGCTAACGCTGTTCGACTGGTACACGCAGGTGGTCTATGCCGGCAGTGCGTGCGAGCATCTCCTACCTCATACGACGTGGCGGAGTACGTGGTGGCACGAAGGCGAGATGATCCGTCAGGCGACGGGTAAGTGGCACGGGCCCTCAGAAGGCGTGGTCTGGGACAGCCTGACAGGCCAGGTCGATAGTCCTTTTCTGAGATCGGGGGCCTACACCGTCACGCTGGAGATCGACGGTGAGCAACTCGATGCGGGTTTCAGCATCTTCGCTTACGAGCCGCAGGTCGGATCCCAGGCCGAATCCCCGGACGAGCCTCAGGCTGAGCCGCCGAGCACCGACGGTGTGGAGGAGTAGCGTTCTCCGACGGGCTCAGTAGCCGGTGAGCAACCCGCGATCCGGTGCATCGGTCAACACGGCACCGAGGAGTCTCACTTTGAAGCGCTCAAGAAGTTCTTTGGCTTGCTCAACGCGATCGCGCCGCGTGGTGCCCGTGCGCACGACCAGGAGCAGGCCCTCGGTCTGCGCCGCCAAGACGGAGGCATCCACTGCAACCGTGACAGGCGGAGCCTGCAAGATGACCACGTCGGCCGCCTGCTGTAGCTGACCCAACAGGATGCCCATCTTCTGAGAGCCCAAAATGTCCGCGGGATTAGGCGGCAGTGCGCCGCTGGGCAGTAACGATAGGCCCGCGACGGAGGTACCGACCAACGGGAGGGCAACATCCCCATCCTGGCTCAGCATGAAGGTGGTCACACCTGGCGCCTGGGCCGAGCCGAAGAGTTCGTGCAGGTGCGGTCGGCGCAGGTCGGCATCAACGAGACAGACCCGCTTCCCCGCCTGTGCCATGACCACGGCGAGATTGGCGGCAAAGGTGTGGTCCAGATCCGCCGCGGCGGGTGAGGCGACGACGAAGCTGCTCAGTTCACGGTCGAGGCTGGTGAAGGCCAAGTTCATCCGGAGCGCGCGATAGGCTTCTGCAGCCGGGCTGCGCGGGTCGCGCAGGGTGATCAGATTAGGGTCCATGCATGACTCCTTGATGTGACTAGAATCAGCCGCTCGACGCGTCAGCGCCCGCACGCGAGGCCGGCGATCGCTGGACGGGTGGGATCGTGGCAATCAAGGTCAACCCCAGGTCAGCTTCTACAGCTTTGGGGTCGTGGATGACGCCGGCTTCAAGCCACTCCAAGACCAGGACGAGCACCGTGCCCAGCACAAGGCCGAGCATAGCTCCCGCGGCCACATTGACGGAAAGTTTCGGGCGGAGCAGCCGGTAAGAGGCAAGGTCGATGATCTCGGCGAAGACACGATCCTCACGGTCCTGTCGTGCGTTCTGTTCATCGCGCCACTGCACCAGCAGCTGGGCCCACGTGTTCGCGATCTGATTGGCGATCTCACCGTCGGGGTTGTCGACATCGATCTTGATCGCCATGATGGAGTCGTCCGCGACGATCTTGACGTCGCCCTTGAGGTCGCGAGGATCCATGAAGAGGCCCAAGGTCTGGATCACCATCGCGGCGCGCTTCTCGGACAGCATCACGTTGGCATAGGATCGCAGCAACTGCTTGGCCGATTGCGTCAAGCTGAGGTCCGGTCGCGCGAGCTGGATAGATACCTCGATGCTGGCGCGATAGACGGGGGTCTGTAGCCTACTGAATACGAGTGCACTCGCCGCCGTGACCACAATTGAGAGCAGAATGATCCAGCCTCGACGGCGGAGAACATAAATGTAGTCTTGAATCTTCACCTAGGCCTCCCAACACGCATGAGGTCGCAGCCATGCCGGTGGACGATCCTCACTGGCCACGCAGACGGTAGCGTACCTCGCGGCAGTGTGGGCACTCCATGCCGTAGTAGTCCCGCCCACACGTCCGACAGGTCCGTTTGTCCAGCGGACGGTCGTCATCCATCGCGATCATGATGAGGGTGACCTCTTCGCCTTTGTGAAGGGTCAACCAGTCATCAAGAGCGATGCTGCCGATCATCCACACGCCTTTCTCGGGGTCCTGATGGAGTACACCTTGTGCGAATCGACCATCGATATTAGCAGCTGCCTGGGTCAGTTCGCGAATACTTGCTTTACGGTATGCTGGCATTGCCCTCCCTTGTACTCACGGCATTATATGCGATGGCTTGCGGAGGGCAAGCCCTGGGCAAATCCTCGGGTCATCTTCGGGGAGAGTGCTGCCCGGTGGATCCCTGCGCTACCGGACGGCACTTGCCTCCGATTGCCACAGTAGGGTGTTGGTCGCCCGGGTCTCGTAGGGCGACTCGCGGTAGAGGTACCATGCCAGGGCCGCTGAGCATTGGGGAGGCAGCAGCCGGCTGCAACGAGGGGCCGGCGCGTCGTACCTCGTGAGCGTGACGAAGGACATGCCGCGCCAGAGTTCGGGCGCCTCCGGCATCGGCAGGTTGCCCTCACCCGTGGTGAGGACAAGCGCCCGGGGATTCTGAGGCCAATGCCGGGTCACCTCCAGTGCTCTGAACTCCCGCAGGTGCCACCGCAGGACCGCGGTGACGTCGGCATCGTTGTCGATGATGACCACGGGCAGGGCATCGGCGCGTTCTCCGCGGGTGTTGGCGATGCTGTGCAGAGCCTGACGGAGATACTCCACGTCTCTGGACGTCGTGGTTGTGAGGGCGGGCTCGACGGGTGAATCGGGGCGCACATAGGCGAGTCCGAAGGCGAAACTCGCCTGCACGAGCAGCAGGACCGCAGCGGCGCCCAGGAAGGTGCTGCGCCACAGATCGTTCGCAGGCATCAGCAGGGCGAAGAGCAGGACGAGCATGATCTGGAGCCCGATCAGAACCGCCGCACCGATGATGACCAACAAGACCTGATCGGTCACGGCGAAGCCGCGGGCGTGCTGCGCCAGAGTGAGGAGCCCCGGCAGCCAGAGCAGGAACGAGGCGAGGGCGTGGAGCCCCATCCAGCGCCGCGAATCGGAACGGGCAGCGTTGAGGATCTGTTGAACTCCATAGCCGCCCAGCAGGCCCACGGGGATGAGGGCGGAGCTCAAGGCCCCGGCGCTGCTGCCGGGGCGCAGTATCTGGAGAACCAAGGCCAACAAGCCCCAGACTGCCAGCGATCGGAGCTGCACGTCGGTTGATCCTGCCGCACGCTCGCTCTCCTGAGTCTTAAGTCCGCGTCGCGCGCTAGCGCTCAAGAGAAGGATCGCGCCGGCGACGCCCGTCGTCAGGAGCAGCGGCTCATAGAGCGCCAGGAGGCCCAGTGGGGAGATCCCCCCTATAGGACGTTCACGCCGGCTGGTCAGCCACGCCACGAACCCCTCGGTGAGACCCGACCAACCAGACCAACGGAGACCGAAGGCAAGGCTGATGAGCAGGGCGAGTCCTGCACCGACGGCGATGGCACGCCAGGATCGCTCGGTTAGGCGTCGCCGTCGTCGCACAGCGAACCAGGCGAGCACACCGGGAATGACGAGATCGTAGAACGCCGGGCCACCGATCAGGCCCAAAGTGGTGCCGGCTGCCAGCCACCAGCGTCGTCGGCGGATATCGGTACCGCCGTTGATGGTCGGGCAGATCAGCAAGGTGACCAGCAGTGCACCCCCTAGGGCCCCTAGGGCGGTGCTGTCCACCCGGCGTGCGGCAAAGAGGGTTAGGGGTGAGATGACCAGCAGTCCCGCCGCACTGAGGGCGCCGAGGTCACCCACTTGCTTTCGCCAGAGTAGGGGAACGGCGGCGATGCCGACACCGGCGAGGGCCGGCAGAGCTCTCGCTAGGCCGTTGGCGGGCCCGAAGAGAGTGAAGAGCAGGGCCTGGCCCACCAGCAGCAACGGGCTCTCCGGCGCTGCTTGCCAACCACGCCCCGCCACCGCTTCGAGCGCTGCTAACGCCCGTATGGCTTCGACCGGTGTCAGCGCCGTTGCATTGAGCATCGCCCATCGGGTGATGAGAGCGATGACCAACATCGCCAACCAAACCCGCGTGGCGCCGGCGATTGGCTCTGCTTGGGTCGTTTGTCGCTGCTGGAGGCCTGCCACGGGGCCGTTGGACATGGGCGAGTCGCTTAGCTCGTCTCGGACAGAGAGCGGATCATCTTCCGGATTTGGGGTTCCTGCGCTTCGATGCTCTCCATCAGGTGCCATTGCACCATCGCGCGATTCAGGTTGTGTTCGGGGTAGCGAACCTTGAAGTAGACGTCGCCCTTGAGATAGTCGGTGAAGAAGCGCAGACCCATTTCGAAGGCCAGCACGCGCACCGAATCGAAGAGATAGCCGTAATCCTCGGGACTGTAGAACTGTCGGACCTCGGGCAGGTAGCCCCTGAGAATGCTCTCACAGAGATCGGGCTCAAAGGTGACCTGATCGATCTCCAGGGTGTCCTCACCGAGAGGGTTGCAGCTGGAGCGCAGGCAGTCCCCGATGTCATATTGCACCAGGCCCGGTTTGACCGTGTCCAGATCGATGATGCTGACGGCGCGACCGCTTTCGTCGTCAATCATGATGTTGTCGATCTTCGGATCACCGTGGATCGGTCGCTCGCGCAGCTGCCCGATCGCCAGGGCGTCCTGGAGGACGGTTGCCCACGCACGTCGTTCGGCGACGACCTGAATGCCGTAGCGTATCTCGGCTCGCTCCCGGTTCTCCCGCGCCCGATCTGACACGCCGCTTTCGAAGGTCGGCAGGCCCTGATCATAGTTCTGCAGGTAGTGCGGCATGATGTGGAAGCCCGGCAGGGTATCGTGCAGCGTGCCGATGTCGAGATCGCTGATCAGCCGCTGGAAGGTGCCCAGGGCGAAGCCGGCTTCGCCGGCATGCCGTGCATCCTTGACCTTGGGGTAGGTCCGCGCATTTTCCACAAAGGTGATGGCGCGCCAGAACTCATCATCTGCATCGATGACATAGTCCTGTCCGTTCCGGGTCGGTACCACCTGAGGTAGCTCCCAGCGAGGCACCGACGGCGCCGGTTGGGTCGCTACATGCTCCATCATGGCGCGCATGTTGGCCATAATGAGCTTCGGATAAGGAAAGACGCTCTGGTTGATACGCTGAAGGATCAGCTTGCCGCCGTTGTGAGCTCGGATGAGATACGTGTCGTTGATGTTCCCGGAACCGAACGGCTCAGCAGATTCGGCATCGGGCTCAAACCGGGTCGCGATGTCAAGGATGTCGGTCAACGTCGGGCCTCCTCAGTTAGGCGTCGTCTACCTACGATCTTTGGGTCTGAAGCTTGGCCCAGGTGTCACGCAGGGCGATCGTGCGGTTAAAGACGAGGCGCGCGGGCGCCCCGTCGGCGTCTTTCGTCGAGTCCGGGTCGGTGCAGAAGTAGCCGATGCGCATAAACTGGTAGCGGTCGCCCGGCTCCGTCTCCGCTAGTGAGGGCTCAACTTTGCACGTTGAGAGGGTCTCCAGTGAGTTGGAGTTGAGGTTGTCCAGGAAGTTTCCGTCCTCTGTGTCCCCTTCAGGATCCTCGGCTAGGAAGAGGCGATCGTAGAGCCGCACCTCGGCACCGAGCGCGTGGGGCACCGAAACCCACTGCAGGGTGCCACGCACCTTGCGTCCATCGGGTGCCTCACCGCCGCGGCTTTCGGGGTCATAGGTGCAATGCACCTCCACGATGTTGCCGTCGGCATCTTTGACGATGTCTTGGTAGGTGACGAGATAGGCGCTCTTGAGGCGGACTTCGCGTCCCGGTGCCAGGCGATAGTACTTGCGCGGCGGGTCCTCCATGAAGTCCTCGCGGTCGATATAGATCTCGCGTGAGAAGGGGATCGTTCGCGTTCCCATCTCCGGATGCTGCGGATGGTTCTCGGTTTCCATCCACTCGACCCTATCCTCAGGGTAGTTGTCGATCACGACCTTGATCGGGTCCAGGACCGCCATGACCCGCGCGGTGCTCTCGTTGAGGTTGTCGCGGACGCAGTGCTCCAGAAGGGCCACGTCGACGACGCTGTTGGAGGTGGAGATGCCGATGCGATCACAGAAGTCGTTGATCGCCTCTGCCGGGAATCCGCGGCGCCGCATGCCGGCGATGGTGGGCATACGGGGATCGTCCCAACCGTTCACATAGTCGCCCTTGACGAGTTGCAGTAGCTTGCGCTTGCTCAGGATTGTGTAGGTCATATTGAGCCGCGCGAACTCAAGCTGCTGGGGGTGATAGATGCCCAGCCGGTCGAGGAACCAATCGTAGAGGGGACGGTGATCACGATAGCCGAGGTCGCAGAGCGAGTGCGTGATCCCCTCGATGGAATCCTCGAGTCCGTGGGCCCAATCGTACATCGGGTAGATGTGCCACACGTCGCCCTGTCGATGGTGAGACTGGTGTAGAATGCGGTACATCACGGGGTCACGCAGATTGAGGTTCGGGGATGCCATATCGATCTTAGCTCGCAACACTCGCGCACCCTCCGGGAACTCGCCCGCGCGCATGCGCCGGAACAGATCCAGATTCTCATCGACCGAGCGATCACGATAAGGGCTATCCTTACCGGGTTCGGTCAGCGTGCCGCGGTACTCTCGGATCTCGTCGGGGCTGAGGTCGTCGACATAGGCGAAACCGTCGCGGATCAACTGCTCTGCCCACTCGTACATCCGCTCGAAGTAATCCGAGGCAAACAGGACCTCGTCGCCGAAATCCCACCCCAGCCATCTGACGTCGTTCACAATGCCGTCGACGTACTCCTCTTCCTCCTTGACCGGGTTGGTGTCATCAAACCGCAGGTTAAACTTGCCCCCGAAGTCCCGCGCGATGCCCGCGTCGATGGCGAGCGCCTTCGCGTGCCCGATGTGCAGGTAGCCATTGGGTTCGGGCGGGAACCGCGTGTGAACGCGCCCTCCGAAACGACCGGAGCGGATGTCCTCGACGATCGCGGTGCGGATGAAATCAGTCGCGAGCGCATCAAGTTCTTCGTCACTTAGTTGAGTTCGTTGGTCCATATCTCTCTTGGTGTCAGCGTTGTCCATCAGCCACACTCCTTCTCTCATCCCTCAATAGTACCAAAAGTGCTTGCAAGATCAAACGCATCCGGCTCGGGCTGGCGCACCCAACATGCCGGCGAGGCGGGGCTGCCCAGCGACAGGGGATGAGAAGGGGCACATTGGGCTTGTGCGGCCCGTTAGGAAGGCGCCCCTCAATTAGATGTGCCGGTTGAGACGCGGTAGATCACGACGCCGTTGTCGTCATAGACCGCCGGGAAGAGCTCTCGGAATCGGGCCAGTGTGTCGGCAGGGTAGCGCCGGCGCTCGATCGGCCCCACGTAAAGATACGCCACGTCGTAGCGCGTCAGGATCGTGCGCATCTCGCTCTCATCCTGGGCGGTGAAGAGGAGCTCGAGATCCGCCTCCCTGCGCGCCGGCTCATCGTAGTTGCCGCGCCACTGCCGCTCGTGTCCACCCCATCCGAGAACCGTGGGTAGGCCGGTCAATGCCGACACCCGCCCCTCATAGACGTAGGCTCGATGCTGGTCACCCGGCGCTTCTACGATGACCGGAGCGCCCTCGACGTGGGTGTTGAGCCACATGATCGCGGCGTCATCCTCGGGATAGGAGGCTGCCAGCCATGCGGCGCCGTCCAGCGTCCAGGGCATGCCCTGCTCCTCACCGCGCGCCGGTATCGCCAGGACCGTATAGATCAAGCCCACACCGATCAGGAGTGTAGATGTCATCAGGCCCAAGAAGCGCCAGGTGGACGGTGTGTTCTCGCCGGCAGGGCGACCAAGCCAGCGACAGATCTGCCACGCTCCGGCTAAACTCCACAACACCCACGCCTGGAAGTAGAATTTGAAGATAGTGTTCATCCGGGTCATGAACACGTCCTGGAGATAGACGAATTCCGGCGCCAGGGTCAGCAGCAGGCCCAGCAAGGCCAGCAGCAGCGGGAATGCGTCCGAAGACACTTGGCGGTCGGGCGGTGAAGAGGTGTCGTCCACAGCTTCGTGTCGGTCACCACCGATCAGTGACACAAGCACTGTGCCCACGCCTACCGCGAGCAGCAGGCCGGTCCAGGGGTTGGTCAGCCGCCGCCGCACGGCGGCGATGGCCATTTCAGGCGTGAGTGTATGACCTGCGACCATCTCGCCCTGCAAAATGACGTTCAGATAGGGGTAGGCCGCGACGACCCCGATGACCAGGCCCACAAGGGCCAGGGCCGGCATCAGGCCGATGCCGAGACCTAATGCTCGGTACCAGCGGACGGATCGGCGCCACGCACCTGCCAGCACGAGTCCGGTGATCGGGATCATGAGGGGCAGGAACATGACGACGAACTGGTGGAGTTTTGTCGCATTGAAGAGGTTCGGCAGAATGCCGCCGGCCTGCGAACGCAGCGCGACCCAGAAGGGTAGGTAGAAGATGACACTCAGTAGGGCAAGGGCGATGGCCTCCGGTAGCGTCTGCCACACCTCGCCGAAGAAGGCACGCAGGCGGGTCGGCAGGGAGACCGAGGGCTCGGTGTGGGCGTACCGACCCACTATCCAAGCGCCTACCAGTAGGGCCCAATAGATGGGGAAGTCCCAGGTGTTGAGGAAACCAAGGGCGCCGAGCACGACGGCATACCCCGCTAGACGCAACCACGGGCCGCGTTCTCGTTCGCCGGACGAGGGGCCGGCATCGCGTGCCAGAAGATAGGCGTGCAGGGCAAGCGTGATGGCGACGAGGACGAAGGGGAGTGCGAGCAGATGCGGGTGCATATCGCCCAGGATGAAGCTGAAGGCCGGGAACTCGTCGATGACCTCCTGCGCATCACCCCATGGCGTGATGTCGCGGATGGTGCGCGATGCTTGCCACCACCAGAAGAAGCGCTGGGGCCTCCAGCTATAGGGCGGCTGCGGCGCTTCACTCAGCCTGCCGATGTCGAGCCACCGCCAGAATGAGGCCGGCAACAGACCCCGCGCGTGCAGGACCTCTAACAGACCGACACCATTGCCCGTGATCAGCAGCATGATGGGAGCGACCAGGGGGCGCCAGATAGGCTCCTGAGGCTCTCGGTCAGCGCGCTGCCGTGGCAGCATGTCGTAGACGATGCTGTAGGCCTGGATCGCCACGAGCGCGAACCAACCTGCGTTCGCCAGATTGAAGGCAATCGTCGGAGGGATCTGCGTCACGCGGGTCACCAGGGCCAGGAGGAGATAGCCGAGATAGTAGTAGGAGATCGCAAAGCCCGAGAGCCACGGATCGTGCGGCGGCATCGAGGGGGAGCGTAGCGCGGCATGGAGGTAGGCGATCTCCATCCATTTCTCGCCGCCTGCCGTCTGAAGCTGGGGCTGCGTGGCACGCACCAAAGCCCAGCTCACCATCGCTAGGGCGAATAGCCCCTCGACCACCAGCACGTGGCGCCGGTGAATCCGCCACCAAGCTTGGGCTTCAGCCCATTGACCGCGCATCAGCAGCAAACCGACGGACAGGACAATCACCGCCGACGTGATGATGGCGCTCCCGGTGTTCGGCCACAGGTGCACGGTGCCACCCCACCAGAAGACGACGCCGGTCAGAAGCAGGCCCAACGATTTGGCCATCGCGTATCCCCGCGACGGCAACCGGTGCAGCGCCGCGAACGCCAGGGGCAGGCCCACGACAGCGAAGCACTGGAGGGCCAGGTACCACGTCAGGATGGATAGGAACATCGCGTCAGCTCCGCTGATCGTAGGTTGTCATGGAGCGACCGTGATAAAGGGCGCGATTCGCTCGAGGGTCACCGGTCCGATGCCCGGCACGGCAAGCAGGTCCTCGACATCCTCAAAGGGTCCCTGGGCCTCACGATAGATGATGATGTCGTGAGCTCGGGTTTCCCCGATCGCCGGTAGACGCTGCAATTCATCCTCCGTTGCGGTGTTGATGTTGATAGGCGCGGGTATCGGTGTGTCCCCTGCTGCGACCTGCGTCGCGGCGCTGCGCACCGGCACGATCAGATGCTGGTTGTCGGAGACAAAGGCAGCCAGGTTCAGTGCGTCCTGATCGGCATTCTCCGCCATCCCGCCGGCGCCTCGGATCGCATCCGCCACCAAGCTGCCTGGAGGTAGCTCCACGATCTGGGGCTCTCCGACGGCGCCGCTCACATAGACGCGAATCGGCCACGGCGTGATCGTGACCAGCCCGACCTCGTTGCTCCTCCTACGTTCTTCCTCTCCCATCGCGTGAAGCCCGGTTGAGGCATCATCACGGCGGGGAGACAATCCGTAGGTGCCGATGGCAATACCTACGGTCAGCGTCACCAACACCGTCAGGATCAGCGACCCGCGAATCCCCGCGCGTGCCTGGGCCCAAGCCTCAGCGCGCGCTGCCTCCCGTGCCTGCTCGCGTATCTTCGCAGCTTCGAGGCGTTTCACCTGCCGCTGCCTCTCGGCGTGCGTTGTCGTGCTGTCGGTGTGCTTGCTCTCCAGCTTGTCCACGGCCCTCACCTGTGTCGATCCCGGTGAAGGAGGGATCAGGTCTCTTGAACTTCCTCACTGAGCGACTTGTCGCCCGATCGCCGGATGAGCCAACGCCACGGCGTCAGCCGTCGCATCCGCTGGTACAGTGCCCTGAGGTGGTCCGCTCTCACCTGCCCATCGGCCTCAAAGTAGCGGCGCGACGCCTGGCCGATGCCCCACGTCGTCATCGCCGAGAGGGCAGCGGAGACCAGCCAACCGAGTCCCGGCACTAGCTTGGCCAACTGCTGACCGAGGTAGCGGGAGAGCAGGCTGCCCGCCATCGTCGTCAAGAGCTCGCGAGCGTGGGAGACGGTCATCGAGTGGCCATAGACCGCGGCGATCCGCAGGACCAAGCGCGTCTGCGAGGCGAGCAACAGGGGGATATCGAGCCCGGGAACGGGGCTCAGGGCGATTAGGGCGTTGACCCAGGCGGTTCGGCGGATGATCTGGTTGACTACGTGCTCGCGCACGCTTGGTAGCGCCTTGGCCATCGCGACCGCCACCCCCGGCTGCGCCGACAGGATCATCGGGACCAGCTTATCCACGATGCCGTCGCCGTTCTTGGCCGAGATCGGAATCGGGCGTGTCTCCAGGAGCCTCTCGGCGTTCTCCAGGACGTGGGATAGCTCGCGGCGGATCAGGTCCGATTTGTTGAGCACGACGATGATCGGGATGCCCTGGGCCTGCAGGTGTTCGTAGAGATCCAAGTCCGACTGTCGCACACCTGCCACCGCATCCAATAGGAGTAGCGCAAGGTCCGCATGCGCGATGGCCTCCTCGGCGACTGAGGCCCGATCGATCCCCCAAACCTCGCCGAAGCCGGGCGTATCGACGAGCAGGAAGGGGCCGATGGGATGCTCGACCACGCCGGTCGTGGTTCCGGGCACCGCGCTTGTGGCGGAAAGCTTGTGACCATGGAGCCGATTGAAGAGCGTCGACTTCCCACTGTTGACGGGACCGACGATGACCAGCCGCGAGGTGGCTTCACGCGCCACATCCTGTTCGAGGGCGTGCCAGTCAAGCGCGCGGAGGAGCGTCTGGACGTCCTGCAACTGCCCGGGAAGCCTGAGTACATTCATCGTAAACAGTGTAGCACGGAACCGCCCTGGGTGCCAAAGAGAGGGCTGCGATCAGGCGAGGAGTGCGAGCCCGATCCTGCCCCGCTCCAGGTCGACCTCGAGCACCTCGACCTCGATGATGTCACCCACGGCGACCTTGTCGTGAGGGTTGCTGACGTAGTCAGGGCCCATCTGGCTGACGTGGATGAGGCCGTTACGCTTGACGCCGATATCCACGAAGGCGCCGAAGTCCACGACGTTGCGCACGGTTCCCTTGAGCCGCATCCCGGCATGCAGGTCCTCCATCGCGAGGATGTCGGTACGCAGCACCGGACCTTCCAGGTCATCCCGCGGGTCCCGCCCGGGACGGACGAGCGCCTCCAAGATATCGTCGAGCGTGGGGCGCCCGGTGTTCAGCTCCTGAGCCAGTGTGTCGAGATCGAATGTGCGGCGCAGATCGCGCACCGCTTCGGCAAGGTTATCGTGATCCGGTGAGCTGTCGAGGAGCTCCAGCAATGCACGGACGACCTCGTAGCTCTCGGGGTGGATTGGCGTGCGGTCTAGCGGCTCTGCGCTTGTCGGCACGCGGAGGAAGCCGGCGGCTTGCTGAAAGGTCTTGGGGCCGATGCCCGGCACGTCCAGTAGGACTGTGCGGCTGTTGAAGGCGCCGTGATCGTCACGATAGGCAACGATGGCCTCTGCTGCCTTGGGCCCGATGCCGGAGATGTGTCGCAATAGGGCCGGTGAGGCCGTGTTCAGGTCGGCACCGATGCTGTTGACAGCCGACTCCACGACGACATCGAGTGTCTCGGCGAGGGCCTTCTGATCGACATCGTGCTGGTACAGTCCGACGCCGATCGCTTTCGGCTCGATCTTCACCAGCTCTGCCAGCGGATCCTGCAGGCGACGTGCGATGGAGACCGCACCCCGCAGCGAGACGTCCAAGTCGGGTAGCTCCGCCCGTGCGAGCCGCGACGCAGAATAGACCGAGGCGCCGGCCTCGCTGACGATGGTGTACTTCGTCACGAGTCCCTCGTCGATCAGCTCGGCGACCAGGGCCTCCGTCTCGCGACTGGCGGTGCCGTTGCCGATCGCGATCACGGTAACACCGTGGCGGCGTGTCAGGCTGCTCAGCGTATCCTTCGCTTGCCGGCGATTGCGATCCGGATAGATCGTCCGCGTGTCAAGCACCTTGCCCGTTGCGTCGACCACAGCGACCTTGCACCCCGTCCGGTAGCCGGGATCGATGCCCAGCACGATCTGT
>CAZYYC010000025.1:0-27698 GCA_964650935.1 uncultured Anaerolineales bacterium
GTGAAGGCCGGCGGCATATCGCGGATCTCGAAACACGCCGTTTCGGGCTCGGCGAGCCGGTTGCCGTAGATATCGGCGAGCGTCTGTTCCACGGTGATGCAGTAGCGTTCGCCGGCGAGGCGGTCCCAGTTCACATAGGCGGTGCTGAGTGTGGGGCTCAGGTCCCAGTAGACGGACGCCGGCACCTCCTCACCATCTGCCTCATAGCGGACGGTGACGGCGGCATCGGTCGTCGCGGGGTCGATCAGGCCTCTGAAGCCCACCTGGGCGCTCTGGTAGTAGTCGAGACGTGCAACCTGCGATTCCGTCGTCCCACCGGTGATGCGCGCGATCCCCAGGGCCGGTGTCGTGGTGAAGTGCGATGCGTAGCCCTCGTCGAGGGGTTGGTCGCTCAGGGCTTGTGCTGAAGCGGCGACGCGGATCTGGTAACGGGTTGAGGGATCAAGAAGGGTTGTGGGGGTGAAGACCAGTTGTGTGGCGCCATCTAGCCAGGTGAGAGCGCCCTCGACCGCCTGGCCTCGCGGGTCCTCCAGCCTGAAGGCCTCCTCGACGGAGACCGGGTCCATCGGCGTGTTGAAGCTCACGCTGATATCGGTATCGAGCGGGACGGTGTGGTCAAAGGCGGGTGGCCTGGTGGTGAGCACGGAAGGCATAGCCGAGGTGAAGGCAAAGGTGAGCGGCGCCTCGAGTGGGGCTCCGTCGACCCCGACCACGTCGCCGGGAACGGTGACGGTGTAGGTCTCGCCCGCCGTCCAGACGGGGTCGGGATCGAAACGGTAGACGCTGCTGTTGACCCACATCCCCTGACCCGAGACCGCAGGCGTGATGTCCAACGAAAGTGCAGCGCAATCGCCCTCGGGCTCAGCCGCTTGTCCGGTGCAGTTGACCGGCACGAGCGGGTAGTTGAAGCTGAGCAGCAGCGGTCGATCACCACGTACATTCGAGGTCCCGTCGGCGGGAGCGGTGTGGGTGACCGTGAGGGTGCCCACGGTGGAGAAGGCGAAGGTCAGGTCGCGGCCCAGGGACAGACCATTGCCGGCGCGGGCGGATGCCTCCAGGGTGACACGATAGCGCGTCGCCGAGGCGAGGGCCTTGCCGCCGAAGCTCATCGTCCGGTCATCGTGCCAGGTGAAGGTGCCGGTGATCGCCGGCGTGACCTGTAGCGCGGCTTCCACGCTGCGACGATCCATCGGTTGGCTGAAGCGGACGAAGACGCCGGCCTGTAGATTGACCTCCTCGCCGTGGCGGGGCTGCGATGAGACGATGACCGGCGGAAGGTCGTTGACGAAGGCCGGCTCCGTCTCGACGGCAACCGGCGTTGCAGCTTCTATGACCGGCACTTCGGCTTCTACAAGCGCCGCGGTGGGCGTCGCAAGAGCCTGGGTCGGTGCCGGCGGAGCGTCGGGTGGGGGTGGGGCGGCGGGTACGCCGGGCCGCAGGAGATAGGCAATCCCGATGGCGGCGACGATCAGGGCCGCTGCTGCGCCGATCCAGGCAAGCCGCGGCAGCCGTGATGGTTGTGGCTCGCGCTGCTGAGCGTGCAGGTGGGCGTGAGTCTGCTTCAGTCGGATGGAGAGCCGCTCGACGAAGCCGGCGTCGGGCTCAATACGCGCCGCACTCTCTTTGAGGGCCTGCTCCACCGGGGCCGTCTCATCGGGCCGCCGGGTATGTTCCGTTTTCCTACGCATAGAGACACCTCTTCCTCAGGTCCGCGATGCCGCGGGAGATCAGCATCTTGACCGCTGCCACGCTGCGTTGCATCGCACGCGCGACGTCGGTCAGGTCCAATCCACCATAGTAGCGAAGCTGCAGGGCTTCCTGCCGTTCAGGGCTCAGCTGAGATAGCATGCGCTCGACGCAGTCGAGGATGAGCGCCTGGTGAGCGGCCTGTTCCGGATCCGGCGGCGGATCGCTGTGCACGACAGCCGCGTCGGCCAGCTCCTCCCAGTCGGCGTCGATCCGACGCTGCCCCCTGCGGTGGACATCCGCGCACTTGTTCCGGGCGATGCCGAAGAGCCATCCCAACACCGTCCCACGTCCCCGATAGGCATCGAGCGACTCCAGCGCCGCGAGGAATGTCTGTGCGGTGACATCCTCCGCATCAGGAGCACTCCCGGTGCGCGCGTAGCAGTAGCGGTAGATGGAGGTGACGTGGCGTCGATAGAGTGCGTCGAAGGCGGCCTGATCGTCGCACGCCAGACGGGCGAGCTCCTGATCATCGCGGGACTCATATTGGGACATGCTCTCACCTTGTGACATAAGTTACCGAAAGCCCTGTATTGCACTTACATGTCGCGTTGTGAGGAAGATCGTAACAGCCAATGTACCAGGAAGCGCAGAGGAAGCAACGCGCGTAAGGACAGGAGGTCCCGCTCAAAGGCTTTCCGAAGGCTTTGAGCGGTGGTCTGGCGAGCACACCTGGTTCACCGAGCCGTTGAGCTCCCTCGCGGCGGGCAACCGCCCAGGGGCCTGGTTGCGGCCCCTGGGCGGGATCGCCGCTGAGGGAGCCTCTCACCGTGAGCCGTTGATTCCTATCGAGGTGGGATCGCTAGCGAGCGCGCTGTGGTACAATCATCTCACGATGGCAAGCTACGAGCAATACTTCGCCGAGCACTGGTCCCTGTTGCAGGAAGCCGCACTCCACCGTCCCGGCGTGAACCCCACGTTCGGGAACCCTGAGTTCGCGGCAGCGTCGCTGCGCGTGTTGATCCTGCGCCTCTCGCCCTTTCGCGACGTGGTGCGTTCCTCTCCGCATCTCTTCCTCTTTCAAGCAGCCCGCCGGGCGCTGCCCGAGGCCTATATCGATATGGCGTTCCTGCCGCCTGAGCACGACCGTGCTCGCCGGCTGGCTGACGGGGTGCCGATGGTGATCGGCGTGCAGTCGCGGCACGACCTGCGGGACTACGACGTGGTGTTCGTCTCCAATGCGTACACGCTGGAGCTGATCAACCTGCCCTACCTGCTGCTTCACTCAGATGTGCCCCTGATGGCGAGCGAGCGGGATGCGGGGGACCCGCTCCTGATCCTCGGTGGCTCCAATGCGATGGCTACGCAGGCCGTGATGACGCCGGCCGGCGATGCTGTGGTCGATGCGATTTTCCTCGGTGAGGGCGAGCGCCAGGTGGAGACGTTGGTGCGGTCGTTGCACGCTCACGCGTGCCTGACCAAGCCGGAACGGCTAGCGGCAGCAGCCGGTGAGGTAGACGCTTTGTGGGTTGCGAATGGAGCCCCGGAGCAGCGCGTGGTGGAGGCCGTCTGTCACGCGCCGACCGGGGAGGAGCTGGTTATCGACATCCCATCACTGAACAGCGAGGAGGCCGCGACCGCGCGGTTGCAGATCACGTATGGCTGTCCCGCTTTCTGTTCCTTTTGCTTCGAGGGGTACGATCGGAAACCCTACCGCGAGATAGCACGCAGCGATCTCGTCGCAGCGGCTATGGCCCTGAAGCGGCATCAGGGCGTGGCCTCGATCGACCTCCATAGCTTCAACTTCAACACTCACGCCGAGATCCTGCCGCTGTTGCTGGACCTGAATCGGCTTTTCGACCGGGTGGGCGTCACCAGTCAGCGCGTGGATCTGCTCGCGGCGATACCGGGGCTGGTGGAGGCCGAGGTCGCCGCCGACAAGCGCAGCTTCACGCTGGGCATCGAGGGGATCAGCCGCCGGATGCGCGCCTTTCTGCACAAGAGCCTGGAGGATGCGGAGATCGAGGCCGTCATCGTGCGGTTGATGCAACAGAAGATCCGCGAGATCAAGCTCTTCTATATCCTTACGGGGCACGAGGAGCGGGCCGACCTCGATGAGTTTCACCGTTTTGTGTTACAGCTCAAGGCGTGGCTGCGCCGCCACGCGCGGGGTCTGCGCATCGTCTTCAGCTTCGGCCTGTTGGTCAGGATGCCCTTCACGCCCCTGCGCTATGACCGGCTCTTCCTCGATGAGGCTGCGTGGCGCCGGATCGCAGGACCGGTCAAAGCCTCCTGTGAGACCAACGGTTTCGAGTTCCGGATGGCGACCCCGTGGGATGAATATGCTACCACGCAGGTCCTGGCGCTCGGCGGGACTTGGCTGCACGCGCCGGTGACGGCGCTGGCGCGCGAGGGCCACCTCTTCGACCTGACCCTGACGCCGGGCTACTGGGAGGCCCTGCGGTCGTGGCTGGAAGCCCACGGACACTGGGATGTGGGCTTTCTGGGGGAGAAGACGGAGGCCTATGACTTCCCTCTCTCTTTCGTGGCACGCAGCGTCAGCGACGACGTGCTCTACCGCCACTATGCTCAGGCGATCGCGGGCGAGGACCCTGGGTATTGCCTGGGCGAGGTGGGCGACCCCGCCGCGGTCGGTGGGCAGGGCCGCTGTCTGGCCTGCGGTGCGTGTAGCACGCCCGAGGAGCGTGGCGCGATCACGGAGCATGTGATGGCACGACCCGGCGCGGGTTACGTGCGGGAGCTCGACGCCGTGATGCGCACGAAGCGGCGCCTGCAGCCGGTGTATGCGCGGGTGTGGCTGCCGCCGCTGGTCGCCGCCGCCGACCCCGCATGGACTCAGGCTCTGTTGATGCGCTCGCTGTTGGCGGCGCATCCGGCTTGGGCCGAACAGCTGCTCTCGGTGCAGGAGGCGGTCTTCACGACGCGAGCGAACGCGCCGCGCTACGTGGGGATCTACGGCGAGACGGTGATCGCGCTGAAAGCGTGGGACCCTGAGGTGGTCGCTGAAGACCTCGTGTCGGATGTTGAGCTGCCGGGAGGCGTGCGGGTCTTGGGTCGGATCGATGGATTCCAGCCGGGCAGTTTTGAGCGCGCGCGGATGCGCCTCGTGCTGAATGCGGCGCACTTCCCCGACGCGGGGCGTGCACTACGCCGCTATTTGCAGGATCAGTATGTGCCGGTGAACCTGCGGGGCCTGAGCCCGGACGGCTCATCCGGTTACGCTTTCGATCTTCCTGCCAAGGCGTTGAAGAAGCGGGTGCTCATGGAGGGCAGCTTTCGTGAGGCAGATGGGGACGTCGAGATCGATATGGTGGTGAGCCCGAAATTCGATCTCGTGGGCTATCTGCGCTCGTTCTCGCCGCCCGGGCGCTACCGGGAGGCGCGGGTCGAGGTGGTGTCGCTCGACCTGTAGCTGCTAGGCAAACTGCAGCGCGTACAGCTCGGCGTAGAGGCCACCCCGGACCAGCAGGCTGTCATGTGTGCCCTGCTCGACAATCGTGCCGTCCTGTAGGCAGTAGATGATGTCGGCGTGCTCGACGGTAGAGAGCCGATGCGCGATCGCCAGCGTCGTGCGCCCCTCCATCAGGCGGCCCAGGGCGTCCTGCACCAACGCCTCCGACTCGGAGTCGAGGGCCGACGTGGCCTCGTCCAGCAGCAGGATGGGGGCATCTTTCAGTAGCGCGCGGGCGATCGCGATGCGCTGACGCTGACCGCCGGAGAGCTTCTGCCCGTGCTCACCGATCTCGGTGGCGTAGCCGTTGGGTTGTGCGAGGATGAAGTCGTGCGCACCGGCGGCTTGGGCTGCAGCGATGACGTCCTCGCGCGCGGCATCGGGGCGACCCAGGCGGATGTTGTCCTCAAGGGTCCCCTCGAAGAGATGAGCCTCCTGAGGGACGTAGGCGACCATGTCACGCAGCTCGTGCAGGGGTGTGGTTGCCAGCGATCGACCGGCAATGGCGATCTCGCCGGTCTCCGGTGCGTACAAGCCGAGCAGCAGCCGGGTGATCGTGCTCTTGCCCGCGCCGCTGGGACCCACCACGGCGGCGAGCTGTCCGCGGCCCACGGTCAGCGTCAGGTCGTGCAGGGCTGTGCGCCGCTGTGAGTCATCGTCCTCTGACTCGCTGCCGGCATAGCTGAAGGCGACCCCGGACATAACAATGCCCATCGACATCCCATCGTGGCTCTGCCCGAGCGCCGAGGTGCGACCTCCAGCCTCGTGTCCGAGGACGGCGGGCTCAGGTGCCTGATCCAGGATCTCAAAGACGCGGGTCGCGGCCACCAGCGATTGCTGCACGCCTGTGATGAGGCTTGCCAGACCGGAGAAGAGCGAATCTGCGCTGGCCTGCAGGGCGACGAGGGCCCAGACGCTGCCCAGGGGCAGGACGCCTTGGTGATAGAGCACCAGCCCCAGTCCAAAGAAGCCGATGCTCTTGAGCCACCACAGGGTCGTGTTGACAAACTCGGTATAGGATTGAACGCGCCCCATACCGACGTGCGCTGAGGTCAGCTCTGTGTTGCTTGTGCTGAAGCGCTCATGGATCTGGGATGCCAGCCCGAACGCCCGGGTCACGGCGAAGCCCTGCAGGAGATCGATCAGCCGCTCGGTCAAGGCTGCACCGGCCTCCTGCACCGTCGTCGCTGCTCGTTGTAGCGGCTTGGCAAAGCCGATGGATGCCGCTGTTGTCAGCAGGCCGGCGATGAGCGCGACAACGCCCAACCAGACGTTCAGTCCGAAGATCGCCCCGATGCTGATCACGCCCATCAGGATCGATACGACGACATAGTTGAGTTGGTCGAAGTAGATCCCCTCGATCCGCTGCAGGTCGTTCGTCGCGCGCGCAATGAGGTCGCCGCTGTGACGGCCCGACAGCCGCGCCATCGGCAGTCGGGTGACGTGTGTGAAGAGGCGCGTCCGCAACTCGGTCATCGTCCGTTTCACGCAGGCGGCGATGAGATAGCGGGTCCCGACGAGAAGCGGCGTGCCGCCGAGGAAGGTCGCGAGGGCGAGCACGACGGCCCGGCGGAGGAGCGCCACGTCGTTCTGTGCCGCGGCATCGATGACGTCCTTCATCAGGAAGGCCAGGATGATGTTGAAACAGACGGCGATCGTCAGCCCAAAGGTGATCAACCCGATGCTATAGGGCCAGAAGCGCCGGCCCAGGAGGCGCATCACGCGCACCAGAGTGCGTTCGCGCACCAGAGTGCGTTCGCGCACCAGAGTGCGTTCGCGCACCAGAGTGCGCTGCTCTTTCGTGGATGGATGGCTCATAGCAGATCTCCCGACTCAGCGTCCATCGTCGCCGCCTGTCTCACATAGAGTCGGCGATAGTGCGTGTCGGAGGCCATCAGCTCGCTGTGGGTGCCCTCCTCACAGATGGTGGCGGCTCCATCCTCCTCGGGCCGGTCAAGCACCAGGATGCGATCGGCGTGCTGGAAGGTCGCGAGCCGGTGGGCGACGATCAGGACGGTGCGATCGGTCGTGAAGCGCTCCAGCGCCGCCTGGATCAGGGCCTCGGATTGGGCATCCAGCGAGGCGGTCGGTTCATCGAGCAGGAGGATCGGAGCATCCTTCAACATAGTGCGAGCCAACGCGATGCGCTGACGCTCGCCGCCCGAAAGCCGGGCGCCGCGCTCACCTACCTGGGTCTGATAGCCCTGGGGCTGCGTGAGGATGAAGTCGTGAGCATGCGCGGCCTTGGCAGCGGCGATGATCTCAGCTTCCGTCGCACCAGGACGTCCGTAGGCGATGTTGTCGGCGATCGTCGTGGGGAAGAGATAGGGCTCTTGGCCCATCAGCGCGACCTGCTCACGCACTTGGGCCAGGTCGACCCGCGCCAGGTCATTGCCGTAGAGATCCACCGCCCCCCCGGTAGGAGCGTAGAAGCCGATGAGCAGCTTCAGCAGGGTGGACTTGCCGCAACCGCTGGCGCCCACGAGGGCGACCGTCTCGCCGCGCGCGACATCGAAGGTAATATCCTCCAGCAGCCGACCCTGGTCGGGATAGGCGAAGCTCACCCCTCGCAGGCGCAGAGGAGGGGCCTCAGGACGCCGAACCAAGGGCTCACCGTCCTGTGGCTCGGTCGCCTGGTCGAGAAGCGTGATGAGGCGTTCGACGGCGGGGATCGTCTCACGGGTCTTGCCGGCGACGTCCAGGAGGCGCTCAATCGGCAGGAAGACCATCCAGATCACGAGGTTGGCAGCCAGCAGCTGTCCCACCGTGATGTCGCCCTGAAAGGCGAGGTAGCCGCCGAAGAGAGGGACGATAAGCTGTGGGACATAGCGCAAGGCCAGGAAGATGGGCAACGAGACGGCGCGCCGCCCGTCGAGGTGCAGCGCCTCGCGCTCGACCTCCCTGGCGACGAGGCCGAAGCGCTGTCCGAGCAGGGCGTGTAGATTGAAGGCTTTGACGGCGACGATCCCATCGAGCATGTCCTGAAAGGCAGCGTTCACACGTCCTTCGCCCTCGGCCTGCCGGCGGGCGATGGCCTCCATCGGCTTGTTGACGCGGTTGAAGAGCATGGCTGAGACCGGGATCAGGACGGTCGAGGCCAGGAAGAGCTTCCAACTGATGCTCAGCATATAGATGACGCCCGCGATGAAGAGGAGTGGCTGGATAGCCAGCTCGCGGACCAGAGGCAGCCAGCCCTCGATCGTCGTGACATCGGTGTTCAGTCGCGAGACCAGGTCGCCGGTTCGCTGATTCTCGAGGTAACCCATCGGCAGCTGCTGGATGTGTTCGGTCACGCGGTTGCGCAGATCGCGGATCGTGAAAGCGGTGTAACGAGCGTGTGCTCGACGTCCTACCAGGGCCGAGACAGCGCCGATGACCAGCAGCACCATGAACAGGGCAGCCCAACGACTGATGTATTGGAGCCCGTCGCGGACCACGCTGTCGGTGACCTGCTGCAGCAGAAAGGGGATGAAGACCTGGGAGCTGATGCGCTCAACGCCGTGGTGCACCACCATCAGCGCTGCCCAGAGCCGGTGGGGACGGATAAAGGGCACGAGCCGCGTCATCTTGCGCCATTTGGTCTTCGATGGTGTGTGCGAATCCGACACAGACACCTCATAGCATTAGGAAAATCCACTCTACCTTGATAATTCTAAAACACAACTAAATAATGTCAAGACTTGAGGGCTATCGCATCTTGCACGTCGGTCAGCTCGGCTACGGTGGACGAGGCCCTCGCAGACGAGGGTGGAAGGGGAAGCCGACAACCGAAAGCTTACAGCCCCGTCCTCGGGGCGTTGGACGCGGAGGCAAGCGGCCGGGGAGAGCTTGCCGCTGAGGATAGGCGGGTTACACTTGATGTCGCAGGCTTGGCTCCGGACGAGACCAAGTAACGACAGACAATCCGGGAAGGGTGGGTGGATCGATGGACCGGGATTTCATCCCCGCGCGCGAGGCGCGCATCGAGATGATCGTCGTGAACTCGCGCTTCATCGCCTCGGCGGTGCCCGTGTTCAGCGTCGAGGAGGCACGTGCCTTTGTGGATCGCGTGCGCGAGGAGTTCGCCGACGCATCACACAACGTGCCGGCGTTCGTGATCGGTCACGGGAGCAGCGTGACAGCGCACTGCACCGACGATGGGGAGCCGTCGGGCACGGCAGGTCGTCCCGCCCTGGCAGTGCTCCAGGGCAGCGGCATCGGCGACGTGGCGGTGGTGGTGACGCGCTATTTCGGCGGGACGAAGCTGGGCACGGGGGGGCTTGTGCGTGCCTACGGAGATGCGGTGCGCGAGGTGTTGAGGGTGTTGCCGCTGGCGGAGAAGGTGCCCACGGCGACGTTGATGGTCGCTGTGCCCTATAGCCTCTATGAGCGAACGCGGCTGTTGGTCGACGAGTACGGTGCACAGCTTCTGGACGAGGACTTCGCCGCTGACGTGACGCTCACGGCGCGGTTTGCGGCGGAACGGGTAGAGGCCTTTCAATCGGCCCTGCGCGAGCTCTCCGCCGGCAGGATCGAAGCCGAGGTCGTGGAGGAAGACGCGGAGACGATCATGCCGGTCGGGATGGTGGGCGCAGAGCTCCTGTGAGGTCGTACGGCATCTAGGCGCGGGGAGGAGGCGTGACGGCTCTCGTTGAGGTGCGTAATCTCGTCAGGTGGTACGAGCCCGGAGGGCTCAACGCTGTCGATGGGATCTCATTCGACATCGATCGGGGTGAGATGTTTGCGTTGCTGGGACCGACCTGCTGGTGCGGCGGTCAGCGATTGAGGGACGCTGTCGCGACCGGCGTCGTTGTGTCCCTGAGCAGCTGTGCTACCATAGTGCGCATCGACAACCCTTGTGGGTCCTCTCTTTCCCCGATGGTGGTCCTGATCCGGTCCGGTGAGGATCCACGCGACACGATATCAGGAGGTGGCTATGCCGAACGAGACGTTGAAGACCATGTGGACGCGACGGAGTGTTCGTAAGTACCAGGATGCTGAGATCCCCGAGAAGGACCTGAAGCTGATCCTCGAGACGGCGCGTCGCGCGCCGACGGGCGCTAACCGGCAGAATTGGCGCATGGTCGTGGTGTGCGACCCCGATCTGCGCCGGCGGACGGCGGAGGCCTGCAACGGGCAGATGTGGATGGCGCAGGCGCCGGTGATCCTCTGCATGGTCGTACTGCCGGGCGAGGGCAAGGTCAACGGCGCGATCGTCCTCGATCAGGCGATCCTCGCCGCAACGAGCCTCGGCTACGGGACCTGTTGGATCGGCGCCTTCGATGCCGCGAAGGTCAAATCGGTGCTGGGTATTCCCGACGATCACGACATCGTGAACCTGACCCCGGTTGGCCTGTCGGCGGATGAGCCCCGGGACCGAGGGCGCAAGGCACCTGCCGAGCTCTTCGCCGACGGTGAGTTTGGCACGCCGCTTGATTACGATCCGGAGGATCTGTCCGACCTTGTCCGGTAGGGATCCGGAGGTGGTGCCCGAAGGGGGGGCGATGCTG
Source organism: uncultured Anaerolineales bacterium (assembly GCA_964650935.1). Classification (GTDB taxonomy): domain Bacteria; phylum Chloroflexota; class Anaerolineae; order B4-G1; family SLSP01; genus PWVB01. The sequence goes on from CAZYYC010000025.1 coordinate 10,648, forward strand.
CGCCTGCTGGCGGAGTTGCGCGCGATCCTCGTGATGCTCAACTCGGACCGGACGCTGCAGGGCATTCTGGACTACCTGGTCGCTGAGGGACGGGGACTGCTCGAGGCCCAGGCGTGCGTTCTCTATCACCACCAACCGGATCAGCAGACCATCGTCATTGAGGCGAGCTCGGGGCTGCCGGGCGATGTCCCGCAGATCACCGAACTTCCCCTTGTGTCGGGCGGAGGCCTCGGTCACGCGACCCTCGATCGACTGGTGCTCAATAGTGAGCCCCTCGGCGTGGATCATCTTGACGCCGAGGGGCTCACGCGCGCGGCGAACCATCCAGCGGTCTCCGAGGCTACGCGTAGTTGGTGTTTGGCCCTGGGACACCGATACCGGAGCCTGCTCAGCGTACCTCTGGTGATGAAGGACGCGACCTATGGCACCCTGGGGTTCTACTTCGAGGCTCAGCGGCCCGTGTTGCCTGCGGACCTGTCAATGGCGGTGACGTTCGGCTCGCAGGCGGCCCTGGCGATCGAGAACGCACGCCTACGGGTGCGGGCAGAGCACGCCGCCGTGCTGCAGGAGCGCAGCCGCCTGGCACGTGACCTGCACGACTCGGTTACACAGTCACTCTACAGCCTGACGCTGTTGGCAGAGGCGGCGCGGCGCTTGGCTGCAAGCGGCGACTTAGTGCAGGTGGAGCAGGCGACCACGCGGTTGGGCGAGATCGGGCAGCAGGCGCTCAAGGAGATGCGCTTGTTGGTTTATGAGTTGCGGCCCACCGTGCTGCGCCGCGAGGGCCTGGTCCGCGCGCTGAGCCAGCGTCTGGAGACGGTCGAGCGACGGGCCGGCGTCGACGCTCAACTGGCGGTCGAGGGTACACTGGATTTATCGCCGGTGCTTGAGGAGCAGCTGTATCACCTGATTCAGGAAGCGCTCAACAACGCCTTGAAGCACGCCGCCGCCACCACTGTGACGGTGCACATCCGCTGTACCGAGGGGGCGCCCGGTCAGGATGGGATGCTGGAGGTGAACGTGAATGATAACGGAGCCGGCTTCGACCCTGAGTCGCTGGATGACGGGGGCCTGGGCCTGACGAGCATGCGCGAGCGCGTCGCGAAGTTGGGCGGCGAGCTGACGATCCACACCCATCGTGGCGGAGGGACGTCGGTCGGTGTGACGCTGCCGGTGCCGAGTCTACCCACTTCCCCCCTTAGGACACGGGAGGGGCCCCATGGCTGATCCCATTCGTGTCCTCGTGGTGGACGATCACGCCATCGTGCGTGAGGGGTTGCGCTGGCTGATGAGCACCGAGCCGGGCATCGAGCTGGTTGGGGAGGCAGCCGATGGGCAGGATGCGTTGGAGAAGGCGCGGGCTCTGTGCCCTGACGTGATCTTGATGGACCTGGTCATGCCGCGCATGGACGGTATCGTGGCGATCTCCAGGATCAAAGAGACTCTGCCTGAAGTGCGCGTCCTGGTCCTGACGAGCTTCGCCGAGGACGAACAAGTCTTCCCGGCGATCAAGGCCGGTGCCCTCGGCTATCTGCTCAAGGACACCTCACCGCAAGCTCTGCTCAGGGCGATTCGGGATATCCACGCAGGTACGCCGACGATGCATCCGTTGGTGGCCCGTAAGCTGATCCAGGAGCTGCAGCGTCCCTCGGACTTGCCGCCGACCCGTGAGCCGCTGACAGAGCGCGAGATGGAGGTGCTACGGTTGGTGGCGCGCGGGTTGAGCAACGAGGAGATCGCCGAGCGGCTCTACATCGGCGAGCGCACCGCGCGCACACACGTGAGCAACATCCTCAGCAAGCTGCATCTGGCCAACCGCACCCAGGCGGCGCTCTATGCGCTCCGGGAGGGTCTCGCGCACCTCGATCGCGACGAGTCGTGATGAAACACAGAGCAGCGGGGCGCTCACGGGCGCCCCGCTGCTCTTCTGATGTCTGATGGGCGACGTTCTACCAGTCCTCGTCGTCGTCCTCGTCGTCATCCCAATCGTCATCATCGTCCCAGTCGTCCTCAAGGTCATCCCAGTCCAGCTCGACGGGCTCGACCTCAACGACGATCAGGTCGGTGCGACAGTGGGGACAGCGCACCTTTTGGTCCAACTTTGGCGTAGCGTTCAAGATGATGGTCTCGTCGCAAGCCGGGCAGATGGTGTTGACTGCCATTCGAAATCGCCTCCTGATATCTTCGACGCGGTTCTGTCCTGAGATCCGGACGCTGCGATGGTGCCTCAAGACGGCTTGGATTATAGGGACGCTGCGTTGAAAAGCCGTGATACGTGCATACAAAGGCGATGATAGGTAGGCGCTTTCTGTGTCAAACCTGCCATCACGTCCTGGGGGCACCCGTGCCTACGTCATTTGACGTAGGCACGGGTAGGTGAAGAGCGCACTTTTGTCCCGGATGAGATGCGTCGTAGGTCCGATCTCACGAAGCGCGAGCTCAGGTATAGTTAGCGACTGAGTCGGATCCGATGTCGCTGTGCTCCGTCGTGTCCCTAACCAAGAGACCCGCCGCCGCTGCCGCATGGGTTGCCCGACCCAAGGCTAACGAAATCTCGACAGAGGGAGAAGAGACAAGATCCATGGACACGTTGCCAGAGCGAAGAGCAAAGGAGCCCCCCGGGGCAGGTCGAGCTGTACCTCCCTTTCCGTGGGAGGATGTACCGGCGGCACAGTGGGCCGATTGGCGTTGGCAGATGACGCACCGGCTCCATAGCGTGGAGGATTTCGCCCGCTTGATTCAGTTGACGCCCGAGGAGATCGACGGTCTGTCGGCCCCCGGGCGCTTTCGTGTCGATGTGACCCCCTATTTCGCCGCTCTGATGGACCCCTACGACGCCAATTGCCCTATCCGACGTCAGGTGATCCCTACCAGCGCCGAGCTGGTACCCTTTGAGGCTGAGATGATCGACTCGTTGGGTGAGGATGCACACTCGCCCGTTCCGGGCCTAGTTCATCGCTATCCCGACCGGGTCCTGATGCTGGTCACGACGCAGTGCGCCGGCTACTGCCGTTTCTGTACGCGCAGCCGATTGGTGGGAGACGCACACCGGACGCAGAGTTCGGCGGACTATGAGCGCCAGCTCGCCTACATTGCGGCGACGCCCGAGATCCGCGACGTCCTCATCTCGGGCGGCGACCCGCTGACGCTGCCGCAGGCAGTGCTGGAGCGGCTGCTGTCGCGGCTGCGCGAGATTCCCCATGTCGAGGTGATTCGCCTCGGCACGCGAGTCCCCATCTTCCTGCCCCAGCGGATCACGCCGGAGCTCACGGAGATGCTGGCCCGCTACCATCCTCTCTGGATGAACATCCACATCAATCACCCCCAGGAGCTCACGCCCGAGGTAGGGGAGGCCCTGGCCCGCCTGGCCAACGCCGGCATCCCCTTGGGGAGCCAGTCTGTGCTGCTGGCAGGCATCAACGATTGCCCGAACGTGATGATGGCTCTGGTGCACGGGCTCGTGCGCCATCGCGTGCGTCCTTACTATCTATACCAATGTGACCTGGTCCACGGCGCGGGCCACTTCCGCACGCCGGTCGCCAAGGGATTGGAGATCATGGAGGCGCTGCGCGGCCACACATCGGGGTTCGCGATCCCGACCTTCGTGATCGATGCGCCCGAGGGTGGGGGCAAGGTGCCCCTTCTGCCTACCTACCTGCTCAGCATGTCCGAGAACAAGGTCGTGCTGCGCAACTACGAGGGGTTCATCACGGCGTATACCCAGCCGACCGGCTACCGTTCTCACGACCCGGCGACATGCGCCTACTGCCGTTCGCGGCAGGACGTTCCAGGGCAGGACGGCGTCGCAGGTCTGCTGGCGGGTCGGCATCATCGCGTGGCGCCCGAGGGCTGGGATGCTACCCATCATCGTGATGAGACAGCGCCTGAGGATCTTCCGCAGGAGGTCGCTCCGCCGATGGGGGACCTGGTCCGTGTCTGAGTCGCGTAGATCGCTGCAGGTGGCGGTCGTTGCCAACCGGAAGCACAGCGTCCGTGCGCCGGATGATGCGCCGGCCGACGCGCTTGCCGAGTATGATGCTGAGGAGACGGTCGAGGGTATTCAGCGTGCCCTGAGTGAGGCGGGGCACGTGGTGACGTGCTTGGAGGCCGATGCGTCGTTGCCGGACAGCGTGCGCGCTGCCCGGCCCGATATATGCTTCAACATCGCCGAGGGGCTGCGCGGCGACGCGCGGGAATCGCACGTCCCTGCATTGCTGGAGATGCTTGGCGTGCCCTATACGGCGTCCAAGGTGCTCACGCATGCGATATCGCTGGACAAGGCGATGACGAAGCGCATCTGGCGCGACTATGGGCTGCCGACGGCGCCCTTCCAGTGCTGTGACACTGCCGATGCGCCGCTTGACCCGGCGCTCGCCTATCCCCTCTTCGTCAAGCCGGCGCGCGAGGGTTCCGGTATGGGCATCAACGCTGATTCGATCGTCCACGACGAGGGAGCGCTGCATCGTCAGGTAGGTTGGGTGATCACGACCTATCACCAACCTGCTCTCGTGGAGCGCTACCTACCGGGCCGCGAGTTCACCGTGGGACTGGTAGGCAACCGCCGGTTGCCGGGGCGCGAGGTTCACACCGGACCCGTTCCGGGATGGTATGACGATCGCGGGTATCACGTCTTCCCGGTGCTGGAGATCGATACGGGTCGGGGCCAGGTGCGCGGCATCTACAATGCCGAGGCCAAGGGCTACGCGATCACGTCGGACGAGGCGCCGGGCTATCTCTGCCCCGCCGATATCCCCTCGACCCTGGCAGCTCGTCTGCATGACCTTGCCGTCGCCGCTTTCGAGGCGATCGGGGGGCTCGATGTAAGCCGCGTCGACTTCCGGCTGGGCGACGACGGAGAGCCTTACCTGGTGGAGATCAACACACTGCCCGGGGTCAACCCCATCGTGAGCGACCTAGTGATCGCCGCACGTGCCGAGGGCGTGGCTTACGAGACGCTGATCAACGAGATCCTCAACCTGGCGCTGGCGCGGTACGGCATCGGGTAAGCGCCCTGTCCCGCGAGCGTCGCACGGCTAACTCAGTGGCTATGGTCCCCACCGTCTATACGGATCGCCACCGGCTGCATGCCACCGACGACGTCCGCATCGACGGTGAGCGCTTGGAGAGTAAGGAGGTGCCCGCCCGCGCCGAGGTGCTGCGGGCGGGCATCGAACGCGCAGGGCTGGGACCGATCCTTGCCCCCTGCGATTTCGGGCTGGGTCCGCTGCTCGCGGTCCACACGGCTGACTACGTTGCTTATCTTCAGACAGCCTATGCCCGCTATGCCGAGGTGATGGGGACCCCGCGACCGTTGCTGGCGCAGCGGACCGAGGTGGACGTGCGACGCGCCGTCTCGCGACCCGCCGCGTTCCCGGAGCTTGCGGACTACTACACATACGACTATGAAGATCCGATCCTGCCGGGCACCTGGGTGGCTGCCTACTGGAGCGCCCAGGTGGCGTTGACGGCAGCTGAACTGGTGCGCCGCGCCGGCGGCGCTGCCCGAGCTTACGCCCTCTGCCGCCCGCCGGGCCACCACGCGATGCGTGATCAGTACGGCGGTTTCTGCTACCTGAACAACGCCGCGATCGCTGCGCGCTATCTCGTGCGGGGAGCTGATGCCACGGCGGGCGACTTCGCGGCATACCGCGTCGCTGTCCTGGATCTCGATTACCATCACGGGAACGGGACGCAGACCATCTTCTATGACGACCCGGCGGTCCTCTACGTCTCCCTGCACGCCGATCCGGCGCTTGACTACCCCTATGTCTGGGGCTATGCCGGTGAGCGGGGCTCGGGTGCCGGGATGGGAACCAACTTCAATTTGCCGTTACCTCTCCACTGCGACGATGGGCGGTACCTCAGCGCGTTGGACGAGGCGTTGGGCGCGATCACGGCGTTCGCTCCGGATTATCTGGTGATCTCCCTCGGCCTCGACGCGATGGGCGGTGACACCATCGGTAAGTTCGACTTGACGCTCACGGGGTGGGCTGAGGTCGCTCGGCGCGTCGGGTTGTTGAGTTACCCATCGGTGATCGTCCAGGAAGGGGGCTATCGGATCGAGGGTCTGGGGCAAGCCGCTGTGGCGTTCCTGTCCGCGTTCGCGACGAGCCTGGATCGCTGCCATCCCCATGGAACTTTTGACGCGTGGTCTGCGTCTTTAGTCTGCAACGGCCTCGCTACAACAAGCCCATTGGGGCCGATAGACTAGAGATGGCAGCTCCTTCGCTTGGCGGAGTGAGGCTGCCGAAGGAGGAGACAATGAACCATCGTGTTCTGAGCGTTATGAGTAGCTTGTTGCTTATCGCCGCCCTGTTGCTGGCGGCATGTGGCCCGGTCGCACAGGACGGCGTGGATGACGAGTTCGTGCCGACACCCACGACGTCGGCGACCGAACCGGAGCCCCTACCGGCTGACCCGACGCCGACGGTTGACGTGCCGGAGGAAGAAGCCTCTGATGGCGATGCGCCGAACGGCGAAGCGCCCCTCGACTACGTGACGGTTGACGTGCCGGAGGCCGGCCTGAGCTTCGAGGTGCCGGGCGGGTGGAGTCGTCTCGATCCCGACTGGCGCTGGGTGCCTGAAGCAGGCGTCTCGCAGCAGGTCGGCGTGATCTGGGCCGCGCTCGAGCCGCCGCAGGAGGCCGAGGCGGTTGTACTCCCTTCACCCTCGGAGGTCGTCTCCTCGGAGCCCGTCGAGCTGGCGTTCGGTGAGGGTCGCCGTGTCGTGCTCAACGTCTTTGCGCCCGGCACGGAGGAGTCCGATGAGCAGGCGCCCGTCGAGGCTGTCGAGGCGCACGTCCTCGTCACCGTCGTCCAGGGCGGCGTGCGACGTGCTTTCAGCTTCTTCGCATCGGCGCCCGATCAGGCGGGGCTCACGGAGCTCGAGCCCGTGCTGGAGCAGATGGTAGCGAGTGCCGCGCTGGTCACGGTAGAAGATGCGGTTGTGGAGGCGATCCGCGATCAAGTCGCGCAGGAATTGGGCGTCGAGGTCGAGCACGTGAGCCTGAATGAGCTGGTGCCGACGGAGTGGCCCGACGCCTGTCTGGGGCTGCCCGCGGACGACGAGATGTGCGCGATGGTCATCACGCCGGGGTACAGTGTCGTGGCGACCGTCGATGGCGAACCCTACAGCGTGCGCTCCAACGCCGAGGGCACGCGCATCGCTATGGAGGATGAGATGGCAGAGGAACCTGAAGCCGGCGTCCCCGAGACGCCCGCCTCACCCGAGGGGCCCGCGGCGGTGTCGACTGCCCGAAGTATGCTCGCGCGGCACCTGGGTATCGCTGAGGCCTCGATCAGTGTGGTGTCTTATGAGTATGTCGAGTGGCCGTCCGCTTGCCTGGGCATTGAGAAGCCGGGGCAGATGTGCGCCACCGTGATCACGCCGGGCTACCGGGTGATCCTGTCCGTTGACGGGCGGACCTATCGGGTCCACACGAATCAGAGCGGATCGTCGGTAGGGATTGTGCCCTGATCGACCATCGATCCAAGTTCAACCGAGGCCGGAGCACTTCTGCTCCGGCCTTTTGTTGTGGCGGGCATGGTCGAACCTTGAGCGCGCCCGCAGCTTGACAAAGCCCGGGCCCCTTCCCATAATCGGCCTGAACCCAATCACAAGGAGGCGGCGGTGCACGACTCGACAGGCGATGAGATGATGAAGGCGCTGGTCTGGGAAGGTCCGCGAGAGATGATGGTGCGGGACGTCGCGCGACCGGCACCGGCGCCCGACGAGATCCTGATCCGGGTGGCCTACTGTGGCATCTGCGGGTCGGAACTGAGCGGCTACCTTGGCCACAATGCGCTGCGCGTGCCGCCCCTGATCATGGGCCACGAGTTCTCGGGCGAGGTCGTGGCGCTGGGAGATGAGGTGGCGTCGATGACCAACGCTCTGAGCGTGGGCAGCCGGGTCACGGTCGATCCGATGGTCTACGACGGCACGTGCCGGTACTGCCGCGCGGGACAGCATCATCTATGCTTGGCGCGGAGCCTGGTCGGTGCTCATCGTCCTGGAGCCTTCGCAGCGTATGTCGCGGTTCCGGCGCACGTCGTCTACGCTCTGCCGCAGGAGATGGATCTGAGGGTGGGGGCGCTAGCCGAGCCGACGGCTTGTGCCGTGCGGATCGCGGAGTTGATGGGCGACGTGGCGGGTCGGGCCGTCCTCATTGTCGGGGCCGGCACGATCGGGCTGCTGACGCTGCAGATTCTGCTCCTTCGGGGCGCGGCGGGGGTCTTCATCTCCGACACCAACGCGGGTCGCCTCGCAGCGGCGAGAGAGCTGGGCGGGCACACGCTGAACCCGGTGCAGCAGGACGTCGTGACCGTGGTCCGCGAGGCGACGGGGGGCCAGGGCGTGGCGATAGCGCTCGATGCAGTAGGCAAGGCGGTGACGCGCGCCCAGTGCGTGGCGGCGACCGAGCGCGGCGGGCTGGTCCTCCTGAGCGGCTTGCACGAGGAGGTCAGTGAGATGCCCGCCGCGGAGGTCATCCGCAACGAGATCACGGTGCAGGGTAGCTTCTGCTATACGCCTGACAACGTGCGCGAGGCGATCGAACTGCTGGCCCAGGGCACCGTCGCCGGCGGCTCGTGGGTGGTCGATGCGCCCCTGAGCGAGGGGCGGGCGTGGTTCGAGCGCCTGGTGGGTAACCCGGGAGCCGTCGCCAAGGTGTTGTTGGTCCCCTAACGGATGAGCATCCCGCCCAAAGCCCAAGCTCGAGCAGACTCGGGCCGGCCGCTTTGGGCGGTTGCCTGCGTGTGCTTGCGGCGGCTTGGTCGCCGGCGCCATCGGTGGATTAAGTGAGCGTTCAGGAGGGTATAGCCTATGAAAATCGTGGACGTGGAGATCATCGCGTTTGATGTGCCGAGGGAGGTCTTCCGTCAGGGCCGGCTGATCCGCGAGGGCATGAAGGTGCAGACGTTGACGCGGATCCTGACCGACGAGGGCGCCGAGGGCACCTATCTGGGGGGCTCAGGGCACGGAGATCAGGACGGCTTGCTGCCTGATGAACGGGCGCAGCTACTGAGCCGTGCACGTTCGATGCTTGTCGGTGAGGATCCCTTCGACCGTGAGAAGTTCTGGCACTGGATGTGGGTTGCCAAGGTGCCCGAGAATATCCTCAGCACGCTCGATATGGCGTTGTGGGATCTGCAGGCGCGCAGCTTCGGCGTGCCGATCCACAAGCTCCTGGGCGGCTGCCGCGACCGGGTGAAAGCCTACGCGAGTACCTATCCGAATATGGGCACGCCCGAGGCCTACGCGGCCCATGCCGTAGCCTGCCGGTCCGAGGGCTACCGCGCCTACAAGATCCACCCCTACTACTTTGCCGACCCGGCGACGCTTGCGCCTACGCCGGGGCGGCCTTCCCACGTCCGGGAGGACGTGGAGGTCTGCCGCGCCGTCCGCGAGGCGGTGGGCGACGAGATGGTGTTGATGTTCGATCCCTGGGGGACCTACTGTACCTATGAGGAGGCCCTCTGGGTCGGTCGCGAGCTTGAGAAGCTCGACTTCGCCTGGTACGAGCATCCTATGCCCGAGTATCGCGTCGGCATGTACGAAAAGCTGTCGCAGGAGCTAGCCATCCCTGTCCTCTCGCCCGAGATCGCCGCGGGGAGCCTCTACACGCGTGCCGATTGGATCCTGCGTCGGGCCTCGGATATGACGCGCATCGACGTGTTGCGCGGCGGCATCACCGGCGTGAAGAAGATGGTCTCCGTGGCTGAGGCCTATGGCGTGCGGTGTGAGATCCACATGAGCGGCTTCGGCAACCTGCAGATCCTAGGTGCGACGAGCGAGGACACCTGCGAATACTACGAGCGCGGCCTCCTGGCGCCGGGCGTTGACGGCAACACGCCGCCCCCCTATCTCAAGTCGCTGCCCGACCCGCTCGACGACGAGGGCTACGTCACCGTCCCTCAGCTGCCGGGGATGGGCTACGACATCGACTGGGACTACATCGCGGCGCACCGCCGCTAGGATCAGGTTGGGGTCGACAGCTTCCTGACGACGGGGCGGCTGCGGTAGCCGAGCCAGCCGACCTGGGCCAGCCCGGCGATGGAGAGCGAGGCGGCGGCGACGAGCAGGCCATCGTAGCGCTGCGCGACGACGCCTGCACCGGTCACCAGGATCGTGACCGCCAGATGGAGCATCACCGATTCGGTGACGGCGCGTGTGCGCTTGCTGTTGACGATCATCCCCTGGAACCAGCTCTGGAGCAACGTCAGCGGCGGCAGCAGCAGCGCGAGCACCAAGGCCAAGTTCGCTATGGACAGCAGCTCGGTCGGCAGGGCCATCACCTTCTCGAACCAGACCGCGGAGATCGGCGTCGCGATCACGATGGTCATGAGCACCGCCAGGCTCGCGCCGAGGAACGTCGCGAAGCGCCGCAGCCGCCGGAACGCCGTCGCGTCGTTCAGGAGGGCCACCACGACCTCATTGAAGGCCATCCCCGGGCTGCGCAGCACGAAGAGGAAGCCGCTCACGACGGGCCATGCCGCCAGCGAGTTGAGGGCGTTGGGCATACGGCTCATGGTGGCGCTGATGACGGGCGAGACGAAGAAGGAGATCAGTGAGGTGAGGGCCAGCGGTAGATAGAAGCTGATGAAGGCGCGCGTCGACATAGGCGATGGGTCGCGGGGCGCCAGGCGGATCTGGCGCTCGATGATCGGCTGCACCCGGATGTGGGCGTAGGCGGCTTCGGCGATGACGCCCATGGCGACCGCGCCCGACGCCACCGCGATGCCCGGCACGCGCCGGGTCAGGTAGCCGGTGAGGAGGACCAGGGCGTTCGCCGTCATCCGCACGGCGGTGCCGATCCCGACGGCTCGTGTCTGTCCGAAGCGGATCATCGCGCCCTGCTGGAAGCGGCGGTAGGCAATGGCCATCGTCCAGGGCAGCATGATCATCAGGCCGAGGCGTCCCGGCTCGAGGATATCCGCGGGCGCTCCGATGATGTCCCGCGCCACGAGGTCGTAGAGCGGCGTGAAGGCTACCAGGGCGTGGAGCACGGTGAAGGCGGCACCCAACGCGATCGCGATGGTGCGCAGCCTGCGGTAGGCGACCCAGTCCTTGCTCAGCGCCGTCGAGGCGGTGAGGAGCATCACGACGGGCGACTCGATGATGAGAGCCACGGGGAAGACGATACCACCCCAGGCGGCGAGGTTGATCTCGGCATTGGGCAGGCGTGCGACGACGGCGCTGTGGGCCGGCCCCTCGATGCTCATCAGCAGCCAGCTCACGGCGAGCGGCCACCAGGTCTGGGCGATCTGCCCTAGCGTGAGCGACGCCGCAGCTGCGGCGTCGCGTTGATCTTCGTGTGTCAAGTGTGGCTCCGTTTTGATCCGGGATCGGCAGGCCGCTCGGGCCCGACGTCGTTATACTTTGCCTACGGGCGCGACGTAGATCGCGAACTCCTCCTCGCCGTCGACGCCGAGCAGGGCGTCCATCGCGGCCTGATTGTAGGCGGCGATGGCACAGACGCCGGCGCCGATCGACTCAGCAGCCAGGTAGAGGCTGTGGCAGACGTGGCCTGCGTCGAGTAGGGCCAACTTCGGCGTCATCGCCGCGTAGCGCCACTCGGTGCGGTAGGGGAGCGCAGTCCAGACGAAGGTGACGGCGCTGCGCGCGACAAATCCCTGACCGTGACAGGCCTCGGCAGTCTTGTCCGGCAGACCGGCGTCGGTGCGGAGCTGCAGCAAGCGATGCTCGACGGAGAGGTAGCGGTAGAGTCCCGCGTCGAGCCCCTCGACGCGGTTGGTAACCAGATAGCTCTCGAAGGGATGGCGCGCGCCCGCTGAGGGGACGGTACGGCGCAGCGCAATGCCCCCACGCCACACTTCGTGCACCCCTTGTGCGGCCCAGGCGAGGTACGAGAGCTCCTCGAGCGAGAGTGGGGCGTCGGTGTAGGCGCGATGGCTGCGGCGCTGGGCGATGGCCTCGTGCACGGAGAGCGTGCCGATGCTGAAAGCCTCCGGGGGGATGAGGTCGATCTGCGGCAGCGCGTCGGAGAAGGGTGCCTGGACCGGCGGATGGGGGAGGCGCCGCTGCTGATCGGTGGGCGTGTCGCGCATCTCCAGCCATAGGTCACTCTTCATCATCTTGCGGTTGTCTTGGGTCGAGGTCATCTTCAAGCTCCTCCCTGATAGTCGTAGCCTGTATCACGGGGTAGGTCCGGCAGCTCGGCAGCCTGCTTGGCCAGCGCGTCGCAGCGCTCGTTACGCGGATCGCCGGCGTGACCGCGGACCCAGATGAAGTCCACGTCATGGACCTCGCAGAGGTCGAGCAGCTCGGCCCATAAGTCGGCGTTGAGTGCGGGTTCCTTCTTGTTGCGCATCCAGCCGTTGCGGCGCCACCGCTGGGCCCACCCCTTGGTCATGGCGTTGACCAGATACTGCGAATCGGTGTGCAGCGTGACGTGGCATGGTTCCTTGAGCGCTTTCAGCGCCTCAATGGCGGCGAGCAGCTCCATACGGTTGTTGGTCGTGTGGCGGAAGCCACCCGAGAGTTCCTTCTCGTAGTTCCCGTGCTGCAGAATGGCGCCATAGCCGCCCGGTCCGGGGTTACCGAGCGCGCTGCCGTCGGTGTAGGCAATCACGTGTCTCTTGTTCATAAGGATATTGTAAGGATCGCGTCAGGAATGGCAACCGATGCCGGCTTGTCGTGTGCCCGCGTCTGGGTATAGTGGGGACTATGATTGATGCTAGAGCTAGCGGCTCCGGGGTTCAGGCAGACGGCGCAGTTGGGCCCCGTGTGCCCGAGCCGTTGCCCTCATGCAGGGCGGCGGTGACTCGTAGGATAGCGCTCCTGGCGCTGGTCGCGGTGGTGATGCTGGTCGCAGGCTGCTCGTCGGATCCTGAGCAGGCTGCGCTACCCGCCGATGCCGCGGCTTCCTCGATCTCTCAAGCGGCGGCTGGTCTTGGGCGCGTCGAGGAGCTTGGCGACCTCGAGGCAGCGGTCCCTCAGCCGCCGGCAATGGACGGACCTCAGCCTTCGAATGCCCCGCTCACGCTTGAGACGCTGTCAGGGGACGAGCCGGTCGTGGAGGAGGCTGCGGCGCTGACGGCGGCTTTGGACGAGAAGGCGCCGGATGCTCCGGACGGGGCGCCGGGTGCTCCGGGCGGGGCGCTCGAGCCTGGGCCAACCCGCTCGTACACCGTCGTCAGCGGCGATACGCTGTTGGGCGTCGCGATGCAGTTCGACGTGCCGATGGCAGCGATTCAGCTGCAGAATGACCTGGGAGCAGCCACCAACATACGCCTCGGGCAGGTCCTTGAGATCCCTGCGGCGCAGGCGTGGTCGCACGCTTCGCGCTTCTGGGTGGTCCACGAGGTCGCTACAGGCGAGACGTTGGGCGCGATCGCAGCTCGCTACGGCCTGGCCCTGATCGAGCTGGAGGCAGCCAACCAGGGACTGGAGGCCAACTTCCTCTCGGTGGGACAGCCCCTCATCCTGCCGCTGGGCGGGCCCGCGGAGGTGCCGGCGAGCGCCAACGTGGCCCCTGCAGCCCCCGTCGCCCCCCCGGTACCCCCGACACCATCGCCCACGGCGGCGCCCTTGATCGCTGCGGCGGTTGAGCCGCAGGCCGAAGACGAGGTCGACGTAGGGGTGAGTGAGGTCGCGGAGCCCGAGGTGGAGCCCGAACCGCCGACACCTTCTCCGGAGGTCGTCGTGGCCCCGCCGCCGGCAGACGCCGCCGCACTTGCCACCGAGGTCTACCGCCTGATCAATGCTGAGCGGTCGGCGCACGGGCTGCCGGCCCTGGCGTGGAACGGGACGCTGGCCCGTGCGGCGCAGCTTCACGCCGACGACTGCTACGCGCGTGGATGGTGCAGCCACACCGGCTCCGACGGTTCGACCTATCGGCAGCGCATCATCCGCGAGGGGTACAATCCCGTACGGTGGTCGGAATGCTGGGCCTGGTACGAGACGCCGGAGCGCGCGATGGCGATGTGGATGAACGAGACGCCGCCCAATGATCCGCACCGCCGTACGATTCTGAGCTCCGTGCTGACGGAGGTCGGCGTCGGCGTGGTGCCGGGCAACGGGCGCGGTTACTACTTCATCGCCGACTTCGGCACGCCGGCGCAGTAGAGCCTCCTCCCCTTTGTAGGTCCCCCCGGTGGGAGGAAAGCCCGAAGCACTGCTTGCTGCGGCGGCTATGTACGCCGCCGGTGTTCCCGGGTGAGGGGCAAGTGACCTCGGTCAGTCTAGGGCGTACTTGGCCTTGAGATAGTCGTCCGCCGGTTGTTTCAGCATCAGGTGCAACAGTAGATCGCGGTGGGTGCGGACGAAGGGTAGGTCATGATCGTCTTCCAGGACCGGGTGGAGGTAGGAGGCCGGACGGTAGCGCAGTGGCTCATCCTCGGTGCCCAGCACCTGGGCGATGACCTCTGGGTTCGGCGGCGTCGGCGTCCTCCCGAACTCGCCTCGTAGCAGCATCTTGAACTCGTTGGAGACCATCTGGTAGCGGCCCATCATCACGTTGAAGGTGGCCTGCGAACCGACGATTTGGCTCGTCGGTGTGACCAACGGCACGTAGCCGACGTCGGCGCGCACCGCCGGGATCTCCGCCAGGATCTCATCAAAGCGTTCCATCTGTCCCATTTGCCTAAGCTGTGCCTGGAGGTTGGAGAGCATCCCGCCGGGGATCTGCGCGTTAAGGATCTCGTCGTCGTGCGAGGGATAGCCCAGCGAGGTGAGGAAGTCGCGCAGAAGGCCCCGGGCGCGGCGCAGATCGGTCGCCTGTGCACGTTGAGTCAGTGTTAGGATGTCGTCGACGCGTCGCCGGTCGACCGCCTCAAAGCTGACAGGGTGCGTGACGCGGTTGTCCTCCGCGATATAGGGCTTGAGCTCCTCGGCGATCTCGTAGAGTCGGGCCTGCGCCTGCCGGATGCGCCCCTTGTCGAGGCCGTGGTCAAGCCCGAGGGCTTCAGCGAAGACAGTCAGGACCTCCACGGGGGGATGCGAGGTCCCGCCGGCAAAGGGCGTGATCGCCGTGTCGATGGTGTCGATGCCGGCTTGCATCGCCAGGATCGCGTTGAGGGTGGCGACGCCGGTGGTGGTGTGGCTGTGGCAGACAAGGGGCAGATCCACGGCTGCGCGGAGCTTGGCGAAGAGCTCGATCGCGTCCTCAGGTTGCAGGAGCCCGGCCATGTCCTTGAGGGCGATGCGGTCGGCGCCCTCATCGGCGAGCTTGGTCGCCAGCTCGACATAGTAGTCGGTTGTGTGGACGGGGCTGACGGTGTAGCTCATAGCCGCCTCTACCACGCCGCCGTAGGCCTTCACCGCGAGCAACGCGATCTGCAGGTTGCGCCAGTCGTTCAGAGCGTCGAAGATGCGGATAAGGCCACTGCCCGATCGCACCGCCTCCTTGACAAAATCGATGACCAGATCGTCGGGGAAGGGCTGGTAGGCAAAGAGGTTCTGACCTCTCAGGAGCGTTCGGAACCGATGGGGTGCGGCGAGCACGGCATGGAACGCGTCGAGACGCTCCCAGGGATCCTCGTTGAGATAGCGCACGCAGCTGTCCAGCGTGGCGCCACCCCACAGCTCGATCGCCTCGTAGCCGGCATCGCTGATGATCTCCAGGACGCTCACGGCCTGCGGCGTCGTCATTCTGGTAGCGGCTAGGCTCTGCTGACCGTCCCTGAGCGTTAGGTCGGTGAAATGGATTTGCTTCACGTAGCGTCTTCCTTTCATCTCATCAATGCGCTCAGTCTAGGTGATCCGACATGATTGGCAAGGTGCGCGTCGCCTCCGGTCAGCCCTTGAGGAGCGCCCAGAGCAGGCAGCTGCCCATCACCACGCCACCCGTCAGGCCCGGGCCGGTCAGGTGCCAGAAGACGAGCTGACCGACGGTTTCGAGCACCCAGACCAGCCCGTAGATGGTGATGAGCGGTGTTCCTGCCGGTGTCGGGAGCGCGGCGGCGGGCACGGCTATCCACGTGATCAAGGCGGAGACGACCAACCAGCCTGCGTAGTTGCTCCAAGGAATGCCGAAGAAGCCACGCGTGCGTGCGCGATGGGGCAGACCGGGCCTGCGCTCGGCTGCTCGATCGGGCGCAGGCGGTGATGCTCGGACCTCGCTCCTAGGCCATACCCACAGTCCCCAGGCAACCATCTGGGGATCGAGGAAGAGGTCCCAGGCCGTGAAAGCGAGGGCGCTTGCGACGACGAAGCCCATGCCGCGTCCACTGCCGGTTATCGCCGCACCGACGGCCCAAGCCGGGGCAAGCATCATCAGCCATGCGACCGGGATGAGCAGCGGGACGCCGCCCAGCTGTGGCTGCAGGCGTTGCGTGTAATGGTAGCGCCCGAAGGGGATGCCCGTCTTTGACCCCACGAACTCCGCAAGCCACCCCAATACCAGCACGAGCGCCACCGAACGCAGGGTGGTGGTGGCGCCCCAGACGGGCAAGAGGATCGTGATGATCGTCGCGGCCTGCAAGAGGACGCTCGCGATGATGACGTAGGTTCGTATGCGCTCTCCCCACGTGCGGATCAGGGCCGGTAGGGAGAGCATGGTGAGCAGCCACAGCAACAAGAGGCCCCGGCCCAGAGGGCTGAACTGCATCCACAGCATCACCGGCCAGTTGTTGGCCATGGAGCTAGCTCCTGAGGAGCGGGGCGATGTCGCCGCCGATCTCCATACCGGCACACGCCCCGGTGCCGCTGTAGATGATCGTGTCACCGAAGCGGGTGCGCAACGTGACGTCAACCCGGGCGCCGAGCGTCTCGGGGACCGGACGTCCCATATCGTGACGGCTCGGGCCGCGGAGCTTGCCGGCGTCAGCGCGATGGGCGACGATATCGAGGATGTAGAGAGCATCCTGCATGCGCCAGGTGACGACCTCCTCGGTGAGCGAGAGGTGTGTCGTCGTTGCCCCGGTATAGGTCGCGAAGCGGTAGAGGGTATCGTCGAGGAGCAGGCCCACGATGAAACCGGGGAAGGCCCGTCCGATCCATGGGATCATCGCGATGGAGGCGGTCAGGCTGATGCCCGGAGTCGCGAAGTGGTTCGTCTGCATCCAGATCCAGCCTGAGGGAAACGACTGTCC